>DUQI01000070.1 GCA_012837885.1 Fastidiosipila sp.
CTATCTGACGTTCAGTGGTTGCTATGCGAATGCAGGGTAAAGTTTGGAACCGCTGTATACCGAACGGTACGTACAGTGGTGTGGGAGGACGGCTGGCCGATTAACGGACAGCCTCCTACCCGATTGTTCATCGTCACAATAAAGAGTGGATTGTTTTTTGAGTTCATCATGATTACACAGTTTTCGTGATAAACTTGCCTATAAGTAAAATCTACTTAAATTGGAGGGCACACCATGAAAAAACAAGCACTTGTTCTGACATTGCTGCTGGCTCTGGCCCTGTTGCTCGGAGCATGCGGTCCTGCCACCACAACCACCACAGCTTCTCCCGACGAGACGCCCGCGGGAAGCACAGCACCACCGGATTCACAGGATAAAGCGACCGAACCGGCGCCGGCCGGCGACAAAGTCATCAAGATCGGTGTCTTTCAACCGACCACCGGTGAAAACGGCGGCGGCGGTTTCCAGGAGCTCCTGGGCACACGCTACGGCAACGAGAAGATTCCGACCGTTGAGATCAACGGCGAAACGTACAAGATCGAGCTCGTCGAAGTCGACAATAAGTCCGACCGTACAGAAGCACCGATCGCGGCTCAGAGTCTGATCTCGAGCAACGTATCCGTGATCATCGGATCCTACGGTTCAGCCGTATCGATTGCCGGTGGTGAAATCTTTAAAGATGCAAAGGTTGCGGCGATCGCACCTTCGGCGACGAATCCACAGGTGACGCGCGACAACGACTTCTATTTCCGCGTCTGTTTCCTCGATCCGTTCCAGGGTACGGTCATGGCTGCTTTTGCACGTGAAGAAGGTGCCGAAAAAGCGGCTGTCATCACGCAGCTCGGCGACGACTACAGCTCCGGACTCGGCAACTTCTTCTTGAAAGCGTTCAAAGATGCCGGCGGCGAGATTGTCGCAGACGAGAAGTTCCAGACAAACCAGACCGACTTCAAAGCGATCCTGACGAATGTCAAAGCGGCAGAACCCGATGTTATCTTCGCTCCGTCCTCCATCACGACGGCTCCGCTTCTGATCCAGCAGGCGCGTGAACTCGGCATCGAAGCCAAGATCATGGCCGGCGACACCTGGGAAAACCAGTCGATCGTCGATAACGCGAGAGAGCACGCCGAAGGCGTCTCCATCTCGACCTTCTTCGATGAAAATGACGTCTCGAATACGGCAGCCAAAGATTTCGTTGTCGGATTCAAAGAATTCCTGAACGGCAATCCGGAATACCTGAGTAAAAACGGCGGCGACGGTGTCGCAGCTGTCTCGGCACTCGGCTATGACGCCTACTGCGTTGCGGTCGAAGCGATCAAGAAAGCCAACTCGACCGACCCGGTCGCCATTCGCGATGCGCTCGTCACGCTCGATTACGCTGACGGCGTGACCGGCGCGATTTCGTTCGATGAGAACGGCGATGCCAAGAAAGACATGGCTTACATCAAAGTCGTGGAAGACGGCGCCTTCAAATTCCTGAAGACGGTCAAAGTCGGCGATTAACGACTGTAAAGTACGTTTAGCCAGGGGGCAGGCAGGCGCATGGCTTGTCTGCCCCTTTACCTAAGATCTTTGAGATGTTAGGGAGGAGTACGCATGACGTTTACGACCTTTATCCAGCATGTATTGACCGGCATATCGCTCGGCGGCGCTTACGCCCTGATCGCGATCGGTTACACGATGGTGTACGGTATCTTGCTGTTGATCAACTTTGCTCACGCCGATATCTTCATGATGGCCGGCTACTTTATGATTTTCGCGATGTCGAGTATGCCCTGGTTTATCGCTATACCGGTCGTTATCGTCGTCACCGTAGCGCTCGGGTTAGCGGTCGAATCGGTTGCTTATAAGCCGCTTCGCATGTCGCCCCGGATGTCGATCATGATCTCGGCGATCGGTATGTCTTATCTGTTGCAAAACCTCGCGATCTATCTGTTCTCGGCTCTGCCCCGGGCGTATCCGGTGATCACGCCGCTGAAACAGAGTTTCCAGATCGGCGGTGTATCGGCGTCGCTCGTCACTATTTTGACCCCTGTCCTGACGATTGTCCTCGTCCTCTTACTGATGTTCCTGATCAACAATACGAAGATCGGTATGGCGATGCGGGCGGTCTCGAAAGACTACGACACGTCGAAGCTGATGGGCATCAAGATCAACCGGGTGATCAGCTTCACCTTTATCATCGGTTCGGCACTCGCAGCCATAGGCTCGATCCTCTACTTTACCGATCGCATGTCGGTGACGCCTTTCTCCGGCATCCTGCCGGGCCTGAAGTGTTTCGTCGCGGCAGTCCTGGGCGGTATCGGAAGTATCCCGGGCGCCGTCATCGGCGGTTTCTTCATCGGTATTTCAGAAACGTTCCTGGTCGCGCTCGGCTATTCGACCTTCAGCGACGCGTTTACGTTTTTACTGTTGATCGTCATCCTCATCTTCAGACCGACCGGTCTGCTCGGTGAGGCGATCACGGAGAAGGTGTAGGTGGTGTCGATGAAAAAGAATTTTCCCGCATCGGTACGTTTGACTTTGAGCCTGATCGCTGCCGTCGGCGTGTTCTTCCTGCTCTTCTGGCTCGAAGGACAGAGAACCGAGCAAGGCATGCTGATCTCCATCTTGCAAAAGAGTGTGATCTTATCGATTGCCGCCGTCTCGATGAACCTTTTGACCGGTTTCACCGGACTGTTTTCACTCGGTCAGGCCGGCTTCATGGCGATCGGTGCCTATGTCACCGGCCTGATTGCAATGCCGGTATCGAGCGTCGACAATGTGTTTTACGTGAGCGGCATGGCCGATGGGCTGCGCTCTTTTAAAGAGTCGCTCTCTGTGCTGCCGACCCCGCTTCTGATCACGCTGGCGCTGTTGGCCGGCGGCCTGATCGCGGCGATATTCGCAGCCTTGGTCGGTATTCCCGTCTTACGGCTGAAATCCGATTATCTGGCGATCGCGACGCTCGGATTCTCCGAGATCGTGCGTGCGATCATCGCGGCGCCGCAGCTCGACCGGATTACGAACGGCTCCTACGGTTTGAAAGCGATCCCCGGGTTTGACTCGGGAGGCGGGCGCGGCTCGCTTCTGATTCCATTCGGCGTCGCCGTCGCCTGTATCACGTTCATCGTGCTCTTGATCCGAAGTTCCTACGGACGCGCCTTCAAGGCGATCCGGGAAGACGAGATCGCGGCCGAAGCGATGGGCATCGGGCTATTCAAGCATAAGCAGCTGGCCTTTATCATCAGCTCGTTTTTCACGGCGATATCGGGCGGATTGTTGGCTATGTTTATGCGGTCGATCGACGCCAGAGCGTTCCAGGTCACCTTGACCTATGACATCCTCTTGATCGTCGTCATCGGCGGTATCGGCAGTATCACCGGCAGTATCGTCGGCGCGTTTCTCGTCACCTTCGCCAAAGAATGGTGGCTTCGCTTCTTTGACCAGCCGCTCGTCATCAACGGGTTCAAGGTACCGCTTCTGCGTACTGGTTTCCGTATGGTCGTGTTCTCGATCTTTCTCATGCTGATCGTTTTGTTCTACCGCAAAGGTCTGATGGGAAATCGTGAGTTTTCCTGGTATCGGCTATTGAGCTGGCCGGCGAGAATCGGGAGGCGCAAGAAGTCGCTACCGTCGGGAGATGAGGAGGCGTTGAAATGACCAGGAAAGAGATGACGAACGGACGACCGGATACAGCAAAAGTCCTGGTCACGGAGAATCTGACGATGCAATTCGGCGGTGTCGTCGCGGTCGATAAGCTGAATGTCGTCGTGCATGAAGGCGAGATCGTCGCCCTGATCGGTCCGAACGGGGCCGGTAAGACGACGGCCTTCAATGTCATCACCGGTGTCTATACGCCGACCAACGGGCGGGTGCGCCTGTTCGATCGGATCATCGCGGAAAACCGACCGCGCGGCAAGATGAAAGCCCTATATAAAGGAGACGATGCCGGTCAGTACAAAGATGATGTCGTGCTGACGCCCGATAAGATCACGAAGCTCGGGGTCGCCCGCACTTTTCAGAACATCCGCTTGTTCAAGTCACTGAGCGTCTTTGAAAACGTCCTGATCGCGCATCACACGAACTTGAAAGCCGGTGTGCTGAGAGCGACGTTCGGTCTGAACCGCAAAGAAGAAAAGGACATGCATGAGAAATCGATGGAACTTTTATCCATCGTCGGACTCGATCATCTGGCGGATGAGGTGAGCGGCAGTCTGCCTTACGGTATGCAGCGCCGGCTCGAGATCGCGAGAGCCTTGGCGACCGAACCGAAACTGCTGTTGCTCGATGAACCGGCCGCCGGGATGAACCCGCAGGAGACGCTCGACCTGATGGCGTTCATCAGGGATATCAAGGATCGGTTCGGTTTGACGATCTTCATGATCGAGCACCATATGAATCTCGTCATGGGCATTTCGGACCGGATCTATGTGATCGATTTCGGTCGACAGATCGCGGAAGGGACGCCGGTCGAGATTCAGGCGAATCCCGATGTGATCCGGGCGTATCTGGGGGTGGACGAATGAGCTTACTTGAAATCAACGGGTTAAAGGTCAATTACGGCGGCATCGAAGCCCTGAAAGGCATCGATTTTCACGTCGACGAAGGCGAGATCGTCACCTTGATCGGTGCGAACGGCGCCGGCAAGAGTACGACCTTGAAGTCGATCTCCGGTCTCGTGCGGGCGAGCGGTGGAGAGATCCGCTACGACGGCGAGAAGATCTCCGGACTCGATCCGCAGAAGATCGTCGCCCGCGGAATTTCGCTCGTACCGGAAGGGCGGCGCGTCTTCCCGAATCTGACGGTGCTCGAGAATCTGCGTATCGGCGCGTATCTGAACAAGGATGCGGACGCCGTCGAGCAGGAGATAGAGAGGGTCTATAAGCTGTTTCCCAGGCTCGAAGAACGTCACTGGCAGCAGGCCGGTACGCTCTCCGGCGGCGAACAGCAGATGCTCGCCGTCGGCCGCGGCCTGATGGCGCATCCGAAGATCTTGATGATGGATGAACCGTCTCTCGGTCTTGCGCCCCTGATCGTCAAAGACATCTTCAAAAAGATTCTGGAGATCAATCAGTCGGGCGTCACCGTCCTTTTGATCGAGCAAAACGCCAATGCGGCCTTGAAAATCGCCCATCGCGGTTATGTGATGGTCACGGGTAATATAACGCTGACCGGCAGTGGAACCGATCTTTTGAATGACGCCAGTGTGCGTGAGGCATATCTCGGTACGAAAACGAATGGCTGAAGCTCGGTATTAAGGTTCCGATCGTGACGATAACTGTGGAAAGTATACATTGATTTTGTCACATATTCTGGCATACTGAATAGGCGCAAACATTTGTGGTTGTGCGAAATAGATGCAATAAACCGAAGAATTCGGGTAAAAAGGACTGTGCATGGAGTTTTGGCTTGTCACAAATAACGAGAAAGTCAATGACGCGTACGCCGACAAATGCGACGTGTTATTTGTTGATGGGACGGATCGCGACGTGATGAAAACGATCCGCGATCTCGTTCATGAAGGACACAGCCTGCTCACACATCCGCTCTCGGGCAGCTTGAAACCGGGGGAGACACCTTTTCGTTCCGTCTTGGTAGATAAGAGTAAGAATGAAACGGTCGATCCGTTTTCTCTCGATCTGATCGAGACGTGTATTCAGGCACTGCAGAAATTTCGCGTACGCTACGAAGGTCTGTCGGAGCGAAAGCTGGAAGATTTCCGGCACGTCGATCTGAGCATAATAGAGAGCGCGATACCAACGGCAATGGCCGACCGGACGAGGGTGGTCGGTGTTGATAGAAACGGCGCCTAGGCGCTAAAAACTGTAAAGGAAGTGATACGGTGAGATTGGAATTGGGAAACATTGACATCAAGGAAATCCGCTTTGCCGATAAATCGGAAATCAAAGACGGTGTCCTCTATGTCAATCAAGAGGAGGTTATCGCCCAGGTTCTGGAAGACGACCTCATTCGGGACGCGCATCTTGAGATCGCGGTTCCCGGAGAGTCGGTGCGCATCACGCCCGTCAAAGACGTGATCCAGCCGCGTGTCAAAGTGGAAGGACCGGGCGGCATGTTCCCCGGCGTGATCTCCAAAGTTGACACGGTTGGCACGGGCAAGACGAACGTGTTGCGCGGAATGGCAGTCGTGACCTGCGGCCGCATCGTCGGATTCCAGGAAGGAATCATCGACATGACAGGCCCGGGCGCGGAGTATACGCCGTTTTCGGAACTGAATAACCTGGTACTCGTGGTTGAGCCGGAAGACGGCTGGAAACCGCATGACTATGAACGCGCAGCGCGGGTGGCGGGCCTGAAGGTTGCCACCTATATTGGTGAACTGGCAAGAGATCTGACCCCGGACGAGACGGTGGTCTACGAGCGGGCAAACCTCCGCGAGAGTTTTGAAAACTATCCGGATCTGCCGCGCGTCGGCTACGTCCTGATGCTCCAGACGCAGGGACTTTTGCATGACACGTATGTGTACGGTGTCGACGCCAAGCAGACGCTGACGACGATGATTTCGCCGACCGAGATTATGGATGGCGCGATCGTCTCCGGCAACTGCGTGTCGGCCTGTGACAAGAACACGACGTATCATCACCAGAACAATCCCGTGATCGAGGATCTGTTCAAAGCGCACGGTAAAACACTGAACTTCGTGGGCGTGATTATCACGAACGAAAACGTCTACCTCGCAGATAAGATGCGTTCTTCCGACTGGTCGGCTAAACTGGCCGAATACCTGTCGCTGGACGGCGTCATCATCTCGCAGGAAGGCTTCGGCAACCCCGATACAGACCTCATCATGAACTGCAAGAAGATCGAGGAAAAAGGCATCAAGACCGTCATCATTACCGACGAATACGCCGGTCAGGACGGCAAGAGCCAGTCGCTCGCCGACGCCGATCCGCTTGCTGATGCGGTGATCACGGGTGGTAATGCCAACGAAGTAGTGATTCTGCCGCCGATGGAGAGAATCATCGGTACGACAGATTTCGTCGATAAGATCGCGGGTGGCCATGACGGCAGCTTGAGAGAAGACGGTTCGATCGAAGCGGAGCTTCAGATCATCACCGGCTCGACGAATGAGATGGGCTTTAACAAGCTCAGCGCGCGTTAGGAAGGAGTGACACATGAAAAAATTTCGAGTGGTTCACTACATTAACCAGTTCTTCGCTCAGATCGGCGGAGAAGATATGGCTCACGTCCCCCCGGAGAAACGTGAAGGCGTCGTAGGCCCCGGTATAGCGATCCAGGCCGCACTCGGTGACGAGGCGGAAATCGTCGCAACCGTTATCTGCGGCGACAGCTACTTCGGCGAGAACATGGGTAAAGCGGAAGCGGAAGTACTTGAACTGATCAAATCGGAAAACCCCGACATCTTTATCGCTGGTCCGGCATTCAACGCCGGTCGTTACGGCGTCGCCGCCGGCACGATTACCTCAGCGGTGAAGCGTGAGCTCGGCATCCCGGCCGTGACCGGCATGTATGTCGAGAATCCGGGCGCCGAGATGTACAAGGATGATGTCTACATCATCTCGACCACCAACTCGGCCGCAGGCGTTCGCGCCGCAGCTCCGTTGATGGCGAAACTTGCGCTGAAACTCGCGAAAGACGAACCGATCGGTGCTTCGAAAGAGGAAGGCTATCTGCCGAACAACGTCAGAAAGAACTTCTTCGAAGAGAAGAGAGGCAGTGCGCGCGCCGTCGAGATGCTCGAGGCGAAGCTTGCCGGTAAACCGTACACGACCGAATATCCGATGCCGGACTTCGACCGTGTCGAACCGAACCCGCCGGTCGCCGATCTGTCTCAGATCACGATCGCGCTCGTGACGTCCGGTGGTATTGTCCCGAAGGGCAACCCGGATCATATCGAGAGTTCGTCCGCGTCCAAGTTCGGTGAATACAGCCTCGACGGCTTCGACGATCTTACGGCGGAGACGCACGAGACGGCGCACGGCGGCTATGACCCTGTCTATGCCAATGCCGACGCTGACCGCGTGCTGCCGGTCGATGTGCTGCGTGAGTACGAAAAAGCCGGAAAGATTGGAAAGTTACATGACAAGTTCTACACCACCGTAGGTAACGGTACCGCCGTTGCCTCCGCCAAGGGCTTCGCTGAGGAAATCGCCAAGAGACTGCTCGCAGAGAAAGTCGGCGCGGTTATCCTCACCTCGACCTGAGGGACGTGTACGCGTTGCGGTGCAACGATGGTGAAAGAAATTGAAAGAGCCGGAATCCCGGTCGTGCATATGTGTACGGTCACCCCGATCTCAATGACGGTCGGTGCCAACCGTATTGTCCCGACAGTGGCGATCCCGCACCCCCTCGGCAATCCCAATCTCCCGAATGACGAAGAAAAAGCCCTGCGTCGACGCCTGGTCGACAAGGCTCTGAAGGCGCTTCAGACGAAGGTCGACGATCAGACGATCTTTGAATAGCGTCCGCTACGGTCAAACCGGCCGTAATTCCCTATGATTGGATTCCCGCCGCCTTTCGGGGCGGCGGGATCTGATATAATAAAAAAGGAAGTATTTCTGAAAGGAGGAAGCATTGATGAGCATACTGGAAGGTAAAAAAGTCATCGCCATCGGCGATCGTGACGGCATACCTGGCCCAGCCATCTCCGAATGTGCAAAGTCCGCTGGCGCGGACGTTGTCTTCTCCTCGACGGAGTGCTTCGTCTGAACCGCCGCCGGCGCAATGGATCTGGAAAACCAGAGGCGGGTCAAGGAGTTTGCCGAGCAAGTCGGTCCTGAAAACCTAGTGGTTATTATCGGGGCCGGTGAAGCAGGCGCTTCTGCCCTTGCCGCGGAAACGGTCACCGCAGGTGACCCAACCTACGCAGGTCCGTTGACTGGAGTCTCGTTGGGACTCAAGGTGTATCACGTCTGTGAAGACGAAATGAAAGCGGAATTTGACGAAGCGATCTACGAGGATCAGGTTAGCATGATGGAAATGGTCATTGACTTGGACGAAATCGTCGAGCAAATGGAGAGCATCCGAAGCCAGTTCACGAAATACTAATCAACAAGCGCCCCCGCCAGACCCCGGATAAATGGGAGCGCGGGGGCGTTTTCTTAACTTAGCAAATAACACCCCGCATGGGTGATGAATATTACAGGAGTAGAACAAATGAAAAGTGTAGTCAAAGGTACCAGCTATGTGCTTGTCCACGCGCCCGATATGCTGCTGAGAAACGGCACGACGCAAACGACGGAGCGCATCGTCAATCCCGACTCGGATTATCTGAAAAAACTGCCGGAGCATATCCGGTCTTACGACGATGCCCTGTCCTATCTGCCGAATCAGGCGTATATCGGTAATTTGGATCCGGTCGCTCTGAGAGAGCATGAGCAGCCCTGGTTCGACAAGAAGTATGACAAGGCCGATCGTTTCGGCAGCTTTGGCGAGATCATGCCGCAGGAAGAGTTCTACTTCATGATCCAGGCAGCCGACGAATTCGAACTGGTGCGTCTGGAAAAAGGATTTGTCGAAGAGTACAAAGAGAAGTTCTTTGCAAACCCGGTGTTGACCGACCTGATCAAGGATCGGATTCATGACGGAATCGAAAAAGAAGCGCTGGAAAAGCTACTTGAAGATGATGCTGAAGGTCTTTACATCGGTGACCGTCTCGTCGGTGCCGTGAAGAAAGCGCACGACGTGGACGTGGCACTGACCTCGCACGTCCTGCTTGAAAACCTGGCGTCCAAAGCCTCGAATATTCTCTCGCTCCTCCATCTGATCAAGTCGGCCGGACTCGATCCGGACGAAGTCGACTATGTGATCGACTGTTCGGAAGAGGCGTGCGGCGACATGAACCAGAGAGGCGGCGGTAACTTCGCCAAAGCGGCGGCGGAACTGGCCGGCTTTACGAATGCCACGGGCAGTGACACGAGAGGCTTCTGTGCCGCACCGGTGCACGCGATCTCGATCGCGGCGTCGCTCGTCGCAGCCGGCGCGTATAAAAACGTCATCGTCGCAGCAGGCGGCTCGACCGCGAAACTCGGCATGAACGGCAAGGATCATGTGAAAAAAGATATGCCGGTCGTCGAAGACGTGATGGGCGGCTTCGCCGTCTGGATCGGTGCAGACGACGGCAAGAACCCGTATATCGATCTGGAGCATCTCGGACGTCATACGGTCGGCACGGGCAGCTCGCCGCAGGCCGTTATCACGTCGCTCGTTTCGGATCCGCTCGAGCGGGCCGGTCTGAAGATCACCGATATCGATATCTATTCGCCTGAAATGCAAAACCCCGACTGTACGAAACCGGCCGGCGCCGGCGACGTCCCGGTATCGAACCTGAAGATGATCGCCGCTCTGGCCGTCAAACAGGGCGATCTGGAACGCGCAGGCATCAATGAATTCGTCGAAAATCGCGGCGTTCCGGGATTTGCCCCGACGCAGGGACATATTCCGTCCGGTATCCCGATGATCGGACACAGCCGACAGGCGCTTTTGGACGGTGACGTCAAACGCGTCATGATCGTCGGCAAGGGAAGCTTGTTCCTCGGTCGTCTGACGAACTTGTTTGACGGTGTGTCGTTCATGCTCCTGCCGAACGAAGGCATTGAGGAGAAGAGCGCCGTATCGGGCGACGAACTGAGAAAGATTGTGGCCGAATCCCTGAGAGGTTTCGCCCAGTCTCTGTTAAGTGAGGAAGAAGATGAGCAATAAGGACATCAAGGTTTCAATCGCCAGGTTGTTCGAAGAGATGGCGACCGGCCTTGAGACCGGATCATTTGGTAGAAAACCGAAGATTATCGTGACCGGGCACGGCTCGGAGCACGGCGAAGACAACGTCCTCGCCGGTTGCCGTCAGGCGGCCGCCAAGGGCATCGACGTCATCTATCTCGGCACCAAGTCGATCGAAGGTGTTGAGACAGTGGAAGTCGCGACGGATGACGAGCAACTGGCCAAGATGGAAGAGTTGCTCGACGCCGGCGAAGCCGATGCGGCGGTAGCCATGCACTATCCGTTCCCGATCGGTGTTTCAACGGTCGGCCGCGTGATCGCGCCGTCGACCGGAAAGAAACTGTATCTGGCGACGACGACCGGCACATCGGCCACCGACCGCATCGAGGCGATGGTCAAAAATGCCGTAGCCGGCATCATCACGGCCAAGGCAAGCGGTATCGAACAGCCGACGGTCGGTATTTTGAACGTCGACGGTGCGAGACAGACGGAGATCGTGCTCAATCAGCTGAAAGAAAACGGTTATGATATCCATTTCGCAACGTCCGGCCGTGCCGACGGCGGCGCCGTGATGCGCGGCAACGACGTCTTGAGAGGTACGCCGGATATCATGGTCACCGACTCTCTGACCGGCAACGTGCTGACCAAGATGATGTCGGCACAGGCATCGGGCGGCAGTATCGAGACGGCGGGAGACGGCTACGGTCCAGGTATCGGTCAGGGCCATAAGCGCCTCGTCATGATCATCTCGCGTGCCTCCGGTACACCGGTTATCGAAGGTGCAATCACCTTCGCAGCCGAACTCGTCAAAGGCGGGGTATTCCAGATCGCTGAAGCGGAGTACAAGGCGGCGGAAGCAGCCGGCCTGAAAAAGATTCTCGAGGCGAGAAAGAAACAAGCCGCGCCGGCGGCCGAGGCTGAGGAAGTCAAGGCACCGCCGAAAGAGGTCGTCACGTACGAACTCGCCGGCATCGAGGTCATGGACCTTGAAGATGCCGTGTCGAAGCTTTGGAGCAAGGGCATCTATGCCGAGTCCGGCATGGGATGCACCGGCCCGATTATCCGGGTCAACGAAGCGAAGACGGACGACGCGGAAGCCGTGTTGAAAGAAGCCGGATTCCGTTAACCGATAATACGTTAAAACGACAAAGCGCCCCGGGGCACCGGGGCGCTTTCGTTATTCCCAAAATTATCTTATTACTTTGCGTCGATCAGACGATGCAGATGATTGAGCAAGATGCTGGTGCCGGCTTCGTTGCTGACGCCCTCCGGCAGGATGATATCGGCGTATCGTTTGGACGGTAAAATGAACTGCTCGTGCATCGGTTTGACGGTCGCTTCATACTGCGACAAGACACTGTCGAGCGAGCGGCCTCTTTCTTTAAGGTCGCGCCTGATCCTGCGGATAAGTCTGAGATCGGAGTCCTCGTCGACAAAAAGCTTTAGGTCAAACAATTCGCGCAGCGGTTTGAACCACAAGACGAGAAGTCCCTCGCATAAAACGATCGGTCTCGGTGGAACGATCAGCGTCTCTTCTTCACGGCAAAAATCGACAAAGTTGTAGACCGGAACACTGGCCGCTTTACCGGCCTTAAGCGAGGCGACGGCTTCGACCATCAGCTCGAGATCGAACGCGTCGGGGTGGTCGTAATTGAGGTGAATGCGTTTTTCGAAAGGGATGTCATGGAAGCCGCGGTAATAGGCATCCTGCGATATGATCGCGACGCCGTCCCCGAACTTTTGCTTAAACAGATCGACCAGGGTCGATTTGCCGGACGACGTGCCGCCCGCGATACCGATCACCGTCACTTTCATACGCGCTCCTCCTTGTCGGATATCATAGCATTTTAGCTATCGGAAAAATGAAAACGGCGCGGCATTGTCGCGCCATTTACTTTTCGTTTAATGTTGGCGATCAGACTTCGAGCACTTCTTTGTCTTCACGCAGGACTTTGCCGTTCTCGCCGTAGCTCATACGCGAAAATTTCATCAGTTTCGGTACGTTGTCGATCTTGTTGCACTCCATCAGATTGATCACTTTGTTTTCATCCAGTTCGGCCTTATAGGCGTCTTTCAGCATCTTAATCACCGAGTAGGGGTGCTCCGGAATCTTCATGGTCACGAGTGCGGCGCCTTTCTTGTTCAATACGGCCTGCAGCACATCCTGATACGTGTCTTCATTGAGCTTCGGAACGACGAAATACAGCGCATCACCCTGGACGTCGTCGACGCCGGCGACCTTCGTCGTTTTATGTTGTTCCATGGCGATCGACATCGTGGCTGCCATCAGGTTTCTCACATTGGCAGAAACGTGGCCGGAGGCGATCAGGGTTTCCCCGTTCTTAATCGCTTCTTCAATGTAGTTAGCTTGTGCTTCAGTCATAAATCCGTCATTCACATAACGTTCGAGTTTGGCGTTCATCCTATCCTCCTGAGGTTTTTAAATGATTGTCTGCTACCTCAGTATAGACCATTCCGGCCGTCTATAACTAATCGTTTGCGCTGGAAAACGAGGTAACGATCGAACCGGCGAATGTGAACGGCTTTATTACGTTTGAAAGACGCCTTCTCCCTCTTCGTTATGCGTCTCGTGGTGTCTCAGCGGTCTCTTTGGCTATAGGCGGTTTAGGCTGCTCGCAAGGCGAATCGTGAGTATCCGGTGACAACGCGTTCACGATCGTCCGCCCCCTCTAAAATGAGAGGTAACACCTCTCATCTCGGTCCGTGAAGGCCGGAGATAGGGAAGGGGGCATCAGATGACCAAAGAAAAAGAGCGCGACAACACGTTGCGCGGCGAACGAAACTTTCTTAAAGCGGAAGCCAAAGACTGGCTGAAAAAGGAATGGGACTGGCTCACGGAGAGCGAGATCGACCTGATCGATGAATCGCGGGAGGCGTTGGAAGCGCTCGTTCGGAAGCATTTCGGTGAAGCCGACTGGCAAGAAGAGTGGGCGCGCTTTGAGGCGCTTTTCTCCGGTATTGACGCTGAGACTAGGCACGGGCCGAAAGGACCGGTCGATGATCGTGAACGCGATCAGCGTCAGCGTGGACCCGGTGCTGAATAGGCACCGGCGAAAGAAAGTGAGACAAGCAGATGGCTGAGAAAAAACGCGAGAATAAAAAAGGTAGTGGAGGAAAAAAGAAGAAGGCATCGGTCAAGAAATATTCCGACAAAGCGTCCGAGACGATCGGCGAAGTCATGAAAGCCTTTAAGGAAGGGACGCTGAAATCGAGTTCAGGCGAAAAAGTCACCGATCGCGATCAGGCGATTGCGATCGGTATTTCCGAAGCGAAGGCGAAAGGATATAAGACGCCGGATAAAGAAGATGATTAAAACCGAGGTCAGCGCGAGAAAGAGACACGAACACCGTCGACCAGACGGGTGACTCTGGTGCGGTCAAAATGCTCGAGGATCGCTACGGCGAATTTTCTCGACGTACCGATATCGTCTCTAAACTCGGCCAAGGTCAATTGACCGCCATCTTTTATCGCGGCGTTGACTTTTTCTGCGGCCGCTGCTAAATGCGTCTTATGGATCAATATCTCTCTGTCGAGTCTGACCAATGTGCCGTCGCGCGTTAAGTTGGAGAGGATCTCTGCGATTCGCGCTTTTTTATATTTCTCGTTGATCTCGCTCGTTGCCGGCGGTGCGTAGGCTTCTTCGAGATAGATGTTTTCGATCTCCTCGATCAGCTCCTTTTCCGATTGACCGAGTGCGACTTCAAACGTCGCATCGGCGATCAGGCCGTCCCGGTCGACCAGGGAGCCGCGCTGGATAAAGACGTTTAAGAGCTTATCGGTTAGCGCGATCTCGGTGCGCGGCAGAAGCGTCGTGCGTAATGCTTCGCGGCGCATACCGGCCGTCAGCGGTTGAGCCTGATGGAACGCCTGCAAAATGGCGATCGTTTTTTCTTCCATCTTGTTCAGATAATCGGCGCTGACATAGCGCGTCTCACCAAGTGATACGGCCCGTTTGTCGGCGAGCAGGCGCCGCAGCGTCCGCTGATACGTACGGTCATCGAGGCCGCTTCGAAGCTTCAGTCTCATCTCTTTTTCGAGCAGATGGCTTTGTGAATCGAGGGCCGCGTAGAGTGCGCTTTCCTCATCGTCTCCGGCCAGTGTCAGAAGCGTCTCTTTGATCTTTTTGTCCTGACGTCTGTGTTTCAAAGGCAGAGGATCGAGTACGAGTCCGCCGCCGATCGTCTGTAGCGGCGAGTAGAATCGGACGATGAATCGATCTTTCGCTTTAATCGATGTCTCTTCTTCGAGGGCGAGCTGGGCAAAGCCCGATTCGCCGCTCTTTAGTTCATCCGTATCGATCAGCCAGACCTTGGCGAGGAGCTCTCTCGATCCGTGATAAAAGTGCAGGCGACTGCCGTTTTTGATCGAGAACGTCGCCTGCGGAAGTACGGTCAAAGAGACGTCGATCAGGTCGGTCGTGACCATCGAGTCGGGCGGGGCCAGCATGTCGCCGCGCGTCACTTCCTCGGTTGAGACGCCGGCCAGGTTGACCGCCACACGTTGACCGGCGAATGCCGTCGGTTCTTCGTGACCATGTACTTCGATGTTTCTGACGCGGACTTTACGCCCTTCCGGATAGAGCATGACGTCGCTGTCTTTATCGAGTTTCCCCTCGATTAAGGTACCGGTGACGATGGTGCCGAAGCCTTCCAGTGAGAAGACGCGATCGATCGGCAGGCGGTAGGGAACGGCCGATTTTTTCTCGGACGCCTGACTGACGAGTGCCTGGATTGCCGATCGCAACTCGGCGATGCCTTCTCCTTTGACGGCCGAAGTGCGTATGATGTCGGCATCTTTCAAGAAGGTCGGTTCGATCAGTTCGAGGACGTCTTCTTCGACCAGATCGAGCCATTCCTCGTCGACCATATCGCATTTGGTGAGGACGACGATACCGGCTTTGATATCGAGTAAGGAGAGTATGCCGAGGTGCTCGATCGTCTGCGGCATCACACCTTCATCGGCGGCTACGATGAGCAAGGCGAGATCGACGCCGCCGGCTCCGGCCAGCATGTTTTTGATGAATCGTTCGTGTCCGGGCACGTCCACGATGCCGGCTTTCTCGCCGTCACCGAGGTCGAGCCAGGCAAAACCGAGCTCAATCGTGATGCCGCGTTTTTTCTCTTCGACCAAGCGATCGGTGTCGATGCCGGTCAAGGCGCGGATCAGATGGGTCTTCCCGTGATCAACATGGCCGGCTGTGCCGATGATGACATTACGCATCTTCTTCGTCTTCCTCCGGTCCGGCAATTTCGACGAGCGCTTCGACCAGATAGTCTTCCTCTTCAGCAAAGACGGTGCGCAGATCGAAATTCAAGGCGTCGTCTTCGATGTATCCGATGATCGGTACTTCGAGTCGACGCAATTGTTCGGCCGCGTGGGCGGAGCTCAGCGCTTCGGTCGCTTTGAGCGAGAGCGCATAAGAAGGAAATTCACGGTCCGGCGCCGAGCCGCCACCGAGTACGGCTTTTGACTCGACGACGTCGATCTCGACACCAAGATCCTTGAGTCTCGTTGCGAGCGTGGTCGCACGATCCTTCAGTTCGGCGAGTGACTGGCCGAGCATGGCGTATACGGGAATATCTTTTTTCGCCTGTTCTTCATCGAGATAGATGCGGAGCATCGCTTCGAGCGCCGCCAGTGTCATCTTGTCGACGCGGAGTGCCCGCATCAGCGGGTGACGACGCAGACGATCGACGTATGTCTTTTTGCCGATGATGATGCCGGCCTGCGGTCCGCCGAGGAGTTTATCGCCGGAAAAGCAGATCAGGTCGGCACCTGATGCCAGTCCGTCATGGACTCCCGGTTCGTCCTTGATGTCGTACGGTGCAAGATCGAAGAAAGCTCCGGAACCGAGGTCGTAGATGACCGGAAGATCATGTTTTTGTCCGAGTGAGACGAGGTCTTTGAGTTCGACCGATTCGGAGAATCCGACGATGCGGTAATTGCTCGTGTGCACCTTCAGCAAGGCACCGGTGTTTTCATTAATTGCGCGCTCGTAATCGGAAAGACGCGTCTTATTTGTCGTGCCGACTTCTCTCAGCGTGGCACCCGATGTCTCGAGCACTTCCGGAATACGGAAAGCGCCGCCGATTTCGACCAGCTCACCGCGCGAGACGATAACCTCTTCGTTTTGACAGAGCGTTTGCAAAGCGAGCAGCATGGCCGCAGCATTGTTATTGACGACGAGCGACGCCTGCGCACCGGTCAATTCCACGAGAAAACGTTCGACGGCCGCACCGCGATCGCCGCGACTGCCTGAGGTCAGGTCAAATTCGACCGTATTGTAGCGGCGAATGATCTCCGCCACATGGGTGGCGACCGCCTGCGGTGCCGGTGCGCGGCCGAGATTCGTATGCAAGACGACGCCGGTCGCATTGACAACCGGAAGCGTGCCAAACTGCACTTTCTCCATCACCCGGATATCGATATCGGCGATCAGGGCGTCCTTGTTTATCTCGTAAACGGTATGCTCGATCACGGCGAGCCTCGTCGCGGCTACCGCATCGCGGATGCAGCCGGTGACGACATCGTGGCCGTGAGCCTGAATGAGTTCGGTAAACGCCTTGTGCTTGATCAGCTCATCGACGCTCGGTAACTGTCTCAGTAACGCATTCTGATCCACCATATGATCCCCCTTTAATAAGGCCTTGATGACAGCTTAGCATGAAAGCCGGGACTGAGAAGATTATGAGTTATCGAAAATGCATTCGTACGAGTCGTCACGCTCGATAAAGACGCATTCGGTGTCTTCGTCGGCCATCTTTTCTTCGTCGAACGGCAGGGTAAAAAAGATCCCGGTGCCGCAGGACACGGATAGTGCCCTCGGCGCCGGGATCATCTTAGCATGTTGGTCACCTAATTCGAGCAGGCGGCGGTAAAAACACTGCGCGCCGAAAAAGGTGTGAAAGGTCGCAATATAGTTCACGCTATTTTGTTATTGTCAGCTCCCACTCGTCGGCGATCGCCTTTTCTTCGACTTTGTACCCGTTGTTTTCCGCGTAGCGGCGGATGTTTTCCAACGGCGTCATATCACTGACCAGGACGCTCACGGGTAGCGTGCCTTGTTCGAGTGCCTGCTTAGTCAGGATCACCGGTTCGGGGCAGGACAATCCTCTCGTATCTACTTGGCTCATCTTACTACACTCCTTAATACTTGATGTCTTTTATGCCTTGCGGCGGCGAATGTTCGCAAACGCGATGGCGAGCAGGACGACGAATCCGATTATCACGGCCCAGCGTCCGTTTGCACCGACGCCGCCGGCCGATTCCGCCGTCGCTACGGCTCCGGCCAAGCCGAAGTTATGCGAGAAGGCCGCACCGGTGATCATGCCGAGTACGGTCAACGCGGAGTCGCTGTTGCCGCTGCCGGCCATCACGATCTGACGCATCGGACAGCCGCCGAGCAAGGTCGAACCGAAGCCGACCAGACCGAGACCTAATATATTCCAGAGGTGGTCGCTGTGCGCGATCGGTTGTCCGGTGAGCGACAGGTTGAAACTGCCCTGCCAGATGTTCGCGATCAAGACGACGACGAACATGGCGATCGTGCCCCAGAGCAGATGCAAGTCCTTGATAAGAAAGACGTCTCTGAATCCGCCGGCCTGACAAAGTCTCGAGTGTTGCACGAGGGCACCGACGACGAGCGCGATCAGGAACGACCAGAGTACCGGCGCATGCATCGAGCCCGGTCCTGATTCGGATACGGCCAACACGGTCGCGCCGAGGGCGGCGCCGAGGATGAGCAAGACACCGATCGTCGGGAAGACGAGTCCCTCGCTCAGATGCTGCGCTTCCGAACGGCGCAGTGAGAAGCCTTTCTTCAGGAAGACCGTTCCGAGATAGATACCACCGACAAAGCCGATCAGGCCGATCCAGGCATTCAGATCGCCTGCCGCCATACGCAGTACCATTCTGAACGGACAGCCGAGGAACGCGAGCGCGCCGATCATGACGAAAGCGCCGATAACGAATCGGGTGATCGGGGCGGACCCGCCTCGCGGCTTGAATTCGCGTCTGAGCAAAGACAGCGCGAACGCGCCGAGAATCAATCCGGGAATCTCAGGTCTCAGGTACTGTACCGGCGGCGCTTTATGCAGTTGCAGGGCGCCGGCCGTATCGCGTAGGAAACAGGCGATACAAAACCCCATGTTGCCGGGGTTTCCGAGATGTTGCAAGATGACCGCAGCAAGACCGGCGACTGCGCCGGCGATGATGATGATCAACGTGGCTTTTCTTTTTGTTGACATGAAGTAACACTCCTCATACAAATAGTCATGTCCAAGTATATGCGATTTACTTAACAACAAATATTTGATTGTTTAATATTTAGGCCGGTCATTATAAAGGATCGGGAAAATGGTCTGATGGACTCGGTGATATGATGAACGTTGATACGAAGATGACTTTGTCGGAGGTGTTCCTTGATCAATCTGAATCAGGCGGCCAGTTCGTTTCCCAAGGCGCCCGGTGTGGCGGACGCCGTTCACCGGTATCTCGCGGAAGGTGCTTTTAACGTGCAGCGCGGCGGCGGTGCGGAATCGCTCGCTGTCGGCGATGTCGTCTTCGATACGAGACGGCTCCTCGCGTCCTTTTTCGGTGCGAAAAGTCCGAAGCAGGTGTGCTTTACGGCCGGCGTCACAGCCGCCTTAAATATGATCGTGTACTCCTGGCTCAATCCCGGCGACCATGTGATCTGCTCGTCGCTCGAACATAACGCCGTACTGAGGCCATTGGCTTTTTCCAAAACGAGAGGCATCGACTATTCGCTTGTCGAAGCCGCCAAAGACGGGACGGTCACCGCTTCTCAGTTTGCCGACCTGATCAGACCGGATACACGCGCCGTGATCATCACGACGGCCTCGAATGTCTGCGGAACGATCCTGCCTCTTTCCGATATCGCGGCGTTGTGCCGCGACCGTTCGATCGCCTTGATCGTAGACAGCGCACAGACGGCCGGTGACATGCCTTTGTCGCTCGAAGACGGCATCGACGCCATCTGTTTTACCGGACATAAGGGACTTCTCGGTCCGCAGGGCATCGGCGGCATCGTCATGTCGCCGTCTTTCGGTGAAGCGATCCGGCCGTTTATCTACGGCGGCACCGGCAGCCGATCCGACTCGCTCGATATGCCGGTAAGGCTGCCGGACAAGCTCGAGGCCGGTACCTTGAATCTGCCGGGTATTGTCGGTCTGAAAGCGGCGATCGAGTATATTCTCGATGTCGGCATGGATTATCTGGCTGCGCCTAAGCGGGATCTGACTTCGCGCTTTTTGGAAGGTGTGAAGGCTATACCAGGCGTTCGCGTCATCGGTCCGGCAGATCCCAGCCGCCAGGTGGCGGTCGTCTCGATCGATGTACCGGCGATGGACAATGCGCTCGTTGCGGCGGCACTCGCCGAAAAAGGTGTGTTGACGAGATCGGGCCTTCATTGCGCGCCGCTCGCCCATCAGTCGCTCGGCACGTTTCCGGAAGGCACCGTGCGATTTTCCTTCGGCTCTTTTAATACGGCAGAGGAGATCGATGAAGCGCTGAACGCACTCGAATCGATCGTTACTTGACGTAGACGGCGTGACTTGATCTTTGCTTAAACTGTCCGATAACGACGCCTGATTCACCGGCGCCTTCCAGCCGTTTGAGCAGGGTGTCGGCGTCTTTTTCAGAGATCGCGATCAACAGGCCGCCTGAAGTCTGCGGATCGAATAAGATGTCGACGATCTCTCTTTTCGCTTCGTTGGATATCTCAATGCTGTCTTTCAGGAAGTCTCTGTTTCGGTAGGCGCCGCCCGGGATGATGCCGTCCTTGGCGAACGCGATCGCGTGGTTCAGTAGCGGCACGTTCTGGCTTATAACGGTCGCGCTCAGATCGCTGCCGGTCGCCATCTCGGCGAGATGACCGAGCAGACCGAAACCGGTGACGTCGGTACAGGCGGAAGGCGAGAGCGTCTGCATCGCTTCGGCCGCGTATTTATTGAGGTGTGCCATCGTTTTGATGACCAGCTTTTCCGTCTCTTTATCGAGCAAATCGGCACCGAGTGCCGTCGTCAGGATGCCGCTGCCGAGTGCCTTGGTCAGAATAATCAGGTCGCCTTCTTTGGCGCCGCTGTTCGTTCTGACCTGATCGGGATGCGCGTAGCCGGTGACGGCCATGCCGTACTTCGGTTCCGGATCTTCGATGCTGTGTCCACCGGCGATGATCACGCCGGCTTCCATCGCTTTGTCGGCACCGCCTGCCAGAATGGCGCGGATCACATCTTTCGACATCGATTCAGCGACACAGAGCAGGTTCAACGCCGTCTTCGGTTCGCCGCCCATGGCATACACGTCGCTGATCGAGTTGGCCGCGGCGATCTGGCCGAACTCGTACGGGTCGTCGACGATCGGCGGGAAGAAGTCGATCGTCTGGATCACGGCAAGGTCAGGCCTCACGACGTATACGGATGCATCGTCGCTACTGTCAAACCCGACAATCAGTTTGTCGTCTTTTATACGGTCGAGGCCGCACAGGAGTTCAGACAGGACACCCGGTCCCAGTTTCGCTCCTCAGCCGCCTGCGGATGTCATTTCCGTGAGACGAACCTTCTCGCTCGACATCTATGCCTCCTTTACACCGGTGTCGATCATGACACTGATGTGCATCACTTTTGTTCGGCTCATCTTACCATTAAAACAGAGGCGGGGCGCATACAGCCGGTACATGCGGCCGTTGGAACCAATCAAGCGTGTAAGCCGTCTATGATATACTTAGACATCATTTCATCAACTGTGAGGTCCGTATGAGCGCACGCATTTTAATCGTTGACGACGAGCATAATATCGTGGATATTTTGCGCGAGAATCTGGTGCGCGAGGGGTATGAGACGATCGAAGCGTACGACGGCGAGGAAGCCGTGCACAAGGCGCTGAACGACAATCCGGATCTCGTCTTGCTCGATACGATGCTGCCTCGTCTGAACGGTTTCGATGTCTGTCGCCGGGTGCGGCAGGAATCGTCCGTGCCGATCGTCATGTTGACTGCGAAAAGTGAAGAGATCGACAAAGTGCTGGGTCTCGAGCTCGGGGCCGATGACTACATTACCAAGCCGTTTTCGGTACGTGAGGTATTGGCTAGAGTGAAGGCGCAGTTGAGGCGCGTCAGCCTCTCCGAAGCCGATTATCAGGGAGCCGGCAAGGATCTCGTCTTCGGCGATCTGGTCATCGATCAGGAAGCGTATCAGGTGCGTTTCAAGGACCGCATTATTGAACTGACCCTGCGCGAATTTGAACTCGTGCGCTTTCTCGCCCAATATGCCGGCCAGGTGTTTACCCGCGAGGTACTGCTCGACAAAGTCTGGGATTATGAATATTTCGGCGATGTGCGCACCGTCGATGTCACGGTGCGGCGGACCAGAGAGAAGCTGGAACCGGATCAATCGCATTACCGCTACATTCTGACCAAGCGCGGCGTCGGCTACTATTTCAACAAGGATGCGGGCAAACTAGAGGAGTGATTTTATGGCGGTTATCGCAGCGACCAAGGTCGGCAGCATAATCGCGGTTACGGCTGTCCTCACCGCGGCAGTCATGGCTCTTGGTTTTATTTTGCTTTATCAGTTTCGCGTCAGACGGCGCATCTCACGCCTGCTCGGCGTCATCAGTCAGGTTTCAGGTGAAAGTACGGAAGTGCGTGCCGTGTTGGCGGCTTTAGATATCGGTGTTATCGCCTACGGCAGTAACGACCGGCTGTTGACGATGAATCGCATGGCGGCCAATCTCTTGCCAGAAATACCGGAGACCTTGTCCGATTTCTTCTCGCTCTACGGCGAGGACAACGGTATGAAAGCGTCGATGTTTTTAGGCTCGAGTACGCTGGTCGGCACGATTCCGACCGGCGGCCGCACCCTGGTCGTCACCGTCCAGAGGCGTGCGCTCGATCAGGCGCGCTTGTCCGGTCATATCGTGATGATCCGCGACATTTCAGCCGAAGAGAGAGAAGAGACGAGACGCAAAGAATTCGTCGCGAACGTGTCGCACGAATTGAAGACGCCACTAACGACGATTAAGACGTACAGCGAATCGCTGCTCGACTGGGGCATTGACGAAAAAGACAAAGACGCACTGAAAAAAGATGTGACCCGTCTTTACGATGACTCAATCCGTATGGAGCAGTTGATTGAAGACCTGCTGTTGCTCTCGTCACTCGACAGCAGAGGGCTTTATCTCAAAGTCGAGACACTCGATTTTGCCGGTCTCGTGCGGGCGGCGACGGAACGCATGCAGCTGATGGCGGAAGAAAAAGGCGTCGACTTGAACTGCGTCGTCGTGGCGCATATACCGAAGGTACTCGGCGACCGCGCGTCGCTCGAACGCATCGTGATCAATCTTTTGTCGAATGCGATCAAGTATACGGAGCCGGGTGGTGAGATCTACGCCTATGTCGGTACGATCGTCGACGACGTGTACGTCAAGGTCAAAGACTCCGGCCAGGGTATTCCGCGTGAACACCATGAACAGATATTTAAGCGGTTTTATCGAGTCGACAACACCGGTTCACGTCGTTTCGGGGGAACCGGACTCGGCCTCTCGATCGTGCGAGAACTCGCCGATCTACATCGTGGTAAGATTGAACTGAAAAGTGAGCCGGGCAGAGGCAGCGAATTCACGCTTTTGATTCCCGGCAAAAGAAAATTACTGCGCGATACGCGCACCATGTTGCTCGAGGGTTCGCGGCCGATCGATGCGGTCGGCAGGGCGGCTGCCGAGGAGATTGAGGCGAACGAAGTATTGCCGGTCACGGCGCCGCTTGAAAAATAATGCTAAAACGAGGACAATAAGCAGTTAGGCGGACGTCGCTAATACCGGGCCGCCATTTATTTAGGAATTTGAGGGTTAGATTTGGACCATTATGTGATCACAGGTGGAACGAGGCTGGAGGGCGTTGTCCCGATTTCCGGTTCGAAAAATGCCGCGCTGGCGATCGTCGCAGCCGCCATGGTGCTGGACGGACCGTGTCGCATTGATAACCTGCCTGAAGTCAGAGACATCAATCTGCTTTTAGAGATTTGCCAGAGCATCGGCGCGACGATTGAGTTCGAAAAACCGGGAACGGTCTTCATCGACGCGACGACGATCAATACGCATGAGGCGACGGAACCGATCGTCAGTTCGCTGCGCGGTTCCTATTATCTGATGGGCGCACTGCTCGGCCGCTTCGGTAAGGCGAAGACCTCGATGCCGGGCGGCTGTAATTTCGGCAACCGGCCGATCGATCTGCACTTGAAAGGGTTTGCGGCACTCGGTGCTTCATCCGACGTCACCTACGGTCATGTCAATCTGGAATGCAGTAAGTTAAAAGGCGGCAGCGTCTTTTTAGATCAGGTCAGTGTCGGTGCGACCGTCAACATCATGTTGGCGGCGTGTAAAGCCGAAGGCCTGACCGTGATCGATAACGCGGCGAGAGAGCCGCATATCGTCGACCTCGCGAACTTTCTGAATACGATGGGCGCCGATATCCGCGGCGCCGGCACCGATGTGATCCGGATCAACGGCAAGGCGACCTTGCCGGCCAACAAAGACTATATGATCATTCCCGATCAGATCGAAGCCGGCACCTATATGATGCTCGCCCCGTTAACGAGAGGCGACATCACGGTGACCAACGTCATCCCGAAGCATATGGAACCGCTGACGGCCAAGCTTTTGGAAATGGGATCGACCGTCGAAGAAGGCGAAGATTCGATCCGTGTGATTCACGACGCGTCGACGCCGCTCGTCGGCACGAGTTTCAAGACGATGCCGTACCCCGGCTATCCGACCGACCTGCAGCCGCAGGCGACGTGCCTGCTCTGCTTTGCCGAAGGCGGTGGACGCATGATCGAAAACGTCTGGGAAAACCGCTATCAGTTCGTCGATGATCTGAAGAAGATGGGAGCGTCGATTCTGATCTCCGGACGATTGGCCGTGGTCCAAAAGGCTGTCCTGACCGGAGCATCGGTGAAAGCGAACGACCTGCGCGCCGGCGCGGCGATGGTCATGGCCGGATTGATGGCACTCGGTGAGACGCGCGTCTTCGATATCATCCGCATCGAACGCGGCTATGAGAAGTTTATTGAGAAACTGAAGGGGATCGGTGCCAAGATCGAACGCGAATCGGTCTTAGTCCCATGATTGAAAGTTACGCCTTACGTTCAGGTAGCAGCGGCAACTGTATCTATGTCGGTGAGAAAGGCCGCGGCCTGATTATCGATGCCGGCATCACCGGTAAGGCGTTTTTAGCGTCGCTCGCAGCCAACGGTCTGTCACCAGACCGGATCGAGGGCATCGTCATCACGCATGAACATATCGACCATGTGTCGGGACTCGGCGTATTGCTTCGTCGTCACCGGATTCCACTCTATATCAGTGAAGATACGTGGCTCGGCACGGCGCCGAAGATCGGTGAGGTCGACCAGTCCTTGATCCGCCTGATCGAACCGGGTGTGCCTTTTGAAGTAGGCGCCTTATCGCTGACCGGCATATCGGTGCCGCATGACGCCGCCGATCCGATGGCTTTCAAGATTGAAGGCGAATGCGGTAACGTCTCGGTCTGCACCGACATCGGTTATCTCGACAGCAAGGTGCTGGAATCACTCGCCGGCAGTCGTCTGCTCTATCTGGAAGCCAATTACGATGATTTCATGCTGGCCAACGGACCATACTCGAGAATGTTGAAAAAACGCATCCGCGGCCATTACGGACATCTCTCGAATGAGGCATGCGGCGAAGCGCTGATCGAGTTCGTCAAACGCGGCACGACGGAGATTGTTTTGTCGCATCTGTCACAGGACAACAATCTACCGCAGATCGCCGAGCGCACGGTGAACGGCTTTCTCGATATGATCGGGGCGAAAGAAGGTACCGACTACCGTTTGAACGTGGCGAGGCGCTACGACTGTTCGCCGATGTGTCGTTTCTGATGGCCACGCTGACGATCATTGCCTGCGGCCAGATCAAGGAGACATTTTTAAGACAGGCGATCGCCGAGTATGAAAAACGTCTATCGCGTTATGCGAACGTTCAGATCCTGGAAGTACCGGATGCGCCGGACTCGCTGCCTGAAGCTGTCGCTTTGGAAAAAGAAGCGGTGGCGATAGAGGGAAAACTGCCCGGCAAAGGTTTTGTCATCGCACTCGATATTCGTGGTAAAACGGTGACCTCAGAACAATTCGCCGAGATTTTGGACAGCGGATTCGAGAGGGGACAAGCATCGCTCGTGTTCATCATCGGCGGATCGCGCGGACTGGCGCCTGCGATTTTGCAAAAGTCGGATCTTCGACTGAGTCTCTCGGCCTTAACTTTTCCGCATCAACTGGCACGTCTCATTTTATTGGAACAGTGTTACCGTGGTTTTCGTATTCTGCGCGATGAACCGTATCACAAGTAGTTCAAGGTCGGTTTTTTGAGATGACCGGCTTGTTGTTTCTTGTTTTTTTCCAAAGAACGCCGATCGCGTAGTGATATACTGAATTGCTGAATGATGCGCATCGCCGACTCGATTTGATCCGGCGATGCTTTGTCGCGTGGAGACGCGTAAAAAACGCGCGTGAACGCATAGAAAAAAGGAGTGTTTTATGGAGATTTGCGCCATTGTCATGGCAGCCGCCGAAGACGAACGCATGCAAACGAAACATACGAAAGTGATTTTACAGGCCGCCGGGCGACCGGTGGTCGCCTGGGTGAAAAGGGCGCTCGACGGCGCCGGTATTACGGATCAGGTGTATGTCGTCGGTTATCGGCAAGAGCAGGTCAGACAGCTGCTCGGTGAAGACGTGGTGTTCGTTTTACAGGAAAAAGCCCTTGGCACCGGTCACGCCGTGATGCAGGCCGAATCGTTTTTAAACGGCAGGGAAGGCGCCTGTATTATCGTCTCCGGTGATGCACCCCTGATTCGCTCCGAAACGTTGACCAAGTTGATTGAGACGTTCGAGGAAAAACGGCCGGCTCTCCTTTTACTGACGGCGACGACCGATGAACCGGCCGGATACGGCCGGATCGTCAGAGACGAAGGCGGACAGATCGAAAAGATCGTCGAAGAGGACGAGGCCGGTATCGGCGAACTCGGCATCGGTGAGATCAATGCCGGGATTTACTGTTTCGATACGGTGCGCTTGAGAGAGGCGCTCGACAAGATCGCGGTGCGTCCCGGCAAGGAGCGTTATCTGCTGACCGACGTGATCGAGATTTTGCGAAGCGGCGGTCACACGGTATCGACGATGCCGGTCGATACGGCGGAGATTCAAAGCGTCAATACGAGACAGGAACTGGAATGGGCGTCGCGCGCGCTGAGCAGACGAAATATCGCGCGCCTGATGGCTCAGGGCGTCAGTATCATCAATCCGGAATCGACGTTGATCGAGTGTGACGTGGAAGTCGGTAAGGATACGGTGATCCTGCCGAATTGTGCCCTGCGCGGCAAGACGATTATCGGCGCCGACTGCACGATCGGGCCGGATGTGCGAACGAAGAGCGGCCGGATCGGGAACAACTGCAAAGTCGATCAGACGCGGCTCGAATACTCGGAGATCGGGGACGATTGCCGGGTCGGTCCGTTCGTTTCGATTAAAGAGAATACAAAGATCGCTGAAGGTGTGACGATCGATAGTTTCGTCGAGATTAGACGTACGACGATCGGTACCGATAGCAAGATTTACAACCATGCGTTTATCAGTGATGCGACGCTCGGTGTCGACTGCACCGTCGGTGCCAACGTCGTGTTCGCCAGACAGGATGCGGAGGAGCCAGCTGAGATCGAGATCGGCGATCATGTCTATATCGGCAGTAACTCGACGCTCGTCGCTCCGCTGACGCTCGGCACAAATACGATGGTCGCTGCCGGCAGCGTCGTGACCGAATCGGTGCCCGACAATGCGCTCGCGATCGGACGCAGTCGGATTGAAATCAAGGAAGATTGGATGCGCCGACCGCGATGAGTGAACGCTGGCTGATCGTCGGGCTCGGCAATCCAGGACGCCGCTACAAAGATACCTGGCATAACCTCGGGTATATGGCGGTCGATCGGCTTGCCGCTGCCTACGACCAAAAGATCAAGAAGAGTCGCTTTCTCGGTAAAACGGCTGAATTTGTGATCGCCGGAAAACAGGTGCTCTTTTTAAAGCCGACGACGTTCATGAATCGTTCCGGTATGAGCATTCGCGCCGCTTCCGATTTTTATCGCATACCGCCGGAAAGAATCCTCGTCGTGGCCGACGACATCGATTTGAAGTTCGGACAAATGCGGCTGAGGCGACGCGGCAGCGCCGGCTCGCATAATGGTCTGAGAGACATTCAGGCGGCGATCGGTCAGGAGTATCCGAGACTTCGTCTCGGCATGGGACCGAGGCCGGAAGGGGATCTGGTCGATGTCGTACTCGATCGCATTCCGAAAGACAAAGAAAAGGCACTGGACGATATGCTGAAACGTGCCGCAGATTGTGTGGAGCTCTTCTTAAGAGAAGGTGTCGAAGCGGCGCAACAGGTATTTAACTAATGAGCCCGGCCTTTATCGATCACGCGCAAAGTTTACTGACGAACGCGACGCGTGATCAGGCCTTTGAAGCGTTTTTAGATTGGACAAAGTCCGGTACGTCGCCGCTCAATATTGTATCGCTCCAGCCGACGCATAAAGCGCTGTTGCTCGCGCTTTACCATCAGGCGACACATGAACCGCTCTTTTTGGTCGTGCCGGATGAACTGACGGCGCGTCATCAATTGATGATCGCGCAACGGTTTTTTCAGCCGGAACGAGTCCTCTGGCTGAGAGGTCGACCGCTCAGTTTTATGGATACGAAGGCGCAGAGCCTCGGCGCGGAGAGGTCTCGTCTGGCCGCCCTTCACGGCATGTTGCAGGGGCACTTCGATCTGACCATCGTGACACCTCAGACCTTAATCTCACGCTTACTGAATCCAGACGAGTTTATAAAGCGTTCGCTGACCCTCGAAGTCGGAACGCGCTTAGACGTCACCCAATTAGAAGCCGACCTGACGGCGTTGGGTTATGAGTCAGCGACGAGAGTCGTCGAAGCCGGCCAGTTCGCACGCAGAGGTGACATTTTCGATATCGGTCTGGCGAAACCTTTCGACAGCGATGTCGATGCCATAAGATTGTCCTTTTTCGATGACGAACTCGACGATCTGCGACGTTTCGATGCCGAGTCGCAGCGTGCGACGGAGACGATCATGGAACGGGTCATCGACGTGTACCCGGCCAGAGAGTTACTGTTACCGTCTGAAACAAAAAAACGTAAGGCTTTGGTCGACGCCATCCTGAGTGCCGGTGAAGAGGCGGCCAGAGACGCGTTAAAGCACGGGCTGGATCGTGAGACGGCGGAGACGAGACGAAAGCTTTCGGCTGCCGACGCCGAGCTGATCGCTGACGGCATCTTGCCTTCCGGTGCCGATCGTTGGCTTTCGTTATTCGAAGGAATTGATGCGTCACCACTCGATTACGCGAAACGGTTGAAGGCACGGCTGATCGTCGACGAGACAGCGAGAGTGCAGCAAAAAGTGGCGGCCGCTGAGGCCGACTATCTGCATCAGTTTACGGCGATGCTCGAACAGGGACATGTACTGCCCCTCGCCGAAGAAGCCGCCTGGTCGACGGCGCATACTCTGAGCCATATCGGCCGCGTGAAAAACGCTCTGGCCATGGCGGAACTTCCCGGAAGCGGGCTGCCGGGCGGTGAGACGATCACGATGCGCAGTTTGCCGCAGGAACGCTATCTCGGCAGAGAAGAAGACCTGATCAAGACGATGCTCCGTCAGCGTGAACTCGATATGTCGATCTGGCTCGCAGCAGGATCCGAGACGCGTCAGGCGCGTCTCAAAAGACTGCTCACCGATCACGGTATCGAAAGCGACAAGATCCGAGTCGTTGGCGCACCTCTTGCCACCGGCCTGATCTGGGTGGACGCAGGGATCGTGATATACGGTGAGGATGATATCTTCGGCACGGCGAGGCCGAAGGTAAGACGCGTGTCGAAGGGGCTTTCGATCGATCTTTTGTCGGACTTGAAGCCTGGTGAGCTCGTCGTCCATGAAGATCACGGAATCGGCCGCTATGACGGTCTGGCGAGTCTCGTGACATCGAGCGGTACGCGCGATTATCTGAAAATTACGTACGCCGACGCTGAACTGCATATCGCGATGGAGCGGCTCGACACGATTCAAAAGTATGTGGCGAGCGGTGAGAAGTTGCCGCGCCTGTCCAAGATGGGCGGTGTCGAATGGCAGAATAGAAAAGCGAGAGCGCGCGAGTCGATCCGAAAACTCGCCGTCAATCTCGTTGAATTGTATGCCAGAAGGCTCGCGACGAGAGGCCATGCGTTCAGTGAAGATACGGTATGGCAGGCGGAGTTCGAAGATCGGTTTAGTTATGAAGAGACGGCTGCTCAGCTGCGCGCGATCGAGGAAGTGAAGACCGATATGGAAGCCCCGCAGGTGATGGATCGCCTGATCTGCGGCGATGTCGGGTTCGGCAAGACGGAGATCGCGTTTCGCGCCATGTTCAAGTGCGTGATGGACGGTAAACAGGCGGCCTTACTGAGCCCGACGACAGTGTTGACTGAACAGCATTACCGTACGCTCACCGAACGGCTCGCCGGTTTTCCGGTGAACATGCGGCAGTTATCGCGTTTTGTTTCGCGACACGAGCGAAATGTCACGGTTAAAGGCTTAAAAGACGGCCAGATCGATATGGTCGTCGGTACTCACCGTCTGCTCTCGAAAGATGTGGAGTTTAAGGATCTCGGTCTGTTGATCGTCGATGAAGAACAACGCTTCGGGGTCGACCACAAGGAGAAACTGAAGTCGATGTATCCGAACGTCGATGTCCTGAGTCTGACCGCGACACCGATTCCGCGGACCTTGCACATGTCTCTATCCGGTATCCGCGATATCTCGATTCTGGAGGAAGGCCCTGACAACCGGCGCCCGATCCAGACGTACGTCTTAACGTATGACGAAGCGCTTTTGAAAGAGGCGATGCTGCGCGAGATTGGTCGTGAGGGACAGGTATTCTACCTCTATAACAATACGCATAAAATCGAAGGCAAGGTGGCCGCGTTGCGAGAACAGCTGCCGGGCGCCAGAATCGCGATCGCACACGGCAAGATGAGTGAATCAATTCTGGAGCGCGTGATCGCCGACTTTCTATCGGGGCAGTACGACATTTTATGCTGCACGACGATCATCGAGTCGGGCATCGACATGCCGAACGTCAATACCTTGATCGTGGAGGATGCGGATCGGCTCGGCCTGGCACAGCTCTATCAGATCAGGGGGAGAGTCGGACGTTCCGATCGTCAGGCATATGCCTACATCACGTATGACGGTGATAAAGCGCTGTCCGAAATTGCACAGAAACGATTGACCGCAATCCGTGACTTCACGTCACTCGGTTCCGGTTTCAAAATCGCCTTGAAGGATCTCGAAGTGCGCGGTGCCGGGAATATTCTAGGCGGCGAGCAAAGCGGGCATCTGGAAGCGATCGGCTATGACCTCTATACGAAGATGCTCGACCGTGAAGTCAGAGAACTGCAGGGACGCGACATCGAAGAAGAAAAACCTATGGCACTCGTTGAAATCGGTACGGATGCCTACCTCTCTGAACGCTATGTCGACGATCCGGCGGCGAGGATCGATCTTTACCGGAAGATCGCGGCGATCAGCACGATACAGGATCGCTACGGGGTAGAAGACGAACTGGTCGACCGCTTCGGCCAGATCCCGAAAGAGACGATCAGTCTGCTCGATATCGCCTATATCCGGGCATTCGCCGAACGACACGGCATCAAGCGTGTGAGCGAACAAGAAAGCGATGTCGTGCTGTGGTTTGACGAGACGAAGACACCGGTCCTTGATTTTATCTCCATCTGGCTCGAAGACAAAGCGTATAAGAGCCGCATTTTGTTTAATGCAGGTCATCGACCGCACATCCTGTTTCGGAAAGCGGCCGTCGACAAGAAAAAGACGACGGATGTTCTGCGTACGCTTTTCGAGTTGGCAGATAAAGCGACGCTAGAGCATCAGTAGTGTTCTTTGAGAAATGAGACGACTTCCCGATCGATCTGGCCGAAAGGCGCCAGACGCTCGTCAAAGTTCTCCGTCAAGGAAAACTCGGTGAAAAAGTCTTGCAGCTCATCATTCCACTCGGCGTCGAGTGGACCTCGATAAAGTCCCTTCTTCTGAAGAACGGTTAGTATCAGCGTTTTGATATCGCCTTCTATTCTTTGCAGATTTCCGTCGGTCGTCTTTTGTAGATAAAAACGCCACAGACCGAGTAAACGCCGCAGTTCTTTAATCGGCTCTTTATGATCGTCGACCCGGATATCGACCAAGCGATCTGAACCGCCGCCGTAACCGCCGTCCTTTTTCACGACATAAAGGGCAGCCGACTGCATGCCGCGTCGATCGCCTCCGGCTTCCTGACCGGCAGCCAATGCCTCCATCAGGCGGGTCGTCAAATCACCCTCGGTCTTTTGAAACGTCTCAGCCAGTGCGTCGACCGTGTCACGGCTGACCAGAATGTTTCCCTGCGCGGCAAAATTTTTGCCGGCGATACCACCTGCCCAGGCGGCGCAGGCGGCACCTGTATAGGTTGCCGATCTGCCTTCAAGATCGACGATACCGAATTGGCGGCTGTCTCTTTTACTATCGTCCTTGATCAGAGCTTCGGCGATCTCCTCCGGGTGCATACCTTGCTCCAGGAAAGCGAGACCTTCCGGACCATAGCGAAGATTCGCCCAGGCTTGTGTCGCGACAGCGCCGACACCACCTTTCGCCCACGGTACGACATGACCGACGGCGAGAAATTTCGATTGCACGGCGATTCCGACTTCGCCTGCCGGAGGATCGGCGGCGACGATGGAATATGTGGAGATGCAGGGTAAATCGTGATGGCTTAGCATGATGAATCCTCCGTTGACGATAAAAAGTGTCCGCTTATTTGTTAATTAGTATAGACGAGATAGATTCCGATACTGCTACTTCGACGGCGTAATTGATTTTCAAACCGTGAGCGTCTATTATGAGTTGCACCACGTCCCAGTGGCCTAATGGATAAGGCAGCAGTTTCCGGAGCTGCTGATGCGGGTTCGATTCCTGCCTGGGACGCCAGTTAGATCTGAGTTGAACACCTCAGCTACAGACAAAGGGTCGTCCCAAAAGGCGACCCTTTGTCATTAATAAGCACTTGAGATGACATGTGCCGACGCGAAGGCACGTTTCTTATTTGTAAACTTAATTGTGAAATAGCTATTTCACTTCCTAATTGTGTGGCGACGGCAAATGCTGCGTGTCGAAGACGTACCATAAGCCGGTCTTCACATCGTGATTCATGATAAATAGCGTCGTTATCTCACCGTCGTCCATAAACGTTTTTTCATGATCATATTCGACGTCGTATGTGGCCAAGACAACGAGTAAATTCTCTTCAACGTCTTTCTTCGATAGACCTCGACTCGTCGCAAGCTCACTGCCCGCATACTGTTCCCTATAGTCATCGGTCACTTCATCGCTAACCCAAACGGCTTTGATTTCCAGATGGTTTGTATAGTCTTTTTTCGCTTGATTTGCCAGCGCATCTTTTACCGTATCTATGGCAGACTCCGACGGCGTGTAAATCCAACGATCGTCCATAGGATTGTCGGTCATGCCGATTACCGGCACTTCACTAACGACATGTCCATCATCGTCTAGAAAACCTGCAGTTAAATTGAGCATCAGATCGCAACTCGTGACGCTCAGTAACAGCAGAGTAATTACAAAGATAAGGATGACTCGCTTGCTCGTGGAATACTTCTTTGAACCTGATTTTCTATCATTGAGTTGGCGCTTTTTCATGATTCGTACCTTTACCCTTTATTCAGCCAGTCTGAGCTGAAACCATGAATGAAACATGCCCTGCATTCAATGTCCATAACGTGCTTTTTGATTTAATAAAACACACCGCTAATTGTTATACACCAAGTTTTTAGTCTTGATTTGCCGTGTCCAGATTTAGGTGTCGAGTATGATCGACACAGTGGCTTGAAGTGCAGTTTTTGTCGATCATACTCGACACAGTGCTAAATAGTTGGTATAGTGTCGAGTATAGTCGACAGGAGGCAGCCATGGAACAATATGTATTGCGCAGTCGCTATCTTCAGCGTATTAAACCATTTGTAGACAAGCCGGTGATTAAAACACTGATCGGTCTGAGACGATCCGGTAAATCGACGCTGCTTCAGATGATTCGCCAGGAATTATTGCAGAGCGTTCCGGATACGCGGATCTTTTTCTTGAACTTTGAGTCTCGAGCGGGAATGGACATAACGGATGTCCAACAGTTTATCGAGATGGTTCACTCGTTTGGGAGTAAGGCGAAGGGAAAGATATACCTATTGCTCGATGAGATACAGCTTTTGCCAGGCTGGGAGCAGGCGGTGAACTCATTTCGCGTCGACCTCGATTGTGACATCTATATCACTGGATCTAACGCTGAACTTTTATCCGGAAAGCTGTCTACCTTGCTGGCTGGTCGGTACGTTGAGTTTCAGGTGTATCCTTTAACTTTTTCAGAATTTTGTCTCATGCATGAGAAAGAGGAGTACACAGTCGATCAGTTGTTCGAGTTTTACGTCACGATGGGCGGCATGCCATTTTTACGTCATCTCAACTTCAGCAGGGATGAAAGCCTCAAGTACCTCGATGATGTGTTTAATACAATCGTCGTAAAAGATGTGGTCCAAGCGGGGAACATTCGTGATGTCGATTTTTTTACGCGCCTGATCCGGTTTATGTTGGAAAACATAGGAGAGACTTTCTCTGCCAGAAGTATATCCAATTACCTTAAATCGGAGCAACGTCGTATTGCCGTCGACACGGTGCTGAATTACCTGCACTTTGCAGAAAATGCGTTTTTGCTCGAGCGTCTACCGCGATATGATCTGATAGGGAAGAAACTATTGACTGTCGATGAAAAATTTTATGTGGCTGACCATGGCTTTCGGGAGGCGGCAGGCTTTTCAAATACGGCACATATTGAACGTGTCTTGGAAAACATCGTGGCCATCGAGCTATTGTCGCGAGGATACGAGCTAAAAGTCGGTCGCATCGATAAACGAGAGGTCGATTTTCTCGTAGAAAAAGGTTCAACGCGTCTCTACATTCAAGTCGCATATTTGCTGGCTGACGCTGACACGATCGATCGGGAATTCTCTCCCTTACATGATATTCCCGACAATCTTCCAAAACTCGTATTGTCGTTAGACACTTTTGATAGAGGGCATGATGGCATTAGGCATATGAATCTAAAGGAATTCTTAATGCTGCCGGAGCTATCTTTTCTCAACTAGTGTCGGCTCTTTCCGCGCGATCTTTTGGCTGCGCTTAACGTGGTCGATGCTAAACCAGGCACAGACGATTAAAAGAGATATCACGCTGAGTATGATTCCCTGATTCAAACCGGGTGGTGTGTAGGTGAAACGGATGGTATGTTCACCTTTTGGCAGGCGCGCACCGAGGCAGTAGTCAAATAGCATTAAAGACTCCGTCGGTTCGTCATCGATGAAAATGTGCCACCCGCCGTCGTTGGCGATGGAAGCATAGAGAATGGCGTCTTCATCGGTGTAAATTGTTCCTTTTATGTCTGTTTTTTTGATCGAACTGATCCGAAGTCCTCGACTCTTGAAGTGATTGACGGCATCGCTGAATAGGATGTCCGTTTCCGCATCGTGTCCTTGCATATGTTGCCAGATGCGGACAAAATTTTGATCCTTTTCTTCGTCCATTTCGAACGTCAGTACTTTGGGATCGACGGCGAAGGCGAGCGGTAGAGCGTGCGGGTTTTCGTATACGGTGATGTTGCCTTGCACGTCGACTTGACGAAGGTCTAGCGGAGCGAGCGCTGTATGCTGTGTCATTTCTTCCTGATTTTCTTCCGCTTCGTCTTTTTCCACATGCAACAGATAGCGCACGCCGAAGATCGCGTTGCCGATCGGGGTCGATTTATAATTGCGGCTCACATTCAGCGCGTATCGATCCATGCCAAGGTTACCGAAGAAATCGTAGGCGCGTGCCGACATGGTCGAAGAATAATAGCCGATGCCATGAAAGCCGTAGCGCAGGCCGAGATTATGTGTCTCTTCCGTGAATTCCATGCGATGGAAATCTTCGTCTTGGTTGTATGTGCCGGTGATCTTTTGCATGTCTTTTTCGAGGGCTCTATAGTTGGTGACATCACTTCGCCAGGTGTAAAGACCGATATTGAAGAACGCCGTGCCGATGATCTCGATGGAAAGAACCACCAGGATGAGCGTGCGATATTTTTTTGCATCCACGGTCGATCTCGTCGTGATCGTGTGCGTCATGTATCGCATGGCGGGATAGGCGACGCTGATCAGGACAAAGGTGAAAAGGAAGCTCTGCCTTCCAGGCAGTTGGTTCGGGAAATGAAAACCGTGCCAGACAAAATCGAGTAGATTCAAGTTAAATGAGAAATAGGAGAAGATGAGAAAACCGGCAAACAAACCTTTCTGCCTCAGCGTTTTATCTTTACGTATGAACGTTAAGAGGGAGAGTAAAAAGACCGTCAGTCCACTGTACAGGTTTGGCGGACCGTACTCGAGAGAGATTTTGCGGAAAGGTAGAAGCGGCAGTAACATGTCGAAAAATGAATGGTAGAGCTTGAGTTCTCCGTTAAAAGCGATGTCGGAGGCGATCGTCCGCTTGAGCGCGAGATAGGTCGGTAAAAGCACGAAAGCCATAATGCCGGCAGCGAGGAGCGATGCTGCTGCAAACTGAGTCCAGAATGTGATATGTGTGCGCCACGCTTTCTTCGTCTTTATAGTCAGATAGATGGCGTAAAGCAGGCTGAACAGACAGACCATATAGGCGATATAAAAATTACTGAACAAGGTGATACTGAGCGCAATGAGGTAGAGCCAGGGTTTACCTCCTCGATCGAGGCGATAGAGGCCGAGTGCGACGAGAGGCAGCAAAACGACTGCGTCGTACCACATGAATTGATTCAAAAATGCGAGACAGAAGCCGGATAACGCGTAGGCGGTTGAAAAGGGCAGGGCGGTTCGATCGCTTGCCTTAAAGCGTTCCTTCATCCAGATGAAGAAGGTCAGGCCGGACAGGCCGACCCGGAGCGCGACGATCAGGTCGATTGCGCTGATCAAAAAGCTTTCGGGGACGAGAAAGAGGAAGGCCCAGAGCGGACTGTTCGTATAGTACGCGGATTGCGCCAGTTGATTGAAGCCGAGCGCACCGGAGAATGACCATGTGGATATGCCTCGTCTCAGGTCACTGAGCATCGGGAAGTACTGTGAGTAAGCGTCCATCGACATCAGGCTGACCTTGCCGAAAGGCGCAAAGCCGGAAAAGAGAAGCGCCAGAATAATGACGTTAAACGGCAACAAAAATGATAAGAGCATAGAGCGCTTATCAAGGTGCTGGAGCATCAGGTGTTTTGGTTTCAGCTTCTCTCCATCCGTCATGACACGAGAGTACCTGATCTCGATCTCGTTATCTACATACTATTTCCATAATCAGGGAAATTGTGATATATTTCCATTAACAAGGAAATATGTGAGGTGTTTCCATGTCTAAGCACTATCTCGCCTTCATTGCCGATCTGATCGATTCGCGTCACATTGTCGATCGGGCGAAGGTCCAGGAACGGATTAAATCAGAACTGGGAGCGATCAACCGGCAGTTTGCCGGTATTCTGGTGTCGAATTTTACCCTGACGCTCGGCGATGAATTTCAGGCACTACTGGAGCCGTTGGAAGCAGTCTCTCGCCTGATCGATGAGATCGATCTGCGTCTCGATCTGCCGCTGCGTATCGGGCTCGGTTACGGTACGCTGCTCACGGCCGTCGATCCGACGCAGAGCATCGGTGCCGACGGTGAAGCGTACTGGCGTGCCAGAGAAGCGCTCAATGAGTTGAAAGCGGACGACGGGCAGACTAGGGTCAAGGTGTCGGGGTTTGGTGAATGGCAAGACCCGTTGCTGAATTCACTTTTGGAGACGACGGAACTCATTAAGCGACGCTGGACAACGCTGCAGCGTGACACGGTAAAGGCGATGCTTGAGGCTGATATCTACAGTGATTCATTTCTCCAGGTGGAATTTGCCAAAACGCTCGGCATAAGGCCGAGCAGTTTGACGAAGCGCCTGAGTGCGGGTAACGTGAAACCGTACATCAGGGCGAGGCGCATCTTCGCTCGTACGATGGAGGTCTGGCATGTCGATTGAACTGTTCTACTTTCTCCTGATTTTGCATCTATTGGCTGATTTTCATTTACAGACGGAAGCGATGGCCGAACATAAGGCGGCTTCTTTCAGCGGGGTCCTTATTCATGCCCGCGTGCTCGCGCTGGTCGCTCTTTTCGGTGCGATCCTGCTCGCTGCGTTCGGTACACCTATTATGTTATCGGTACTTCTTATGGCCGTCTTGTTTCTCTTTCATTTCCTGCTCGACACCTTAAAGTACTATCTCGGCACCGTCTTTTCCGGAGCCAGAGCCGACGCCTCGCTCTTCGTGTTAGACCAGGGCCTTCATATCTTTCTCATCTGGCTTTTTGCGGACGTCGTGTTGACACAGATGGATCTGCAGCATCAGATATTGTTTGACATTCCTCACGGCTGGCTGAGCTGGCTGTTGCTCGCGCTCATCGTTACCAAGCCGGCCAATGTGTCGTTTAAGAAGATGTTCGTCAGGTATCAGGTGCAGGAGTCTTTAGACGATGAGAACGGCAGGTCGTTTCCCGAACCGGGTGCCGGTGCCCTGATCGGCAATTTGGAACGCCTGCTTTCGATCCTCTTCATGGGCGTCGGACAGTATGCGGCCATCGGGCTCGTCTTTACGGCCAAATCGATCGCCAGATTCCGCCAGATCGAGCAAAACAAACGCTTTGCCGAGTACTATCTGATCGGTACCTTATACTCGATGCTGTATGCCGTCGGTGCTTACGCCTTGATCTTTTTCAGTTGAGATGGGACTTCGTCAACCTTTGCATTGACGCTGTATGTCAAAACGCCTACACTTATTAATACCTTGAATCTAATGAAAGAGGTGACTTAAATGAGAAGAGGTCAAATGGGCATCGGTTTGAAACTGTTTGCCATCGCGGCGTTCGCCTGCGTCATTTTCGAATGGACGATCCCGCTGTTTTTAGTGATAGGTTACGCGTTCATTTTTGAAAAAGACACATGGCTCTCCCAACAGGTGGTGCAGGCCGGTGTGCTTTACGGATCGTATAAATTTGCGGTTCTCGTGTTCAGAGACTGGATTTTCGGTCTTTTGGCTCAGCTATTCGGAGCAGCCAAAGCTTTCCGTGCTCAGAGTGCAATGCTGACCGTCGGCAATGTGTTCGGCACGATTTTCTATGTTGCGATGATCCTGCTCAGTATCTGGGCGATCGTGCGGCTCTGTCAGGAGAAGGACGCGTCGGTTCCGGTCGCCTCGAGTGTGGCGAAAAAACTGGTCCCGGGCGCTGTCAATCCGGAGATCTGATCTGCAACATCCGATGTTGTCTAAGCCGGGCGAATCGTCTCGATTCGCCCGCATTTTCATGCCGTCGGACTTGCGGCCTGTGCTAAGATAATGGTCACGCCTAGTGCGAAGAATCTGCCGGAGGGCCGGAATAAGTTGAACGATAAGTTAACGCTGTATGGCTTCAACAATCTGACAAAAACGTTGAGTTTCAACATCTACGACGTGTGCTACGCCAAGACGAGTCGTGAACAGCGCGATTACCTCGCGTATATCGACGAACAGTACAATTCGGAGCGGCTGACAGCCATCTTGCTGCATGTCACGAAGATGATCGGCGCGCATGTATTGAATATCTCGAAACAGGACTATGAGCCTCAGGGAGCCTCCGTCAACATTCTGATCGCAGAACAGCCGGTACCTGAAGCAGACGTCGATCCGTCGAATAACAAGGGTGTTTTGCCGACGAACGGCGAGACGATTCATGCCCATTTGGACAAGAGCCATGTGACGGTGCATACGTTCCCTGAATCGCATCCGAACAAGGCGATCTCGACGTTTCGGGTCGATATCGACGTCGCCACCTGCGGTACGGTGTCCCCGTTGCAGGCGTTAAACTATCTGATCTCGAGTTTTGATTCCGACATCATCACGATCGATTACCGGGTGCGCGGTTTTACACGTGACACGGAAGGTCGTAAACACTTTCTCGATCATCCGATTACCTCGATCCAGAATTTTATCGACAATGAGACGTTGGCCCGCTACGATGCGACCGATGTCAACGTCTACCAGTCGAATCTTTTCCATACGAAGCTGATGATCAGCGAGATCAATCTGCAAAACTATCTGTTTAATACGGATGCCTACGAACTGCCGCCGAAGCGACGCCTGCAGATTACGGAAGCGTTGCAGCGCGAAATGATCGAAATTTACAGCGGCATGAACATCTATGACTGACGATGAGCACGCGCACGTTCCAACTCGATCAGGATCAGGCGCCGCTCCATCGGGCGCTTCTGCGCTATCGCAAACGGCGTATCGTCTCGTTTGATGTCCCGGGGCATAAGCAGGGCAGAGCGACACCTGAATTAACCGAGTTTTTAGGGGCGAACTGCCTGTCCGTAGACGTCAATTCGATGGCGATGCTCGATAATCTGATCCATCCGATCAGCGTGATTAAGGAAGCGGAAGTGCTGGCTGCCGACGCCTTCGGCGCCGCAGCCGCCTATTTTATCGTGAACGGTACCTCGGCTGCCGTGCAGGCGATGATCCTCGCGTCCTTGAATCCCGGCGACAAGATCATCATGCCGCGAAATGTCCACCGCTCCGCGATCAACGCCTTGATCCTGGCGCGTGCCGTGCCTGTCTACGTCAATCCCGGTCTCGATATCGAGCTCGGGATTCCGCTCGGTATGGCTTTCAAGGATGTCAAGGCGGCGATCGAAAAGCATCCGGACGCCAAAGCCGTCTTGATCAACAATCCGACCTACTACGGGGTCTGTCCCGACGTCAAACGCTTGGCGGATCTGGCACATGAAAACGATATGCGTCTGCTGGTCGACGAAGCGCACGGTACACACTTTTATTTCAGTGACGATCTGCCTTTGGCCGGCATGGACGGCGGTGCCGACTTCAGTGCCATCTCGCTTCATAAGACCGGCGGATCGTTGACCCAGAGCTCGATGCTTCTGGTCGGTAAACGGGTGATGGAAGACGCCGGCTACGTCAGACAGATTATCAATCTGACGCAGACGACGAGTGCTTCCTATCTCCTAATGTCCTCCCTTGATCTGGCGAGAAAAAATCTGGCGTTAAACGGCGCTGCCATCTTTTCGCGTGTCATCCAGCAGGCGGATTACGCGAGGGAAGAGATCAATCAGATCGGCGGCTATTACGCGTTTTCCAAGGAGCGCTGTGACGGCGACGCGTTCTTTTCGTTCGATGAGACGAAGCTCTCCGTGCACACCAGAAGCATGGGACTGTCCGGTATGGAAGTCTATGAGCGCTTGCGCGACGAGTACGACATCCAAGTCGAGTTCGGCGATCTCGGTAATTTCCTCGCGATCGTCTCAATCGGGGATCGCCCGGTGGCGATCGAACGCCTGATCGCAGCTTTGTCCGAAATCTATCGGCTTGAACGACGTGATCCGAGAGGCCTGATGGCCAACGAATATATTGAACCGCATGTGGCGATGACGCCGGCTGAGGCCTTCTACGCAAAGGCCGAGCAGTTACCGTTGAAAGACTGCATCGATCGTGTATGTGCCGAGTTCGTCATGTGCTATCCGCCCGGTATCCCGATTCTGGCGCCAGGTGAATTAGTCACGAAGGAAGCGCTCGATTACATCAGTTATGCAAAATCGATCGGCAGCAACATGACGGGTACCGAAGACTTGGCTGTCGAGAAGTTATACGTGGTGATATGAACAGATACGAATTATGGTTTAACGAATTTCATACGGAGCATGTGACGTTCTCATTTCGCGTCGATCGTCAACTGCTTCAGAAGACGTCCGATTTTCAGCGCATCGAGATTCTCGAAACGCCGGAGTTCGGCCGCGTGTTGATCCTGGACGGCATCATCATGTGTACGGAGAAAGATGAATTCATCTACCACGACATGATCGTCCATGTGCCGATGGCCGTGCACCCCGAGGTGAAGAAGGTGCTCCTGATCGGCGGCGGCGACGGTGGTGCACTGAGAGAACTCTGCCGCTACGAGACGATTGAATCGATCGAGATTGTCGAGATCGACCTCGACGTCGTCAATGCGGCGAAAGAGTTTTTGCCGACGATGGCGACCTCCTATGACGATCCGCGCGTCAACCTGATTATCGCTGACGGCCTGCGCTACGTGCGACGAAAAGAAAACGTCTATGATCTGATCATCGTCGATTCGACCGACCCGTTCGGTCCCGGCGAGAGCCTCTTTACGAAAGAGTTTTACGGCAACTGCTATAAATCGCTCAAAGACGACGGCATACTTGTCAATCAGCACGAAAGTCCGTTCTACGGGCAGGAGGCGAGAGAGGCGCGGCTGACCCACCGGCGGATGAAGTCGGTCTTCGATCTGAGCCGCGTCTACCAGGCCCATATACCGACGTATCCGTCCGGTCACTGGCTGTTCGGCTTTTCCTCGAAAGGTCTCGACCCGATCAAAGACTTCGACGCCGACCGCTGGAATGCGCTCGGGCTTCGCACCAAATACTACAATACGGATATCCATGTCGGCTCGTTCATGCTGCCGAACTACGTATTGGAACTGATCGGAGAATTATCGTGAGCGAACTTAAGCCTCGTACCTTCTGCGGTATGGAGACGCCGCCGGAAGCGTCCGATATCGTGATCTACGGTGCACCGTTTGACGGGACGACGAGCTTTCGTCCCGGCACGCGTTATGCGCCGGAGCGGATGCGACTCGAATCGTGGGGGCTGGAGACGTACAGTCCGTATCAGGATCTCGATCTCGAGGACTTCTTAATCGGCGATGCCGGCGATCTCGATTTACCGATGGGTGATGTCGCCGCGGCGCTCGATCAGATAGAGACGTTTGCCGACTCGTTGTTTGCCAAGAAAAAACGCCCGGTCATGCTCGGCGGCGAGCACAGCCTGACACTCGGCCAGCTGAGAGCGGCGCTCACTTTTTATCCCGACCTGCATATCATCCAGTTCGATGCGCACACCGATTTGCGCCACGAATATTATGGTCAACCGTTGTCGCATGCGTCGGTGATGCGGCGTGTCGCCGATATCCTGCCGGAGGGACACATCCATCAATTTGGCATTCGCTCCGGTTTGAAAGAGGAGTTTCACTTCGCGAGGGAGCACCTGAACTTTCATCCGTTCACCCTCGACGATTTGGAAGCGACACTGTCCGAACTGTCCGATAAGCCGCTCTATGTCACGATCGATCTCGATGTGCTCGATCCGTCAGTCTTTCCCGGAACCGGTACACCGGAACCGGGTGGCGTCTCCTATCTCGACTTGCAGAAGGCCGTGATCGCTTTTAGAAACAGTCGGGTGATAGCGGCCGATATCATGGAATTGTCGCCGCCTCTCGATCAGAGCGGCGCGTCGACCGCGGTCGCCTGCAAGATTCTGCGCGAACTCGTCCTGGCGATCGCAAAATAGCGCTATCGTCAAGATGACATAACATCAACCCGGCTGTTGTCTGTTTTTTGCCAAAAACCTTGTGAACAAGGCTGTTTCATGGTAGTTTCTTTTCAAAGGGGGTGCCTGTTATGACGCACATTTTGTTGTCGTTAAAGACATTCGTTTTTGCCTTCGTTTTTCTTGCCTCCAGTTTGATCATCCGGCCGATGCTGTCCGATCCGCTGCCCGTCAAGGTCGACGATCCGGTGGAGATCAGTCAGGAAGCGGCTCTCGATGTCGACACGCTCGTCGCCGAAAGCGACCTGATCGTCGTCGGCCATATTGTCGACCGTCCGCAGATCAAGGAAAACACGGCGTATCAGGAATACTTCCGGGTCAAGGTGCTACTGCCTCTGCGCGGGGAAGCAAAAAGCGGCGATCTACTCGATCTCGCCTATCAGCAGGTGACGGATCCCGAAGCGTTCTATCTGACGTTTCGTAACCGGAATAAGGAAGCGATATTCTTCCTGCAGGAAAAAGACGGCATATACGTGCCGACCGGTGGAACCGCCGGGCTTATCGCCGTCGAAGACGGACAACTGTTGCCAAGCAGTGCGTTCAGCCTGGCCTTCGATATGCCGGAAGATGCCAAGGTTTTGGCCGAACAGATCCTGAACCATTGAGTTTTAGGCCGCGTTGACTGACGTCTGAATCGGTGATACGCTGGCGACACAAATGAATAGCACGTGTATCCGCCGCAAGGCCAGCCTAGATGGCTGAGGGAATCGGATGAAATTTCCGAACTATCCCAGTAACCGTGAAGCTGACGCGCGAGCAATGGCCACTGTATGTTTACGGGAAGGCGCTCGCAAGGATGAAGCAAAGTCGGGAAACCTGTTTACTGTTTGACTCCTGGGGTTGGGAACGCTTTTACCTGTCTAAATAGCCGTCCGACTGAAGGGCGGCTTTTTTCGTAGCTCCTTGGGCCTGTTCATTTGAATACGTACGTGGAGGCATTTATGCACCTGAAAAAAACCCTTCTCTCATTGACTCTTGTCGTCTTGCTTTTGTTGTCCGCCTGCGGACCGGCGACCGTACAAACGACGGCTCCGCCGACAGACGAGCCGACGTCAGCCGTGACGACCGTTCAGACGGATCCGGTGGAAACGGAAACGGAACCGCCTGCTACCGAAACGGATCCGCCCGCAACGGAGCCTGCCGACAGCGAGCCGGCGGAATCGACAAAACCGGCTGAAGCCGGCACCCCGATTGTCATTAAGGATATGGCCGACCGTGAAGTGACGCTGGAAAAAGCGGCGGAACGAATCGTTGCGGTCATGCCGTCCGACGTCGAGATTATCTTTGCGCTCAACGCCGGCGACCGTCTGGTCGGTCGTGGTCAATACGCCGATTACCCGGAAGCGGCGCTCGAGATCGCCGAGGTGTCCTCGGGACAGGAATTAAACGCAGAACAGGTCCTGGCCTTGGAGCCGGATCTCGTTTTGCTCACGACGATGGCGCAAAACACCGACCAGCTCGAGATGATTGAGAAAGCCGGCGTTAAAGTCGCCGTCAGCGATGCCCAGGATATCGAAGGCGTCTATGAAGCGATCAAGATGATCGGCACGTTGCTCGGTGAAGAGGAAAAAGCCGAGGCGTTGACGGCCGACATGAAAGCGCGTTTCGCCGCGCTCGAAGAAAAAGCGAAGAAGATCGATAAGTCTGAAAAGGGCACCGTGTACTTCGAAGTATCACCGCTCGAGTTCGGGCTGTGGACCGCCGGTGACAACACCTTTATGCAGGAGATCGCGACGATGCTCGGTTACGAGAATGCGTTTGCCGATGTCGATGGCTGGGGTGAGATCTCGGAAGAGCAGGTCTTGTCGCGCGATCCGGACACGATCGTGACGGTCGCGATGTATTTCGGTGAAGGTCCGAAACCTGATGAAGAGATCGCCGGCAGAACCGGTTGGGATGAATTGAAAGCCGTCAAAGAAAAACGTATTTTCATGGCTAATTCCGATGAGTTTTCGAGGCCCGGTCCGCGACTCGCAGACGGTGCCGAAGCGTTATTTGACTTCTTCTATCCGGATCACGATTAATTGATGAAAACAGGCGACAGATTCAGCGCGGTGCAGTACGTGGGGATGATTCTCCTCGTGCTGGCCGCGCTCGCTGTCTGTCTGTCACTCGGCAGCGTATCGATCTCCCTCGATACGATAGGAAAAGCGCTCGGAAAGTTCTTTTCTCAAGCCGACATAAACTCTCCGCTGGAGCGGATCATCGTCTTTGTGCGGTTGCCGCGTGTCCTGGCTGTCGCCTTGAGCGGAGCCGCCCTTTCCTTATGCGGCGTGGCGATGCAGGGACTTCTGCGAAATCCTCTGGCCGACGGTTCGACGCTCGGCGTCTCGTCCGGTGCCAGTCTCGGGGCTGTGCTGACGATCGCGTTCGGCTTCAACGTACCGGGATTCGCCCTGTTCGGACGGGTCGGCATGGCGGTGTTATTCGCCTTCTTGTCCCTCGTTTTGATTCTTTCGCTCGCTTATCGGCTCGACCGACAGCTTTCAACCCATACGATTATCCTGATCGGGATTGTCTACTCGATGTTCGCCGCCGCGTTAATGAGTCTTGTTCTGGCGATTGCCAAAGATCGCGTGCGCGACATCGTGTTCTGGACGATGGGCTCTCTAGCCGGGACCGATCTGCCGCATGTACTACTACTCGCCGTCTCATTGATTATCGTCTCGATCGTGCTGTTTCGCCTGCGTACCGAACTCAATGCGTTCGCCATCGGTGAGTCGAATGCCGAGACGATCGGTGTCAACGTGAGAGCGGTGAAGCTCACGGTGCTTATCGTAGCCTCCGTACTGATCGGGGTGACCGTGGCGATCGGAGGAACGATCGGCTTTGTCGGACTCGTCGTGCCGCACATGGTGCGTCTCGTCGTCGGACCGAATCACCAGCGTCTTGTACCGGCAAGCCTTTTCGGCGGTGCCATCTTCCTGCTGTTCGCCGATCTCGTCGCGCGTACGATCGTCAGTCCGCTAGAGTTGCCGATCGGTGTGATCACGTCGCTCGTCGGTGCCGTCGTCTTCGTGTTCTTGTTCTGGCGTCAGGTGAGAGCCGCATGATGCTCGAGGTAAAAAACGTGTCGGTCGCCTACGGGCGGATCGAGATTGTCAAAGACGTCTCATTCTCCGTCGCTCCCGGTGACTGGCTGATGCTCGTAGGGCCGAACGGCGCCGGCAAGTCAACGTTACTGAATGCGATCGCCCGACTCGCGCCGAGCACAGGGCAGATAACCCTCGACAGGCGACCGATCGAGGACCTGAAGCCGGCCGAGCGTGCCACGAAAATGGGGCTTTTACGGCAGGATAATCCGGTCGGTTATCACTTTTCGATCGAAGAGATCGCCGAGCTCGGTCTCTATGCCAAAAGAGCCGGTTGGCTCTCGACGAAACAACGAGACGACGACAAGGTCGAGCAGGCACTTCGTATGGTCGGTCTGTGGGAGATGCGTAGACAATCGGCCTTGACACTTTCCGGCGGTGAGCTGCAGCGCGCCTTTCTCGCTCAGCTCTTTGTCCAGGATCCGCCTCTGCTTTTGCTCGATGAGCCGACGAGTCATCTCGATTTCAATTATCAGATCCAGACGCTCGAGTTACTCGACCGCTGGCGGCAGGAAGAAGGGCGCGCCATCGTCAGCGTCATGCACGATCTGTCGCTGGCCAGAAAGTTCGGCAGCCATGCTCTGTTGCTGAACAAAGGTGTCGCGCACGGTTTCGGTCCGCTCGAGGAGATCTTGGACGATCAGCATCTGAACGATGTGTACGGTCTCGATGTGAGGCGTTTCATGAAGACGCTGCTTGAGCAGTGGCAGTGAATTTAACTATGTTTGCTAAATGATAGGTTAAGGAATAAATTGAAAGTATTGGAAGGATACGAAAGATGAATGTGAGAGACACGTTAAAGCTGGAGCAGGTGCCTGTGAGCGATCGAGAGGCCGAAGAAGCGGCGTTTGCCAAGTGGAATACGCTGGCCAAGCCGATCGGCAGTCTGGGGCGGATCGAAACGATGATCGCGCGCATGGCCGGGATACAGGGAACAGCCGACGTTCAGGCGAAACCGCGACGTCTGATCGTCGCCTGTGCCGACAACGGTGTGGTGAAGCAGGGCGTCGCCGCGACGCCGCCTGACATCACGGCGGTCATGGCCGAGCAGATCGCCGGCGGCAAATCGGCGGTCGCGCTGATGGCGAAATGGAATGACTGCGATATGAAAGTATATGACATCGGCATGTTCCGTCGCGGCCATTGCTCTGCCCTGATCGACTGCCATCTGATGGACGGCACGAATGACTTTTCGGTCGAACCGGCGATGCCTGAAACGGTCGCCATAGAGGCGATCCGGCTCGGCATCGAAGCGGTCAAAACGGCTGCCCGAGACGGCATCAAGCTGCTCGCGACCGGCGAGATGGGCATCGGCAATACGACGACGACGGCCGCTGTCGCTGCCGCACTTTTGAATGTCGATGCGTCGGTGATGACGGGGCGCGGTGCCGGACTGACAAACGAAGCGTATGAGAGAAAGATCGGTGTCGTGCAAAAGGCCATCGAGGATCATCAACTGAGTGCGTCCGATCCGCTGAAGATTCTCTCGTCTGTCGGCGGCCTCGATATTGCGATGCTCGCAGGTGTCTTTATCGGCGCCGCACTATACCGCATTCCGGTGATTATCGACGGAGTCATCTCATCGGTGTCGGCCCTGCTCGCGGAGCGGCTTGTGCCCGGCGTACGCTACGCCTATCTGGCAAGCCATATGTCTTCCGAACCGGCCGCCTCGTTGATACTCAATGCGTTGGAGATGACACCGTTCATCGATGCCGGTATGCGACTCGGCGAAGGCACCGGAGCGGTCGCCTTGATGCCCTTGATCGATATGGCGATTGATCTTTATCAGCACCTGATCACGTTTGACGATATAGGGATGGTTCCGTAGTGCTTTTATTGCTTACAGGCGGCGCAGCGAACGGCAAGAGCCGTTTCGCTGAGCGTCTGGCGGCCGCTTACGACGGTCCGCGGACGTATCTGGCGACGATGCGTCCGGACGGTGAGGACGGTGTCGAGCGTGTGCGTCGACACCGCCGTCAGCGTGAAGGACTCGGTTTCGAAACGATCGAAAAAGAAGCCGGTTTGACGGAGGTCACGCTTCAAAAGCGGGGGCTCGTCCTGCTTGAATGCATTGCGACGCTCCTTGACAACGAATGGTTTCAGTTAAAGCGAACGAAAGAAGAAGCGATCGGGAAGGTTATGGACGCCGTAGGGCACCTGCTTCCTCAGGCTGACATGCTGGTCGTCGTCACCAACACGATATCGGCGGAAGGCAAAACGTATGACGAAGCGACCATGGCCTATATCGACGCGATCAGCGAGATCAATGGACGCCTGATCGAGATGGCCGACGCCGTGATCGAGATGCGGGTCGGTCGAGCGATTCTTTTAAAAGGAAAAAGTATACTCGACCGTGTTTTTCCGTCGGCCGTCATCGAAACGGCGACGATCGTCGACCCGGTCGAGGTGGTGGCGAAAGCCGACGGACCGGTGCTTGCCTTGGCCCCGGATGACGCCACACTGACCCGTCTCGCACGGGCGGCCGATTTTTCCGAAGACGATATTGCACACGGGGCACTGTTGGATCGGCCGGTGTTGAGCGGCCTCGATTCGCTTCTCATCGCGGAAGGTCATCAGGTGTTCGGCGCCGACTTCTCACGCTACCGCTTAATTCTGAGCCGCTTGTGGGGAGACGGCGTCATACCGGTCGAAGAAAAGGATCGCCGCCTGCGTGAGATGGCCGGCCGATTGACGATTCATATGGCTTTTGCCGTTTCTGTCGTTATGTATTATCACGATAGTGTCTGGCTCTTGATTCACGCGTCCTGAAAACGTTTATAATAGTGTTGGCATGGCTCACCCCATGATTCCTAGGTGAGGACTTGAAACATGAAAACGATCGAATACTTGTTTCCGGATGCCGGTTATCTGTACGGTGATGTCGGTCATCTGTTTTTGTTCGACCAGTTGTTTGAAACACATCGCGTCGTGCGCACACCGCTATCCGCCACACCGCTTTTTGCCAAAGAAGATGTTGATTTTATCTACCTCGGTGCGATGACCGAGCGCTATCAGCGAGACGTGATTACAAAGCTGATGCCCCATAGAGAGAGACTTTGGGAGTTGATCGAAGGCGGCGTGCATCTTCTTTTAACCCACAACGCCATGGACAACGTCGGTCAGACGATCAATTATCGCGGCGAACCGTATGAAGCACTCGGGCTTTTCGATTTCACGGTCGACGTTCAGCGCTGGCCACGGATCAATCAGTTTATCCTCGGCGACTTTGACGGTCTCGGCGTGACGGCGCACAAGTCACAGTTTACGACCACCGTCTTCGGTCCGGAGATGGAGGGCAAACACTTTTTCACGACGCTCAAGGGAATGGGAGCCAATCCTAAGGATAAGCGGGAAGGCATCCACTATAAAAACGTCTATGCGACCCAGTGTATGGGACCTTTCTTTGTGATTAATCCGCCTGTGATGAAATTGATCCTCAGGGAAATGGGGCTGCCTGAAGATCTGCCGGCAGAGGCATCGGGGACGGCCGCCTATGAGACGCGCCTCGCTGAGTTCGGTAGGCCGCGTTGCCGACAGTTGATGGAAGTATGATGAAAAAGGGACTTCGTTTTATTGTCGCGCTGTTCGCGGCGAAATGGTTTGCCAGAACCGTCAGGCTCTTCGGCCACGGCGGTTCGCATACGCCGGCGCGGATCGCCAAAAGAATCGATCCGGCCTTTTTCGAGAAAATCGAGCGACCGGCGAAAGTCGTCTGCATAACCGGCACCAACGGCAAGACGACCGTGAACAATATCGTGTCGCAGGTTCTAACGAAGCTCGGCATCGGTCATGCGCGCAATCTGTTCGGCAGTAACCTCCATGCCGGAGCCGTCTCGACCTTGATCGAGATGCTCGACTGGCGGGGACGTATGACGGTCGATCTGGCTGTGCTCGAAGTCGATGAAATCTCGACGAAGACCGTGTTCCCCTATCTGAAACCGGATATCGTCGCAGTCACGGTCCTTTTCCGCGACAGTTATGCGAGAAACGCGCACACCGATTTTATCTCTGAGTTATTGAATGATGCGATTCCTGAAGAATCGCTCCTGATCTTAAACAGCGACGATCTGATTTCATCGTCGCTCGCTCCCGACAATCAGCGGTGCTTCTTTTCAGTCGATCGTCTGCCCGGAGAAGAACCGGAGACGACCGCCCTGATCAACGATCTGTCGCTTTGTCCTACCTGCCGTGTGCCGATCGACTATACTTTCCAGCGTTACCACCACATCGGCCGTGCGACCTGCCCGTCCTGCGGTATGACAAATGCCGGCGCCGACTACGTGACGACAAAACTCGAGAACGAGCATCTGATCGAAATCCAAGAAGTGTCCACTGCCTCGGTACATGGCTATAAGCAGATCGGTGCCAATATCACTGATATCTACAACGAGACACTCGCGATCGTCCTGTTGCGTGAGATGGGCTTTCAGCCCGAGACGATTGCTGACGCGATCACCGATGTCAAGGTGAAATCGAGCCGCTTTGACGAGGAGACGTTTGGCGACAAACGCATGATCTCGATCATGGGCAAGGATCAAAACCCGGTCGCGACGACGCGCGCTTTCGCCGTGATCGGCGGCCTGAAGGATGCCGGACGTGTCTGCGTCCTGATCGTCAATGAATCGATCGACCTACCCTTTTGTCCGGAAAACCTCGCCTACGTCTATGACGTCAATGTCGAGTATCTCGATCGGCCGTTTATCAAGACGATCGGGGTCGCCAGTCAACGCCGGCACGACTACGTCCAACGTCTCTTGTTGGGACACATCGCACCGGAGAAGATCATCAGCGCGACGAGTGAAAAGGAACTTGCCAACATGATTAATGTCGACGACTATGACACGATCGTCCTGGTCACCGGTACGTCGAATGCACCGGGCATCAAAGAAGCCCAAACCATACTGCGCACCCAGTTGGCTGCTTCCAGATAAATCCGCCCTTTTCCGAAACCTGTTTTGCCATCCCAGCCGGACACGCGAGACGTGTCTCGGATTGCTATATGTTTGTCAGTTGGTGTTACCTACGTGACAGTTTTGCGATTATCTTTTTGGCTTCCCTTTTAATCTTTGTTAATAATTATAGTATGGGTCGCGCAACGAGACGTTGTCGCGCGAAAAACATGGGAGTTGGCCATGAAGACGATTGAGTATTTATTTTATGATGCAGGGACGCTATTTGGTGATTACGGCCACTACTACTATTTTGATCAACTGTTCGCCTCGGAGCGGATTATCCGTACCGGCCTGAACGATACGCCGGCTTTCATCAATGAACCGGTAGATCTCGTTTATCTCGGAGCGATGAATGAGCGCCACCAGATCATGGCGGCTGAGAGGCTTCTGCCTTTCCGTGATCGGCTTATCTCTTGTATTGAGAACGGCATGCATTTTCTTGCGACGTGCACGGCGATGGATATTCTCGGACAATCGATCGATTACGAAGGTAAGACTCAGGCGATGCTCGGGCTTTTCGATTTTACGGTGAAGTTTCAACGCTGGCCGAGGATCAATCAGTTTGTCTACGGTGAATGGAACGGTATCGAATTGACGGGACACAAGTCGCAGTTTACGAAAACGACCTTTGGTCCCGGTATGGACGATCGCTATTTCTTTAAGACGAAAAGAGGTATGGGTGCGAATCCTACCGATACGAGGGAAGGCATTCACTACAAACACGTCTATGCGACGCAGTGCATGGGACCGTTCTTCGTGATAAATCCGGGCTTAATGAAACATATTTTACGTGAACTCGATCTGCCGGACGATCTGCCGGCCGAAGCAGCGGCGTTTGAAGCGCACGCGAACCGACTGGTCGAGTTTAAGCATCCGCGTGCCAGTCAGGCGATGGAGGTCTCATGAAGGGCATAAGATTTTATCTCGCTCTGTTCGCAGCGCGTCTCAGCCGAAGGCTGCTGCGCCTGATGGGACGTCAGGGAAGCCACACACCAGGTGATATCGCACGGCGGATCGATCGTGATTTTTTGAAAAAACTCGATAAGCCGCGCCATATCGTCTGTGTCACCGGCACGAACGGAAAGACGACCGTCTCAAATATGATCTCCGACAGCCTGACCAAGATGGGCGTTTCGCATGCGAGAAACACGTACGGCAGTAATCTCGAGCAAGGCGTGATTGTCAGTCTTCTGGCAAGTGCCGACTGGCTCGGCAGAAGCAAGGTCGAGTACGGTCTGTTCGAGGTCGACGAGATCGCCTCGCGCACCATTTTTCCGGCGCTGTCACCGCAGCTCATCGCGGTCACCAATCTGTATCGCGACAGCTATCGCAGAAATGCGCATACCGATTACATCGTCTCATTTCTCAACGAGGCGATTCCGGAAAGCGCACGCCTGATTTTGAATGCCGATGATTTGATCTCGGCGCAGGTCGCACCGAAAAACGAACGTCGCTATTTTTCGCTACCGCGCCTGCCGGATGAGCCAGAGGAAAAGTCGGCGATCATCAACGATCTTTCGCTCTGTCCCGTCTGTAGCGGGCCGCTCCAGTTTACGTTTCAGCGCTACCATCATCTCGGGCAGGCCGTTTGTGATGGCTGTGGTCTGACCAATCCTGAACCCGATTATGCGCTGACCGACGTCTCGGCCGATGGCGTGGCGATTCTCGAAAAGAAAGACGATCTGGCACACCGCTATCCGCGGATCGGAGCGCGTATTGTCGAGATGTATAACGAATTGACCGCGGTGACGATTTTGCGTGAGCTCGGCTTCAAGCCGGATGCGATCGCCCGGTCTTTGGACGGTGTAAAAGTGACCGAGAGCCGCTACAAAGAGACGGTGATCGGTGAAAAGCGGATGCTTGTCATGCTCGGTAAAGACCAGAACCCGATCGCGACGACGCGCGCGCTCGCCGATATCGGTCAGTTGAAAGACGCAAAAAGCGCCGCCGTCTTGTTGATCAATCAGGTCGTCGACAATGAGTTTTCGTCGGAGAATATCGCCTGGATATACGACGTCAACTTCGATTACCTGAATCAGCCGTTCATCAAGCGAATCGGCAACGGCAGTCCGCGCTATAAGGACTTCGAGCAGCGTATGCTCCTCGCCGGCATCCCGCCAGAGAAAATCGTCGGCGCCGTGGACGAAGAGACGCTGGCTAAGTCGATCGATATTTCCGATGTCGATGTGATCGTCTTGATTACCGGCACGAAGAATAAACCGGGGGTAGCGAAAGCGGAAGCGGCGATGGTCGAAAGGCTAATAGCGCTCGCTGAACCGACGGCTGTTTAACCGACTTAACCTCGCTGAATGTGACCGGTCTGATGCCTGCCCGTTTCTTGTGCTAACATGAATTAATGGCCTAACGGGTATATTAGTTTCGTCTTTTTATGACGGCATTGTCTATATGTTTAGGAGGATTTTTATGTCAAAAGCATTGATGATCGGCGCCGGCGGCGTAGCCACGGTGGCAGCCCACAAGTGTGTCGAAAATGATGAGGTATTCAGTGAGCTTTGCATCGCCAGCCGAACGCTCGAAAAAGCCGAAGCACTGCGCGACAAGGTAGCTGGCGGGAAGGTGAAAGTGACAGCAGCCGAAGTCGATGCCGATGACGTCGATCAGCTCGTCGCCTTGATTGAAAAAGAAAAGCCGAAGATCGTCATACACCTCGCCTTGCCGTATCAGGATCTGACGATCATGGAGGCCTGCCTGCGCACCAAGACCCATTATCTCGATACGGCCAATTACGAGCCGAAAGACGAGGCGAAATTCGAGTACAAATGGCAGTGGGATTACCGTGAGCGCTTCGAGGAAGCCGGCATCACGGCGATTTTAGGTTCTGGATTCGACCCTGGTGTGACCGGTGTATTTTCCGCTTACGCGTTGAAGCATGAATTCGACGAGATCAATGAACTCGATATCCTGGACTGTAACGGCGGCGATCACGGCTATCCGTTTGCGACGAACTTCAACCCGGAGATCAATATCCGTGAAGTGACAGCCAACGGCCGCTATTTTGAAGACGGTCGCTTTGTCGAAACCGAACCGCTCGAAATTAAGCGTAGCTATAACTTCGAAGAGGTCGGCGAGCGCGACATGTATCTGCTCTATCACGAAGAGCTCGAGTCGCTCGCGAAAAACCTCCCCGGCATCCGTCGCATCCGTTTCTTCATGACGTTCGGTGAGAGCTATCTGAGGCACTTGGAGGTCTTGCAAAACGTCGGCATGACGTCGATTGAACCGATCGAGTTCGAAGGGCAACAGATCATCCCGCTGCAGTTTTTGAAGGCGGTATTGCCGGATCCCGCGTCGCTCGGTCCGCGAACGAAAGGGAAGACGAACATCGGCTGCATCTTCACCGGTGTGAAAGACGGCAAGAAGAAGCACTATCGCCTGTACAACATCGCCGATCACGAGGCTGCATTTGCCGAGACAGGCGCACAGGCCGTGTCCTATACGACCGGTGTACCGGCGATGATCGGTGCCTCGCTCGTTTTAACCGGTGATTGGGAAAAACCCGGTGTCCATAACGTCGAGGAACTCGATCCCGACCGTTTCATGGATATGTTAAATAAATACGGTCTGCCTTGGATCGAAGACCGCGATCCCGTTCTGGTCCCGTGATGGAAAATAGTCCGCTCGCACAGGTGCCGACGCCGTCGTATGTGATCGATCTTGAAAAGCTGAAGCAGAATCTTCAGACGCTTCGCTATGTAGCCGATCAGTCGGGATGCCGTATTTTACTCGCGCAAAAGGCGTTTTCCGCCTACGATACGTACGCCCTGATCGGTGAGTATCTGGACGGCACGGCAGCCAGCGGCATCTACGAGGCGCGTCTCGGCGCCGAATACATGCCGCACGGTGAAGTGCATGTGTTTTCACCTGCTTACCGTGACGAGGAGTTTGTCGAGGTGTTGGGGCTCGCCAACACGATCGTCTTCAACTCCTTCTCCCAGTGGCTACGCTTCAAACCGCTGCTCGAGCAGCACATAGCCGATGAGCGTCCGCCCGTCAGTGTCGGTCTGCGCATCAATCCACTGTATTCGGAAGTCGAGGTCGACATCTATAATCCGGCTGCGCCGGGATCGAGGCTCGGGGTGACGCTCGATGCCTTCAATCAGGGGATGCTGGCACACGGTCTCGAGGGGCTGGAGGGCATCCATTTTCATGCGCTCTGCGAAGATTCGGCCGAGACACTGGAGCGTACGCTCGAACATGTCTACCGGC
>DUQI01000071.1 GCA_012837885.1 Fastidiosipila sp.
AAAAAAGCGGTATTTTTCCGCTCCGAACACAAAGGATACTCCTTCGAATCTGAACCTCTTCGCGTGAGCTGGAGGTGAGAAGCGGAAACTTCTTCTTGTTGACAACGTGCATTGTACCTTGCGAGCGAATTTTCTGTCAAGCCAATCCATGACAAAATCAACGATCATCACGACTTTCGGCGTATACTGCGGGCATGGATACCAAAAACGACGAAACGATCATCCATTTGGTTCAGGATCTCGTGAGAATGAAAAGTGATAATCCCGGTGAGGAAGAAAGCGTGGTTCAACTACACCTGCGGGATCTACTAAGCGAATACGGCGTCCAAACGGATCTGGTCGAAACGGCTACGGGACGCCTTTCACTGCTTGCCAGAATTGAAGGCAGAAGATCTGGAGGCGGACTGATGCTCGCTGGCCACGCCGACGTCGTACCGGTCAGTAACGAAGAGTTTCCGGCCTGGCGCTATGCACCATACGGTGGGGAGATCGAAAACAAAAAACTCTTCGGCAGAGGCAGTAGCGACATGAAAGGCGGACTGGCTGCCGGATTGCTCGCCTTCCTCGATTTTTTTAGAAACAATGTCGAGCCGGAGGTCGATTTGTTATTCGTTTCAACAGCAGACGAGGAAGATCGGATGACGGGTTCGCGTTCCCTCCTCGACCATCCGTGGCTCGACTCGATCGACCATGCATTGATCATGGAACCGACGGATCTGAAGATCGCCACTGAAGGGTTCGGCCGCACCTTCGGTCAGGTTATCTGTCGTGGTGAAAAAGCACACGGCGCCGTCTCCGGTGTCGGTCACAACGCGATCTCGATCGCGATGGAACTGCTTTCCCGTATGAACGAGATCGATCTCGGACTAAAGATAGATGCAGCTGAAAGTTTCTGGCAGCCACTCGAGATAAGAGCCGGCGTCAAACCGGGGATCGTGCCGGATCGCTGCGATCTCGTCATCGATGCGCGAATCGCTTATCCGGCCGATCCGGAGGCTGTCTGGTCCGTTCTGGCAGAGCTCGGCAAAGACCTATCTATTGAGATAACACCTGAGGATTTAAGAAGACCGTGGCGCGCCGAGCCTGATGATAAGTTACTTTCCGTGCTCACCAACGTCTGCGGCAAGCATGACATTGCACCGACCCAGATGATCTTTCGCGGCTCCACGGATGGCAATATTTTCCTGGAAAGAGGCATCGCCCCGATCATCTTTGGACCCGGCTCACTCGCACTCGCGCATCGTGCCAATGAATACGTCGAGATCGGTGCATTGAAAAAAGCGAAGGCTGTCTATCGTGACGTGATCGATCAGTTTGCGCTGCCGTGAGCGATGGCCATCAGATGCTTGTAATTTCTGATGCGGATTTTCTTTTTCCCTTCGATCGAAAGGATGCCTTCATCTTCCATCTGTTTCAGTTTCCGGTTCACCGTCTCCTTCGTCAAAAAGAGCGCCTGCCCGATCGCTTCCTGCGACTTTTCAATCAGCTTTCCTTCACTGATCCCCGGTTCACCGGCGAGATAGTAAGCGATCCTCTTCACCGCATCCTTGATACCGGCCGCATAGAGCCGGCGGTGGCATTCGGCGAGCCTCGCATTCAGTTCGGATAACAAAGTCAGAGCGATCCGTTCATCGTTCGCCATGAGATCACGGAAATGGTCGAGCCGTATCAAACAAAAGGCTGACGGAATCTCGGCGATACCGCTCACGTCATGCAACGGCACCTGCTGATCGGTAAACAGTTTTTCGCTTCCATAGACGCCGCCGACACCGATTCTTTCGGTCACGACTTCCTCATCATCCGGTCCGTGCTTGACCAAAACGAGATGGCCGCCGCGCACGATAATCAGGTCGGTAAACGGTTCACCTTCCTGAAACAAGAGCGTCTGTTTGCCGACATCGCGATGCCGCACCAGTTTGTGCACGGCTAAGAAGCCGGCTTCATCGAGCGCTGAGAAAACGGGGACGTGCCGTACGCACATCCCCGTCAATTGACAATGACTACACGGTCTTCTCATCGGAGTGAGATCTGAAACCGCGCCCGCGGAAGATCAGTTTGAACAATTCACCGACGACAAACGGAATGAAAGCCAACCCCAGGATCACGCCCCAGTCTCTGAAATTCAGAGAGATCGTATGGAACAGCGGATCGAGGAACGGGACGTAGACGACGGCGAGTGTCAATACCAGAGAGAGTAAAAACGCCTTGTTCAACGTCGGGTTCGTGAAGAGCCCGAGGTGGAAGACGGTCATGTGCTCGGAGCGCGCCGAGTAAGAACGCAGCAGCTCGGCGAGGATCAGCGTAATGAACGCGAAGGTCCTCGCACCATTCGACGGCAAATAGCCGTCGAGCGGCAGGAAACTGAAAGCCGGAGCGAGTGCACCACCGGAAGCCGCGACGTCCGGATAGAGCATCCGGCCGACTTGGAAAGCGGCAAACACGGCGCTCAAAATCGCGATCGCCTGGACGATGATCGTCCAGATCATGGTGCGATCGAGAATACGCGCATGCTTCGGTCGCGGCGGCTGGAGCATAATATCGTCCTCGCCTTTTTCTCGACCGAGAGCGAGCGCCGGGAAGCTGTCCGTGACAAGGTTCAGCCAGAGCAGTTGAATCGGCACGAGCGGCGTATACTGCGGACCTAAAATCAGGTTCGCGATAAAGATGACCAGAATCTCCCCGACGTTACAAGACAGGAGAAAGCTGACAAATTTACGGATGTTGCTGTAGATGACGCGGCCTTCTTCAACCGCCGATACGATCGTCGCGAAGTTGTCGTCGGTCAAGATCATGTCGGCCGAGCCCTTCGATACCTCCGTACCGGTGATCCCCATCGCCACACCGATGTCGGCCTGCTTCAAGGCCGGGGCGTCGTTCACGCCGTCACCGGTCATCGATGTCGTGTGTCCCCTGTCTTTCAAGGCCGAAACAATCTTCACCTTATGCTCGGGCGACACGCGCGCATAGACGCTCGTCTCCTCGACGACCTTTTCCAGATCGTCGTCACTCATGCGGTCGAGTTCGGCGCCGGTCAGGACATAGTCGTCCTCATCGCGCAATTTCAAGTCGTTGGCGATGGCAACGGCCGTCTCTTTATAGTCTCCGGTGATCATGACGGCGCGGATGCCGGCGTTTTTACAGACCTCGATCGCCGACTTCACCTCCGGCCTGGCCGGATCGATCATGCCCATCAGCCCGACGAATACCATGTCGGACTCAGCCGTCTCAAACTTATTGTCGGCATGGTGTTTATAGGCAAAACCGAGCACGCGCAAGGCCTCGGCCGCCAGTTGGTCGTTCATCTTTAAAATGGCTTGACGACGTTCGTCGGTCAGCTCGATTTCACCTTGATCGGTCAGCTCATAACGACTGTTCGAAAGGATGATGTCCGGAGCACCTTTGGTTAATGAGACGGCGCCTTCTTCGAAGGTGTCATGGAAGACCGACATCATCTTTCTTTCCGAGTCAAACGGGAGCTCGTCGACTCTCGGATGCGTCTTCACAGCTGTCTGGTGATCGATACCGCCTTTCGCACCGGCCGAGAGCATCGCTCCTTCCGTCGGATCGCCGAGGATCGTCCAATAGCCGTCTTCGCCTTCTTTCAGCGAGGCATCGTTGTTTAACACGCCGATCGACAGAAGGCGCTTCAGCACGCGATCCGATTCACTATCGACGACGCCTGTCTCATGCTTGATCTCGCCCGACGGATCGTAGCCGGAACCACTCACCTCGTACAATCGGTTATTGGCATAGATACGCGTCACGGTCATCTCGTTTTGCGTCAGCGTACCCGTCTTATCGGAACAGATCGTATCGACACTGCCGAGCGTCTCCACGGCCAGCAGGCGTTTCATGATCGCGTTTTTCGAAGCCATCCGGTTCATGCCGAGTGCCAAAACGATCGTCACGACGGCCGGCAGACCTTCAGGGATGGCGGCGACGGCCAGACTGACCGCCGTCATGAATAACGTCAAAATTTCACCGCCCTGCAGCAGGCCGACGAAAAAGACGATCGCACAGACGATAAGGACGATGATGCCGAGTACCTTACCGAGCTGATTGAGGCTTCTTTGCAGCGGAGTCATCTCCTGCGTGATGCCCTTGATCTGGCTCGCAATCTTGCCCATCTCGGTCGCAGATCCGCTGCCGACCACGATACCGCGGGCACGCCCGTAGGTGATCGCGGTACCGGAAAACACGACATTGTCTCTATCGCCGAGACCGACCGGCTCAGAAAATTCAGCCAAGGCAAACTTTTCGACCGGCACTGATTCACCGGTCAGCGCCGCTTCTTCCGCTTTCAGGTTGGAACTTTCAAAAAGACGAATATCGGCCGGTACGACATCACCGGCTTCGAGTAACACGACATCACCCGGCACGAGATCAGCCGCATCGATCGACTGATCGCTGCCGCCGCGTAACACTCTGGCGTGCGGCGCCGACATCTTCTGCAGAGCTTCAATCGCTTTTTCCGCCTTGCCTTCCTGCAAGACACCCAACACGGCATTGATCACGACGATCGCGATAATCACGATCGCGTTCAGCATCTCTCCCATCGCACCGGAGACGATCGCCGCTAAGATCAAGATGAGAATCATAAAATCTTTAAACTGGTCGACAAATCGTTGCAGCCAGGTCGTCTTCTCATCTTCTTCGAGCACGTTCGGTCCGTATGTCTCCAGCCTGCGACGTGCTTCTTCCGAAGTCAGTCCCTGCTGTCTGTCGGTCTTCAGTGCTGTCTCTACGGCGTCGATCGATTGGAGATACGCGTTATCTCCCGACCATGCTTTTTCGTTAGTGATCTCTTCGCTCATGTTTCGGTACGCTTCTTTCTTTCGGTGTGTCTGTATCGGTTGCCGGTGTCTCCGGCTGCAACACTTCAAGGTGGATTCTCGAGATTCGTTTATCGTCCATCTCCAGGACCTTGAAGCGCAAGTTGCCGTATTCGATCGTAGGGTATTCGTCCGGCGCCGGTATATATCCGAGGATCGACAAGACGAAGCCTGCGACCGTGTCGTAGTCATCGTCGTCTTCAAGCTCATCGAGCGCGCGGATATAGCGACCGGCTTCCGCCGGCGTCAGCAGTCCGGACAATGTATAACTGCCGTCGGGATTCTGTACGATATCCGTATTGTGTTCGTCGTACTCGTCTTCGATGTCGCCGACGATCTCTTCCAGCAGGTCTTCCATCGTGATGATGCCGTCCGTACCCCCGTACTCGTCGATGACCACGGCGAGCGATACGTGATGCTGTTTCATCTCACGAAACAACACATTGATCTTCTTACCTTCCGGTATGAAATACGGTTCACGCGCGATCAGGGACAACTGAAACCGTTCATCGCGCATCGAGTTCGGCACGCGCAAAAGATCCTTGATATAGAGCACGCCGATGATATCGTCAAGATCCTCGTCGTATACGGGGAATCGGGAAAACCGAGAGTTGGCCGCAATCTCCACCGCTTCTTCGTAGGTGGCATTGGCCGGCATCGAGACCATATTCGTGCGTGGCGTCATGATCTCGGATACTTCTTTATCGTCAAAGGCGAAAATATTCTTGATCAAGGCGACGTCCGAGACGCGAATGTCGCCACTACCGGCGCCGGCCTCGGCCATAATGCGAATCTCTTCTTCCGTAATGTGGTCTTTTCGCTCCCGCGGGTCGATGCCGAACAGTTTTAAGACTAAGTTGGCCGAGATATTCAAAAACTTCGTGATCGGTTTAAAGACGAGATCGATCACGCCGAGCAGACCGACGAAGCTTCGTGAAAACCGCTCCGGATGCTGCATGGCGATCCGTTTCGGCACCAATTCACCGAGCACGAGCGAGTAATAAGAAAGAATCAAGGTGATGATAATAAGGGAAATCGTCTGCAGTGAGTGATTTTGTCCACTCGGATCGAGCAGCAAAAAGAGTCGGCCGGCAAACTTATCGGCGGCAAACGCTGATGACAGAAATCCAGCAAGCGTCACACCGACCTGGATCGTTGCCAAAAACTGGCCTTGATTGTCGATAAAACGGAGAAGCTTTCTGGCGACCGTGTTTCCGTCTTCAGCCGACTTTCTCACACGGTTGTCGTTTAACGTCACGATCGCCATCTCGGACGCGGCAAAGAAAGCGTTAATCAGAATCAGTAAGAATACAAGCAGTAGATCAAAGATCACACTGCCATCGCCGGTCACCGGTATTGGAACGGTTTCCGCGGCTTCTGTCGCAGCCAGTAAGGCAGGTACCACCTAAAATGTCCTTTCTTTCACTCGTTTACGATCGGTTTTAAGCCGAAGTCTAGCAGGTTTTCGCTATCGCCGCAATCACGAAGACGACGTGATCCGTATGTTCAGACGCACAAATCGAGCGAGCAAAAAGTCTCGACCAGATCACCGGACAGGCAAAGATCAGCCGCTTGATCGAAATCGGTGACCGACTTATTCATGATCACGAGACGGGCGTCAGGACGTCTGGCAGCCAATAATCCGGCCGCCGGATAGACGACGAGCGACGTGCCGGCGACGATAATCAGATCGGCAGTCGAAATCCACTCGATCGCTTCTTCGATCACTTCAGTCTTCAGACCTTCGCCGTAGAATACGATGTCGGGACGTACGATACCGCCGCACGTACAGTGCGGAACAGTATCGAGTGACTCAACCTGTAGGTGTGTGTACGTGTCCCCGCAGGTCATGCAATAGAAGACCTGACCCGTGCCGTGCAGCTCTAATACCTTGGAGCTCCCCGCCGCCTGATGCAGTCCGTCGATATTCTGGGTGATTACACAGTGCATTAAGCCTTTTGCTTCCATATCGGAAAGCGCGTAATGAACGGGATTCGGCCCGTCGTTTTTGGCCATGAACACCTCACGGTATCCCGGCCAAAACTGATCGGGATAACGCATCATATAGTTGACATGAAGCATCTCCTCCATCCGACTGCCGTCGGCATAGAGACCGACGCTGGAGCGAAAATCAGGGATGCCCGACGCGACAGATACACCGGCGCCGCCGAAAAACACCGTCTTTTTCGAATCATGTAACCAGGTCAGAAACGTCTGTTTATCTTGTGCTGAAATCATGGTTTTAGTATAAGACATTCCGTCGAAGAAGAAAAAGCTCCGGAATCAAGAAAGATCCGGAGCTTTTTGGTACACCATCAGGGATTCGAACCCTGGACCCACTGATTAAGAGTCAGTTGCTCTACCGACTGAGCTAATGGTGCAAGTGCTTTGCCATTATAGGGGGGAATTGACGCACTGTCAAAGCTATTTTTTGCGTCCCATGCGTGCTTTGGCACTGTTCGCAAAGATCGTGTTTAAGATGAACTCCCCCTGCCTTCTGGCTGCGTAGATGTTGTAGGTTCGCATACCAGATTTCACCTTGATCCGGCGCCAGAGACGTCGGTAGCTGACAGCCGACACGGCATGGTACATGACGGCGTCGCGGCCACTCACATGATCGAGCAGTGACATCTGATCGGCTGCCGGATCTCCCTTCATCTGCCCTGCCATGATCGCCAGCTTCTTTTGCACGTCGTATTTCGACACGCGATCCGCCACGCGATAGATGCGAATACCGTCTTCATCCATCTGATAGAGCATGAGCGTCGACCCGATCTCGAGTTTGCGCAGGATGATGCTGAGGATCAGGATCAGGACGGAGATGATCAGAGCGTAGAAAAGAAAGGTATGAATAAACCCGAGCAGGCGGCCACCCGGATACTCCCGGTTGCGGCCAAAGACGAGAAGCAGTGCGAGCAGGAGACTGAATAACAGGCCGCCTTTCAAAAAGAGAAAGAGCCGTTTCGGATTATTCAGTATCGTCAATTCATAGACCCAACGGTACTTGCCGTCGACGCCCACGGGAATCGGAAGTTTTTCAGTTTTCGTCATATCGCATTCCTCCTCCGGTTGCTTCCGGTCGGTGCTTTTTTCTCACACCTTCTAACTTGTCGCTTCTTCCGACATCTGATTCCGTTCCGGATCGCCTTTCGGCAAAAGCCAGGTCAGACCGAAGCCGATCAAAAAGAGCGGCAAAATGCCGAGGATCGTCAGTCTCGGTTGTTTCGTCAGATCCGAGATGGCGGCCATAATCGCCGGTCCCATGATCGCCGCGAACTTGCCGAAGATATTGTAAAAGCCAAAAAACTCATTCGACTTCTCCTTCGGGATCATGCGGGCGAAATAACTTCGCGACAACGCCTGAATGCCGCCCTGGGCAAACGCGATCATGATGCCCAGGATAAACACATGCACGATCGAGTTCATGAAATAGGCGAACGAGACGCTGACGATATAGATCACGATGGCGACCCGGATCATGAAAAGCGTACCGAATCGCGTCGCCAGTTTGCCGAACAAAAGCGCAAACGGAAAGGCGACGACCTGAATCACGAGCAAGATGCCGAGTAGCAAGAACACGTCGAGTGAATCCTTGCCGAGCACCGAACGGGCATACGGTACGACCATTTTTATGATCGTGTCGACGCCGTCGATGTAAAAGAAATAGGCGAGCAAGAATAAGAAGACGTTTTTCAGTTTCCGGATATCGCGAAATGTCTGCGCGAGACGCCTGAAGCTGCCGAGCACAGGATTGGCCACCGGTTCGATGTAAAAACGTTGTTTCACATTGCGCAAAAGCGGCACTGTGAAAAGGGCCCACCAGAGCGCCGTGATCGCAAACGAGATCTGATAGCCGATCAGTTGGTCCATGCCGGAAAAATAGATCACGCCGAGGCAGATACCGAACGGAATGATACTCGCGATGTAGCCGTAGGCGAATCCTTTCGCTGACACCTGATCCATCCGCTCGTCACTTGTCACGTCGGTTAAAAACGCATCATAGAAGATGTTGGACCCGGCATAACCGATGGTGCTGATCACATAAATCCAAGCCAGCGTGACCCAATCGCCTTTCGGCACAAAAGCGAGTGCCACGGTCATCACCATGCCGAGCAGAGCGAAGAAGGCGAAAAAACGCTTCTTCTTATCCTTATAATCGGCGAACGTGCCGAGAATCGGACTGATGACCGCGACGATGATCGAGGCCAGCGAGCTGTAATAGCCGAGAATCATGTCATTGCCGGAATACATGCCGAGCACGATCGGAAACAGCGCCGTCGTGATCGCCATGCTGTACGCCGACTCACCGCAGTCGTAAAGTATCCAGCTTCTCTCCCGTTTCCTCTCGGCTTTCAACGCCACTGCATCGGTGTCGCTCACAGATTGAACTCCTTTTTAGCCAGGGCGAAGACCTCGACCGCTCGATCGAGTTCTTCTCTCGTATGGGCTGCAGAAATCTGGGTACGGATTCTGGCCAGTCCCTCCGGCACGACCGGATACTTGAAGGCGATGACATAGACGCCGTGTTTAAACATGAAGTCGGCGACGTCGATCGCTTTCTTCGCATCGTAGACCATGACCGGCACGATCGCGTGTTCACCGGGAATCAGGTCCAGGCCGACTGCCGTCATCTTCTGTCTGAAATAGTCGGCGTTGTTTTTCACTTTGTCGACGAGACTCGTGTCGGCTTCGAGCATCGAAAGCACTTTCAGCGTCGCACCGCAGATCGCCGGCGCCAGCGTGTTCGAAAACAGATACGGACGGCTCTTTTGTCTCAGCCAATCGACGATATCCTGGCTTGCGGCGGTGAAACCGCCCGACGCACCGCCGAGCGCTTTGCCGAAGGTCGAGGTCAAAATATCGATCTTCCCCATCACGCCGCAGAGTTCGTGTGTACCGCGTCCCGTCTTTCCGACAAAACCTGAGGCATGACTGTCGTCGACCATGACGAGTGCGTTATACGCTTCGGCCAGTTCCACGATGCGGGCCAGATCGGCGATGATGCCATCCATTGAAAACACGCCGTCGGTTACGATCAGGCGTAGATTCGCGCCTTTTTCATCGGCTTCTTTTAGACAGCGCTCGAGATCTTCCATGTCGTTATTTTTATAACGGTAGCGCGAGGCCTTCGACAGGCGGACGCCGTCGATGATACTCGCATGATTTAATGCGTCGGAGATGATCGCGTCGCCTTCTTCGAGCAGCGTTTCAAAAAGACCGCCGTTTGCGTCAAAACAAGACGAATAGAGGATCGCGTCGTCGAAGCCGAAAAAATCGGCGACTTTACGCTCCAGATCCTTATGGATCTGCTGCGTGCCGCAGATGAAGCGCACCGATGAGAGACCGAAACCGTTCGTATCGAGCGTCTGCTTCGCCGCTTCGACGAGCCTTGGATCGTTGCTTAAACCGAGATAGTTGTTCGCACACATATTGATCAGGCCGCTGTCTTTCGTCGTATCGATCGACGTGCCCTGAGGCGTCGTCAAGATCCGCTCTTCGGCATACGTACCGGCCTTTTTAATCTCATCTAATCTGTCTTTAAAACGTGTCGTTTTCATGCGTGTTTTTCCTCCCCGTCTCGCGCCGTCGTCCAATCCAGAATCACTTTACCGGACGTATTCGACATCATCGCCTCGAAGCCTTTTTCAAAATCTCTGAAATCATAGCGATGCGTAATCAATTTCGAGACATCGAGTCCCGTCTGGATCATCGCCATCATCTTGTACCAGGTCTCGAACATCTCTCTGCCGTAGATACCCTGTATGGTCAGACCGCCGAAGATCATCTTGTTGAAATCCAAGGTCGTGCCCGGCTTTTGGAATCCGAGAAGTGCGAGTTTCCCGCCGCCCTTCATCGTTTTCACCATATCGTTTAGCGCCTGCTGGGCGCCGCTCATCTCGAGTCCGACGTCAAAACCTTCGGTCATATGGAGCTCGGCCATGACTTCGGTCAAATCTTTTTCCTTGGCATTGACCGCCGTCAGATTCGGCACGATCTTTTTGGCGAGTTCGAGCCGGAAATCGATGACGTCCGTCAAGACAACATGTCTCGCCCCGGCAAAGCGCGAGACGGCAGCCGCCATGATACCGATCGGGCCGGCACCCGTGATCAATACGTCTTCGCCGAGCAAGGTGAATTTCAAGGCCGTGTGGACGGCATTGCCGAACGGATCGAAAATCGCCACCAGGTCATCGTCAATACCGTTCATGATCGGCACTACATTCTCCTGCGGTAACGCGAGGTATTCAGCGAATGCGCCGGAACGGTGCACACCGACACCGAGCGTATCTTTACAGAGGTGACGGTCACCGGCACGGCAGTTTCGGCAGACACCGCAGACGAGATGGCCTTCCCCCGAGACCCTCTCACCGACTCTGATGCCTCTGACCATCTCACCGACGGCTTCTACTTCACCGACGTATTCGTGACCGATCGTCAGCGGCGGGTTGATATTCGCTTCGGCCCATTCATCCCAGCGATAAATATGGACGTCGGTGCCACAGATGGATGTTTTCTTGATCCGGATCAACACGTCGTTCGGACCGATCGACGGGATCGGGACGCGCGTCAGCGTCAGCCCTGGCGCAGCTTCTGTTTTTACGAGGGCGTACATCGATTCTTGCATGAAAAGCCTCCTCTTGAAGGGAATGTTCTAGGTCTAACTATTGTAACATGTCGGCGCCTTTATCACGGCCGTATCGGCCGGCAAACCGATCATGTTTCTTATGCTTTTTCAGTCACGTTCTGAGGCGGAAGCTCAATCACGAAGGCGCGTTCGCCGATCGTATCGATCACCCGCCGATCGCTCGTCAGATAGAGAATCTGACGCCCCTGATCGACTGATTCACCGCTCAGGACATGGAACGTGTGCTGCAGGCGTTTGGCATCGAGCTGCGACAGTGTCTCATCGAGAAACAAAGGCATCGTACCGATATCCTCGGAGATAACGGTCGAGAGCGCGAGCCGCAAGGAGAGATCGATCTGGTCGACCGTCGCACCGGAAAACGCCGCTTCTTCTCTCAACATGCCGTCTTCCGACTCCACCTGCACGTCGAACTGACGGCTGATATGGACCGAGCGGTAGCGGTTATCCGTCATCGCGGCCAGATAGGCCGATGCCAGATCGTTTAAGCGCGGTGCGAGCCGCATATCGATCTCGGTCACGGCGCGCTCGAGCCAGCCGTTCGCTTTATCGATGGCCGAGACCAGCGCGTTCGCCGTATCTCTTTCCTGCTCGATCCGCTGTAACTCGCGCATGATCTCGGTCTCTTCTTCGACAGCCCGTCCAGCCCAGGACAGGGCACTCGACAGTTCGGCCCTTTCGAGACGCAGCGCGTCCCGCTCTGCCGTCAATTCGGCCACCGCCTCCTGATCGAGTGTCAGGCCGCGCTGTTTTTGCACGCGCTCTCTCGCCTGCCGATAATCGTCCGGTTCGATGCCGTGTTCTCTGACGTATGCTTTCGCCGCTTCGACCCTTTGCCAGAACACCTCGGCCGGCTCATCATTCATTAGTTTTCTATACTGATTGGCTCGCGCCATATCGGCCGGCGTCAGCATCTGCTGGCGCAGACGATTTAAGGCAAAGCCGACATCTTCGAGCGGTATTTGGCCGCAGTACGGCGAAAGCTCGCGTTGCAGTTTCGCCGAAGCCGTTTCGAGATCGTATTCCAATTCATGGATCGAGCGCGTCAGTGTATCGTGGGCACGCTTGGCCGCTGAATACTGCTCCGCGACACGCTCTTTTAACGTGACCAATTGGTCGAGTTGACTACTGATTTCCGCCCGTTCGGCGCGAAGTGTGTCGAGCACGGCACGGTGGCTGGCGATCGCCTTTTGTTCACGATTGTATTCGAAGAAAAGATACACACCGGACGCGATGGTCAATAAGACGCCGGCGATCAAAAGCGGCGTGGATATACGGTTAGAGGCACCGACTGCGACGGCGATAACGAGCAAGACAAGGCCGAGTGCCACGCCTCCGATACCGGCGTAAAAGGCTGTCTTTGCCGTCTTTTTCGGTTTCGGCGGCCGTCTCGTTTGAAAATTCTCGACCTGGCGGTTGACTTTGACGACGGCATCACTCAGATCGTCGTAATCAATCGCGAGGCGCGTGATCTCCCCTTGCTTTTCATCCTGCAGGCGACGCATCATCTTTCTTTCGTCGACCTTCTTGATCACAAGTTGGTGCAGATCAGTGAGGTCCGACAAGGTACGTATCGTAATCTCCTCGCCGAGCGGCGTGATTTCAATGCCGTGATGAGACGCTTCATCGATCGTCGCTTCGGCATCGAGCGCGGCGACTTCGGCCGCACGGTATAAAAGATCGAGTGAACGTTCGAGCTCGTCTTGCTGCGTATGCTCAGCCAGTTGCGCATCGATCGCGGTCAAACGGCCATCGAGTTCCGCCAACGCCTGGGCGATTTCAGCCTTTTCCTGGTTGGCAAGCCGCGCCGTCTCCAGAGCATTCAACCGTTCGGTGTAAGCCGCCTCGATCGCCGCCAACTTGCCGTTCTTACCGGTCAGATCGAGCCTGGCCCGTTTTAGATGCTGACCGACGGCATCGGCTCCATGCGGTCCGTCCGTGTCTTCAAAGATGCGACCGGCAAGCTCCGCCGTCGCATCGACCGAAAGCGCTCTCTGACCGGCGAAGATCGTATTTAAGAATTCGGCTTCGCTGATCGCCAGCACAAAGAGACCGGGACGATCCGGATCCGTCAGTTCGACCGGTTCTCCGGTTGAGTCGATATAGAGACGTGTCTCATCCTCTTTTTTCTCAGCCCCGAAACGACGCTCCAGCCGGTAGGTGATCTGTTCGTGCGTAAAACGTATCGAACCGCCCATCGTCTCGGTGTGCCACGGTCGGTATTTTCTCCTCAGATCACGCTCGAGCGATGCATGCTTCCTACTGAAACCGTAGAACATCGCCCGCACAAATGCCATCAAGGTCGATTTACCCGATTCATTATCACCGGCCAGAATATTGAGACCGGACTCAAGCGGAATCTTCAGCATCTCATGCCGGCCGAAGCCACGGATGAACAACTCGTGAATAATCATGGTCGACGCTCCCTGAAGAACCGTTCGAGATCGATCGGACCATCGAAGGCCGAAAGACCGAGATCGAGGGCTAGTTCGTGTTCACGATCGATCGTCAGGGCGCGCTTACTCTGCCGCAAAAACGCGCCTTTCACACTGTGTTCCCGTTCCATCTCCGGGTCGAAAGGCGCGGTCGAGAGATCGCGCAGCTCGACGTACAGATGATCCGGCTCGAGATGCGCCAAAAGCTGATTGATGGACGGGCGGTAATCGCCGTAGTCACCGACCAGGGTGATCCGCCACAGCGCATCTTCCTTTTTCACGTCGAGTTCGGCTGCCGCGAGATCCATATCGGATGCAATATCGGCCGCTGAAAAGCCGGCACCTTTACGTTTAACATCGATCTTGATAAACGGATGCCGATCGAGCGGAATAAAGGTCAACTGAGGACCGACGTCGATCAGTTGGACCTGCGGCGGAAAGGGGACCGCCAGCGTCGACAGATGTTTGCTCAGTGAAACGAGATAGACACCCATCCGTCCCGTCTCATCAAATCCCCTGCCACGCCACGTGCCGGCATAGGCAGCCTGAGGATAAGGCCAACCCGGTTCTTCCTGCAGTCTTTTATGTACGTGGCCGAGAGCAGCGTAGTCGAGGTGCGGAATCGTCAAGAGACGTTTTCTAATCGGGTTATAGTAGGTGATCTGTCCGTCGGAGACGACGTCACCGTGCAGACAGAGCACATTGATCTGCTTGTCATTCAAGGCCGGGCGGAGCTCATCGATCAGGGCGACTTTTTCCGTTTTAGCGGAAAAAGCCCGACCGAAAAAAGCGGCTCTTTTGCCTTTCAGCTCAACCCGCTCCGTCTCGCTGCCGAAGATTATGGTCCGCTCGGGCCAGGAGGTATCATTCCAGACCGAGTCAGGCCAGATCGGATCGTGATTACCCGGTGAGATGAAAACATAGATGCCGGCATCGTCGAGACGATAGAGCGCGTCTTGCAAGAGACGCACCGTCTCTTTTTCCGGACGGTCATGCTCGAAGACGTCGCCGGCGAGAATGAGGGCATCGACTTTTTCATTAATACAACAATCGACGAGTCGCGCCATCTGACGCGACTCGTCTTGTTTCAGTGTATATCTGACCGTAGCCGGCAGACCGGCAAACGCATATCCGAGATGCAGATCGGCCGCATGAATCAGGCGGAGCGCATGCTGCAACAAGGAACGCTCCTAGGCCGAGGCGTCTTCGTTCGCTTTGATGTAGCGATCGATCGAAGCGGCGGCGGTCTTTCCGGCACCCATCGCCTGAATGACCGTGGCGGCACCGGTAACGGCGTCACCACCGGCAAAGACACCAGGTTTCGAGGTGGCCATCGTCTCTTCATCGACGATGATACCGCCCCAGAAATGTGTCTCGAGATCAGGCGTCGTGTCACGTAAGAGCGGATTCGGCGACTGCCCGATCGCGATGATCACGGTGTCGACCGGCAACTCTTCTTCGGTGCCTTCGAGCGGTACGGGGCGACGTCTGCCCGATTCGTCCGGTTCGCCCTGTCCCATCTTCTGGATAATAAGTCCCGTCACCCAGCCTTCATCGTTGCCTTGGATCGAGACCGGATTATAGAGGTTTTTGAATTCGATACCCTCTTCACCGGCGTGCGCGACTTCCTCGATTCTCGCCGGCATATCTTCTTTCGCCCGGCGGTAGACGACCGTCACCGTCTTGGCGCCGAGACGCTTGGCCGAACGCGCCGCGTCCATCGCGACGTTACCGCCGCCGATCACGGCCACGTGTTCACCGACGAACACCGGCGTATCGACATGTGGGAATTGATACGCTTTCATCAGGTTGATGCGCGTCAGGAACTCATTCGCCGAGTAGACGGCGTTCAGGTTCTCACCGGGGATATGGAGGAAGGACGGCAGTCCCGCACCGGAGCCGATAAAGATCGCTTCATATCCTTCGGAGAGCAGTTCGTCGAGTGAGTTGACGCGGCCGACGACCATGTTCGTCCGGATATCGACGCCGAGCCTTTTCAGCATGGAGATCTCTTTTTGCACCAGTTTTTTCGGTAAACGGAATTCCGGAATACCGTACATCAAGACGCCGCCGGTGACATGAAGCGCTTCAAAAACGGTCACCTCGTAGCCCATTTTGGCGAGGTCACCGGCACAGGTCAGACCGGCCGGGCCGGAACCGATGATGGCGACTTTATGACCGTTTTTCTCAATATCAAAGGTCTGGTCTTCGGCGTGGTCCATGTGCCAGTCGGCGACGAAGCGCTCGAGGCGCCCGATCGCGACCGGTTGTCCTTTGAATCCCCTGACGCACAGTTCTTCACACTGCACTTCCTGCGGACAGACACGTCCGCAGACGGCCGGCAGGCCGTTCGTATCGGTGATCAGCTCATACGCTTTTTCAAAGTCGCCGAGATACACCTGATTGATGAAATCAGGGATGTTGACCATGACCGGACAGCCTTTGACGCAGGGGCGATGCTTACAGTTCAAGCAGCGGGACGCTTCTTCCATCGCCATTGGCGGTGTATACCCCTGCTCGACTTCGAGGAAGTTCGTCTGGCGTTCAGCCGGATCCTGCGTCGGCATCGGTACCTTTTCAAGACTCATGTTCGGCCGCGGCAGCTTCTTATGTTCTTTCTCACCGGTCAGATTGCAGATCGCTTCAAACTGATCGCGCTCGGCGCGATGGTACATCTTGCCGCGCCGCATCGCCTCTTCGAAATTGACGAGATGACCGTCGAAGTCGGGGCCGTCGACGCAGGCGAACTTCGTCTCGCCATCGACGGAGAGACGACAGCCGCCGCACATACCGGTGCCGTCGATCATGATCGTATTCATCGACACGATAGTCGGAATGTCATACTTCTTCGTCAGTTCGGAGACGACCTTCATCATGATCAGCGGACCGACGGCGATGACCAGATCGTATTGGATGCCTTCGTCGATACGCTGTTGCAGGATGTCGGAGACGAATCCCTTGACGCCGTTCGAGCCGTCATCGGTCGTGACGTACAGATTGTCGGAGCACTCGCGCATCTCGTCTTCCAAAATGACCAGATCCTTATTGCGATAGCCGGCGATAATGTCGACCTTTGCCCCGATCTCATGCAGACGCTTAGCCTGCGGCCAGGCGATCGCTGCACCGAGTCCGCCGCCGATTACGGCGACTTTCTTACCGGCATAATCATCCAATTCCGACGCTTTGCCGAGCGGTCCGACAAAGTCGGCAATCGTATCGCCGACATTCTTTTCGGACAAAAGTCTGGTGCTCTTCCCGACGATCTGCGCGATGATCATGACATTGCCGGTCTCCTTATTCGTTCCGGCGATGGTCAGCGGGATCCGCTCACCGTCTTCGTCGATGCGGAAGATAATAAACTGTCCAGGCTTGGCTTTCGCCGCGATGTGTGGCGCCGCAATCTCCATCATGACGACACTGTCGTTCAAGAATCGTTTACTTGCGACGGTAAAAACAGTGGAACGTAAATCTCTCATATCGCCGATTATAGCCAATTCGCAAGTGAACTGTAAATTGATCAGGACCGTCTTTGGCGGTTCTAACGAAAACATGTGCTGCTGAAATAAAAATTATCGCATGAACATTCAGCATTATGCATAATTGACCTGAAGCGTTTCACAGCATACAATGCGTTAACCACATTTTGAGGAGAACATGCGTATGGATATTAAGCTGTTGTATCGTATGCCGTCTGCCGTAATAACGGCAACCGTCGACCAAAACGACTGGGCGACGTTGTCGGCTCTGATCTTGTACATGCTGGTGATCATCGGCATCGGTGTCTTCTACCGACAGCGCGCCAATAAGAGCAGTGAGGACTTTTTTATCGGCGGTCGTACGCTCGGTCCGTGGATTTCGGCCTTGAGTGCCGAAGCGTCGGATATGAGCGGCTGGCTCCTGATGGGGTTACCCGGAGTCGCTTACTGGTCGGGACTCAGCGATGCCGCATGGACGGCGATCGGACTTGCCATCGGTACGTACCTGAACTGGCTGATCGTAGCCAAACGACTCAGAGTCTATTCGATCGTCGCCGGAGACGCGATCACGGTGCCGGACTACATCAGTCAACGGTTTAAAGAGAAGAAACCGTTATTGATGTCGTTTGCCGCACTGTTCATTCTCGTGTTCTTCACCGTGTATGCGGCGAGCTGTTTCGTGACGATCGGCAAGCTGTTTGCCACTTTGTTCGGCACGCCTTACATCTTAATGGTGATTATCGGGGCGGTATTCGTCGTGTCCTACACATTCCTCGGCGGTTTCTTGGCCGAGTCGGTATCCGACTTCATGCAGGCGATCGTCATGATCATCTCCTTGATCGTCACCTTGTATCTCGCGGTCTCCCACGCCGGAGGCGTCTCCCAGGTCGTGGAAAACGTCAAACAGATACCGGGCTTCTTCGAATTCTTCGGTATCGCGACGCCGGTCGTCGAAAACGGGGTGCAGACGGTACAAAACGGTGTGCCGTTATTCGGCGCGGCCGATCCCTACAGTTTCCTGGTCATCATCTCGACGATGTCCTGGGGACTCGGCTACTTCGGCATGCCGCAGGTCTTGCTCCGCTTTATCGGTATTCGAAGCAATGAGGAGATCAAGCAGGCGAGGCGGATCGCCACCGTCTGGTGTGTCATCGCCTTGTTCGTCGCCGTCTCGATCGGCATCGCCGGCAGAGTCGTCTTCCCGACGGCGCTCGCCAGCGCGGCGCAGGCCGAGAGCATCTTCATTATTGTTGCGCAGCGCTTCCTGCCGCCCTTCATCGCAGGCATCATACTGGCCGGCATTCTGGCGGCGACGATCAGCTCTTCGGACAGCTATCTGCTGATCGCTTCGTCGGCGGTCGCGAAAAACTTCTATCAACACGTCTTCAAGAAAGATGCGACGGACAAACAGGTGATGCAGGTCTCGCGTATTGTCTTGCTCCTCATCACGGTCGTTGCGACGATCATCGCGCTCGATGAGAACTCGATCATCTTCCAGATCGTCTCGTTTGCCTGGGCAGGATTCGGCGCGACCTTCGGACCGGTGATTTTAACCTCGGTCCTCTGGCGCCGCGTGACGAGACAAGGCGCACTCGCCGGCATGCTGGTCGGCGGCGGCATGGTCTTCGTCTGGAAACTGATCCTGCGTCCGATGGGCGGTGTGCTCGGTATCTATGAATTAGGCCCGGCATTCCTCCTGTCGCTCATCGCGATCGTCGTCGTCTCGCTTCTGACCAGACCGGATGAAGCGGTGCTCGCGCAGCATGACGACTACTTGAAACAGTTCAAAGCGAATTAGCGAACGTCCGGCACCTCCAAAGCGTCCGGTGCGCCGTGTTAAGATAAAGACACGAAGATCACTGGCAGGAGGTGCCGGATGCCGTTAAAAGAAGCATACGTTGTGCCGCACCCGCCGCTTCTGGTGGAAGCTGTCGGCAAAGAAAGTGTCAAAGACGTGCCTGGATCTTTTTCAGGCATCAAGAACATTGCTGAGCGCATAGCCGCCATCAAGCCGCAGACGATTGTGCTGACATCGCCGCATGCGCCATATCTCTACGACCGTTTCTTCGTCGATGCTTCGGATCGGGTCAGTGGTAGTTTTGCCCGTTTCGGTGCGCCGCATTCCACGCTTGAAGTGAAGGTCGATACGGCGTTCGTCGAAAAACTCAGGCATGAGGCAAAAGCAGAAGGCATTGCGCTCTCCCCTGCAGTCAGTGAACTCGACCACGGGACGCTCGTGCCGTTGTCCTTCATCAGCGAAGCATATAGCGATTTTACGCTCGTGAGGATCGGACTATCCGAAAAAAGTAAAGATGATCATGTCCGGCTCGGAAAGCTGATCCGCCGATTGCTCGATCAGACAGTAGAGCCGTCCGTCTTTATTGCGAGCGGCGATTTGTCCCATTATCTGAAAAGTGAAGGCCCTTACGGTTATCGTGAAGAAGGACAGGTGTTCGACGACGAGATCGTCGACATCGTGCAAAGTAAACGGCTGGAACGCCTGCTCGATATCCCGAGTGAGTTGATCGATCGAGCCGGCCAATGCGGTTACCCTTCCCTTTTGATATTGCACGGTGTGCTCGGCGACGACCTCGTCGATGCGGACATGCTGGCCTACGAAAACACGTTCGGCGTCGGCTACCTGACGGCCCGTTTAGCGCTTAGCTAAAAGCAAGGAGGGGTACATGTCTATTCACACGGAACTCGCCAGACTATCGATCGAATCATACCTTGATGAAGGCCGTCCGCTTACACTTTCGAAAGCCGGTCAAGCACTCGCTATACCTCCTGAGCTCTTAAACCGGAGAGCCGGTGTCTTTGTCACCTTGCATCTTGACGGCAGACTTCGAGGCTGCATCGGCACGATTGAGCCACAGGCAGAATCGATCGCCGCCGAAATCATCAGAAATGCCGTACTGTCGGCGAGCGAAGATCCCCGCTTTTCACCGGTAAAAAGCGCGGAACTCCCGGATATCACGATCAGCGTCGACGTGCTCGGCGAAAACGAGCCGGCGACGATCAATGATCTCGATCCTAAGCGCTACGGTGTCATCGTCGAACATGAGTGGCGCAGAGGGCTCTTGCTGCCAAACCTAGACGGCATCGACACGGTCGAAGAGCAGGTCGCGATCGCTTTACAAAAAGCCGGTATTAGTCAGTCCATGCCATACAAACTGTTCCGGTTTGAAGTCGTACGTCATGAGTAAGGTCGCCACCTGTCACGTCTGTCCACACCGCTGTCAAAGAAATGACGGCCAGCGCGGATTTTGTCTGTCCCGTATCGCCGACGACGGCGTCATGCGTCCACTCTACTACGGAAAAATCATCTCGCTGGCGCTCGACCCGATTGAAAAGAAGCCGTTTTATCACTTCTTACCCGGATCTGCCATACTCTCGGTCGGCAGTCTCGGCTGCAGTATGAACTGCGCCTTTTGCCAAAATCATCAGATCGCAAGACCGAGTGATCTTTCATCTATCGAAAAGATGCTTGAGGACCGCTCACCGGAATCGCTCGTCAAAACGGCGGCGCAACTGAGATCGAACGGCAATATCGGTATCGCGTTCACCTACAACGAACCATTGATCAATGTTGAATACGTGATCGACACATTTATTCTGGCGAAAGAAGCCGAGCTGAAGACGGCGCTCGTGACGAATGGTCAAGTCACAGATGAATGGCTGGAAAGACTTCTGCCGCTTGTCGACGCCTGGAATATCGATCTCAAGTGCTTTCATCACGAAGGTTACCGCCGACTGCAGGGCGATTTCGAGACGACAAAGAACACAATTGAAAAGGCGTCGCGTCTCTCGCATGTCGAAGTGACGACTCTGATCGTGCCGGGCTTATCCGATTCCGAGACGGACATGGAAAACGAAGCGTCCTGGCTCGCCTCACTGAGGCCGAACATCCCGCTTCATCTATCACGTTTTTTCCCGATGCATCGCATGAAAGATGAAGGCTTGACACCGAAAGCCCTGCTCTACGGCCTGCAGGCGGTCGCCAAAAAGCATCTTCGACACGTTTATCTCGGCAATGTTTGAGCCAGGTTAGCTCTTCGGACTATTCGTAACATGAACTGACGGCAAGCCGACCAGCTGTGCTAGAATGAAAAGGCTGATCAAGGTTAGATCAAACTCAATAAGGAGATTCATTATATGAAAAAAGAACTACTAAAAAAGATGAACAAGCAAATCAACTTGGAGTATTTCTCAGCGTTCCTCTATCTGGCGATGGCCGAATGGCTGTTGCATCAGGGCTATGTCGGTGCTTCGCACTGGATGGCCGTCCAGTACCGTGAGGAAGTGCTGCATGCGGAAGGTTTCTACCGTTATCTGCAAAGAATCGGTGAGAAGATCGAACTCGAAGCGATCGAAAAACCGAAAAAAGAGTGGAACTCGATTCTCGAAGTCTTTGAAGAAGCGTTGGAGCATGAGCAGCTGATTACCCGCTCGATCTACGAGATCGTCGACGAAGCGAAAAAAGCCGGTGATTACGCGGCCGAACGTTTCCTTGACTGGTACGTCATGGAGCAGGTCGAAGAAGAGCAAAACCAAAACGACAATATCCTCGGCGTACAGAGAGCGAAAGACGACGTCGCTGCGTTGCTGGCGTTCGATACATACCTCGGTACACGCGAGTTCGGTGAGGAAGATATCCCTTACCTCGAATAAACGTACATTAAATACATCAGAGATTAGCGGATGCCGCAAACCACATCATGTGGGGAGCGGCATCCTCATTTAAGGACTTCAATCAGAAGCTAAAGATACTACATTCACCTACCTTCACACTAATTCCAACAATCCTTCCATGCATTCAGATCATCTCTTAAGCGATGAAAAAAGAGACTACCTCATGCGAGATAGCCTCTTCGAAGATGTCCTTTGTCTTCAATTAATCCAACAGACGGTTCACCTTTCTTTTCTTCCAAACGATGAGTGCCAGGGCAAGGAGGAGCAACATCAGGCCTCCACCCAGATTGATCCCTGACTCACCTGTCTTCGGCACATCGGAAGACTTCTCCTCCGGTGGAACCGGCTTGGACGAAAGCGAGATGGTCAGCGTCGTTTCGACACCGTCCGGCAATTCGTCAGTCTTGGCATGAACCATGTTGACCACTTGCTTTTTGTCGACGTCAACCTGATTTACCGTGTAACTATACGTGTATGTCCATGTCTCACCGATGGCTAAAAACGGTCTCTGTTGCTTCGCATAATCACCCATAGGTTATGCATATCGTTTCTGTTAGCATGACATTTAGCCATGTAGAAAGCGGCTTTCAAGCCGGTACATCTCTTTGCATATTTCATCAGTTTAGGGCACGTGGCTTCCAACACAAACTTATGGTGATACACATCCAACCATGCTCTGAATCGATGAAAACGAAGCATAAAAATCCTGCTAAAACGGGAGAGATGTACTTAGAATATAAGGTGGCAATCGTTACTTTATTATATGAAACCAATAAGCCTTAGGAAGCGTTCCGTGGAAGAGACTATTCATGCCCTCACACCTAATGATAGTCGATGGTAAAATAGACAGGACAACTCAGTTAATTATGTTTCAAGGAGCCATATATGAACGACAAAGATAAACTTCAGGCAGCGATCAGGGCTGTGCGAGTCCTCTCGATCGAAGCGGTACAGGCGGCCAATTCAGGTCATCCGGGCATGCCTCTCGGAGCGGCACCGTTTGCCACCGAACTGTTTGCCAATCATTTGAAACACAACCCGAAGAACCCGTCATGGGACAACCGCGATCGTTTCGTACTGTCGGCCGGACACGGGTCGATGCTACTTTATTCGCTCTTGCATCTCTTCGGCTATGGGCTGACATTGGACGATCTGAAAGCGTTCCGTCAGTGGGACAGCAAGACACCGGGACATCCGGAATACGGCCACACGGTCGGCGTCGAAACAACGACGGGACCGCTCGGACAAGGCATCGCCTCCGCTGTCGGTATGGCGATGGCCGAAGCGCATCTGGCCGCCATCCATAACGAAGACGGCTTCCCAATCGTCGACCATTACACGTACGCTCTGGTCGGTGACGGCTGCCTGATGGAAGGCATCTCGTCGGAAGCGTCTTCTCTCGCCGGACACTTGAAACTTCATAAACTGATCGTACTCTACGACTCAAACGACATCACGATCGAAGGCTCGACGAATCTGGCTTTCACGGAAGATGTTTTGAAGCGCTACGAAGCGTACGGCTGGCACGTGCAGGAAGTCGAAAACGGCGAAGACACGGAAGCGGTCGCCAAAGCGATCCAGGCCGCCAAGGCCAACGGCGACAAACCGTCCTTCATAAAAATCAACACGGTCATCGGTTTTGGTTCACCGGAAGCCGGTTCCGCCTCAACCCATGGTTCGCCGCTCGGCGACGCCGGTGTCTTGTTCACCAAAAAGACATTCGGCATCGAAGATCAGGAGGCGTTCACCGTCCCGACCGAGACGATGGACTGGTTTGCCGATCAGAAAAAGACGCTGGAAGGCCTTGAAAATGACTGGAACGATCTCTTCTCACGTTATAAAGAGAAGTTCCCCGAGAAAGCCAAAGCCTATGAGGCGGCGATGTCCGGCGAACTGCCCGACCTCGACGATGAGACGCTCTATGGCTTCGTCGGCAAAGCGGCGACCAGAAAACTCTCCGGTCAGGTCTTGAATCATCTGGCGACAAAACTTCCGGCCTTGTTCGGCGGGAGCGCTGACCTCGCTCCCTCCAACAACAGCGAGATCAAGGGCGGATCGTCTTTCCAGGCGGGTAACTATGAGGGCCGGAATATTCACTTCGGTGTGCGCGAATTCGCCATGGCGGCGATGGCCAACGGTATGGCTGTGCACGGCGGCATCAGACCGTATGTCGCGACCTTCTTCGTCTTCACCGACTACATGAAAGCCGCGATGAGACTTTCGGCCCTGATGAAAGCGCCCGTGATCTATATCCTGACTCATGACAGCATCGGCGTCGGTGAAGACGGACCGACACATGAGCCGATCGAGCATCTCGCGATGCTTCGCTCCCTGCCCGGTATGACGGTCTTCCGTCCGGCCGACGGCAGAGAGACGGCAGTCGCCTATCGCTATGCACTTGAAAACAACGGACCGACCTGCCTCGTGTTGACGAGACAGGATCTGCCGGAAATCGACAGCAAGGTGGACGGTGCGAAAAAAGGTGCTTACGTATTGTCGGATGACGACGATCCGGAACTGTTGCTTCTGGCTACCGGTTCGGAAGTCTCACTGATCCTCGAAGCGGCGACACTGCTGAGAGCGGAAGGTAAAAAGGTCAGAGTCGTCTCGATGCCTTCATTCGAAGTCTTTGAAGCGCAGTCTGACGAGTACAAAGAGTCCGTATTGCCAGCCGCGATCGAAAAACGTATGGCCGTCGAAGCTGCAGCGACGATGCCCTGGTACCGTTATGTCGGTCTGAAAGGCAAAGTACACGGCATCGATCGCTTCGGCGCCTCAGCGCCCGGCGCGAGGATCTTCAAGGAACTCGGCTTTACACCGGAGAACATCGCGTCGGAGGCAAGATCGCTCTTCGAGTAGCCTTACATGCAACGGTCAAGGCAGAGGTTTCTTATGGAAAGTAGAAGACTCGTCAATGAAAATCTACATGCGTCCTTGCTCGGACTCGGCTGTATGCGCATGCCGGTCGACAGCGACGGCGAGTTGATCGAACAAGAAGCGATCGACCTGATCCGTCACGCGATCGACAGTGGTGTCACGTACATCGATACGGCGTACGGCTATCACGGCGGCAAAAGCGAAACGGTTGTCGGCAAGGCGTTAAAAGACGGCTATCGCGAGAAAGTTCTGGTCGCGACGAAATTGCCTGGCTGGAAGTGCGAAACGGAAGAAGACATGGAGCGCATTTTCAGCGAACAACTGGAAAGACTAGAGCTCGACAGTGTCGACTTTTATCTGTTGCACTCGCTGTACGATGAACTGTGGCAAAAGCTCCTCAAGCTAAACGTCCACCGGTTTCTCGATCGTCTACTTAAAGAAGGTCGCGTACGCTATGTCGGGTTTTCTTTCCACGATGAATTTCCGGTGTTTAAAGAGATCCTCGAGAGTCGGCACTGGGATGTCTGCCAGATCCAGTACAACCTTCTAGACGAAGACTATCAGGCTGGACAAGCCGGCATCGAACTGGCAAAAGAGAAGAAGGTCGATGTGATCGTCATGGAGCCGCTGCGTGGCGGCGCACTTGCGACCAAGGTACCGGCAGACATCAAGAAGCCTTGGGCAAAGAGCGAGCGCGACTACAGTCCGGTCGAGTGGGCCTTTCGTTTTGTTGCGAAAGAAGATCAGGTCAAAGTCATTTTGTCCGGCATGAGCGACAAAGCTCAGGTCGACGAAAATGTACGCATATTTCGCGCCCTGTCCGAAACACCGTTGAGCGAACGTGACATGGCGACGATTCGTCAGGTGCAGGAGCGGTACAAAGAGAAGATCAAGGTGCACTGCACGTCCTGCGAGTATTGTCTGCCCTGCCCGCAGCAGGTGGCGATCCCGCGCATCTTCTCGCTCTACAACAACGTCTACCTGTTCGACGATCTCGATCGGTCGCAGGAAGGTTATGAGAAGTTGATCGAAGAAGCAATCGACCAATCTAAATGTATCGCCTGCGGCATCTGTCAGACAAAATGCCCGCAGCATCTCGAGATCATCGAAGGCCTGATCGATGCCGATCAGGTGCTGAGACTGTAAAATTAACACGTAGTGTCAGGCCGGTTCAGTCAGACGATTTAACCGGCTTTTCTATAGCCTTTCGGCTCGGAGGAAGCGATGCGTATGCCTGTTTTGTTCGTCGGTCACGGCAACCCGATGAACGCCCTGGAAGACAATGAGATAACGAGATCGTGGCGAGAGATCGCGCAAAGACTGCCGCGCCCAAACGCCATATTGGCGATTTCGGCACACTGGTACGGCCGCAATACTCGCGTGCAGAGCGCCGAAAAACCGCGCCAGATCTATGATTTTTACGGCTTCCCCGAAGCACTGAACAATTTAACGTATGAACCGAAGGGCCATCGGGCGCTGACGGAGGCAGTTCAGCGCTTGTTGTCCGTTGACGTCCTGATCGACAATGACTGGGGCATTGATCACGGCACGTGGAGTGTGCTCTCGCACATGTACCCCGACGCCGATATTCCCGTCGTGCAGTTTGCGATCAATATGGCGCTTCCGGAAAAAGAACTCCTTGCCATAGGCAAAGCACTGGCAACGCTGCGAGACGAAGGTATCCTGATTTTCGGCAGCGGAAACATCGTGCATAATTTGAGACAGGTCGACTGGCAAAAAGACGACGGTACACCGGAAGCAAAAGCATTTGACGACTGGGTGCTAGATAAGATCAGGCAGAAAGATTTTCTTGCTTTGGCCGACTATCGGACACATCCGCACGCGCGCTACGCCGTACCGACGAGTGACCACTACATTCCGCTTCTCTACTGTCTCGGCGCCGTGGAAGAAAAAGACAACATAAGCGTATTCAATCGCGCCTTGACGATGGGATCGATATCGATGACGAGTTATCTGTTTGATTAAAAAGGAAAAGCCCAAGACCATGCGTCTCAGGCTTTCCACGCAAAAGCGAACCGATCTACCAGTCTTAGCGGTCGTTACCCAACTCGATGATGCGCATACCTGCGATGTGTTTTTCCGGATCAATGTCACTGTCCGGCATCACACCGATGATTTTGCCATCGCCTGTTTTACGAAGCCATGCCGCTTCATCCGCAATCTGCAAGATCGTCTGACTACCGACCTGCCACTGAAAGACAGCCGTGTGATTGCCAATGCTGAGATCGATCAAGACAAGATCGTCGACAATGACAGCGCTGCGCACGCTGCCTATTTCAACTTCGTCCAGTACGACCGCCACATTACCCGTATCTAACTTCATCAAATACAACGCAGGATCAAGCGCTCTATTGGCGAAGAACGCATATTTATCACTGACTGCAACGAGTTCGACCGAGTCGAGCGTTGTATCGATCGTGTGAGGCACTTCATTGCCATCGGATAGACGATTGAGAAAAACCGATTCAGCGTCCTTCGTCAGATAGAAGATGTCTTTTTCGGAGGCGGGGATAACTTTGTAAGGTGACGCCAGATAAAACGGTACGTCACTAGATACATTCGTCACTTCTTTCGATTCCATGTTGTACTTATAGAGCACGCTTGCGCCGTCTTCATCGGTTTCAAACCAATAGACATGTTCGTCAATAACCTGGATACTGGGTGGCGATTGTTGTTTAGACTGAGCAGAATCCCGCACGACGAACGTCTCTTTCGTTTCGATATCAAGCCCGTAGATGATCCACAACGCATTGACTTCTACAAAAAAGAGACAATCCTTGGACGCATTCAGTTCACTTATCCCACCGGCTTCACTCGCATCAAATTCAGCCGAATAGATAACCTCGTGTTCATCACCATCGATTCGCTGAGCATAGATCTCAGACTTTTTGACATCATTTGACTGCGGCACAAGATAGTCGACGGCATAATAGACCGTTTCACCGACCAAGGTCATCGGATATGCGTAGGCATCGAAATCCGACTCGATCTTCGGTAACGGCAAGAGCACTTCTTTCTCCACCACCTTCTGCTCTTGTACCTGAACTGGTGCAGAAAATGATGTGAGTGCCCATATGCCCGCAAAAATACTAATAAGAATATGTTGCGCTATTTTCATTAACATCTGCCTGACTCCTTTCCACTCCTCTTACAAATAAAGATGCTCCAAGAGACAAAATGCAACCGCTATTCCGATTGTTATTTTTATAATGCCACTAAAATGGGCAAAAAAGCGCATCTTTCATTGGTCGATTGAAGTAAAACACGTCATTATCCCCGTTTCGGCTTTTTTTAGTCGGTGATATCAGGCGCTAAGAAAGCATCTCGAAAAAAGAAGATCACTGGATAAAAAAAGCCCAAGACCAATCGTCTTAGGCTTCTTATCGTTGGAGCCGAAGGTGGGAATTGAACCCACGACCTATTCATTACGAGTGAATTGCTCTACCCCTGAGCCACTTCGGCGCGACAAAGGCTATATTATCAGCGAACAGACGCCCTGTCAATTACACTTAAAACGTAATGCCAAACGCATAGAGCAATGCCGCTGCCGCACCGGTCACGAGCATCATGACAAGGGAGTTCCATTTGTACTTTTGCATGATGAAGACGCCGAGAGCGACAACCGCGAGCAAGATCGCCGATGTCCAGTTAAACACCTGATTTGCGTCGGTCACGGCGAGCAGCAAGATGGTGACTGCGGCCGATGCGATCAAGGCGACGACAACCGGTCGTAGTGCTCCCAACACACCTTTGATGAAGCGCAGTTGACCGTATTTGTTGTAAATATAGGCAAGTATCGAGATCATGATGACGGCCGGTGTGACATTGCCGATGGTCGCGGCCAAGGCCCCCGGTATACCGGCGACCCGGGTTCCGACAAAGGTCGCAGCATTAATACCGATCGGTCCCGGCGTCATCTGCGATATCGCGATCAGGTCGGTAAACTCGGTGAGCGTCATCCAGCCGTTGACATCGACGATTCGACTCTGGATCAGAGGCAAGGAAGCATAACCGCCGCCGACCGCGAACAGACCGATCTGAAAAAAGTTCCAGAAGAGCTCAAGTAAAATCACAAGTCATCTCCCGGTGCATGCCGGATCTCCCACCAGGTGGCGAGAATACCGATGCCGAGGGCGGCGAGCAACACGTAAACCGGGTTTACGTCGAAGAAGAAGTTCGCGGTGAACGCGAGTGCCATCAAAACGAGCGGGAGCGCTTTCTTTTTCTTAAGCAGCATCACCTGCATCTGCCAGACGGCACTTAAAATGACGATACTGACACCGATCATCAGACCGCGGAAGATCGCTTTGACGAGCGTCGATGCGATGATCGTTTTGTAGACGAGAGAGATGATGGTGAGCAAGATAAGCGGCGGCAGGATGGTCGCCAATAAGGCGACCAGGGCCCCTGAGATGCCGAAAGTCCGCCAGCCGATCATCAAGGAGGCATTGACCGCCATGATGCCGGGCGTCGCCTGTGAGATGGCGACGATATCGAGCATCTCCTCATCATTGATCCAACCGAGCCGTTTATTGAATTTCTCGGACAAGAGAGGCACGATGACATAACCGCCGCCGAAGGTCAGCGCACTGACCGTGAACGTACCGAAAAAGAGTTTAGGCAGATCCGACAGTGGTCGCTTCATCGATCGAGATGAGATCGAAGCAGCTTGATCTCCTCCTGATAACCCGGCACATCGTTCGGTGTCTCAAGGTAGAAGGGCAGATCCTTTAAAGCCGGATGGCGCATGATCGTCAAAATGGCTTCGAGTCCTATCGTCCCCTCGCCGATCTTGGCGTGGCGATCTTTTCTCGCCCCTACTTCGTTTTTGCTGTCGTTGACGTGTACGGCACGAATCCTCTCGATCCCGATCACCTTGTCAAACGTCTCCAGAACGCCGTCGATATCGTTCTTGACGTCGTAGCCGGCATCATTTAAGTGACACGTGTCGATGCAGACGCCGAGTCGCTCTTTCTTCTCTGTCAGATCGATGATCCTTTTTAGTTCTTCGAAGGTCGAACCGACCTCACTTCCCTTGCCGGCCATCGTCTCGAGCAAGATCAGCGTGTCTCCTTCGTCATCCAAAAGATCGTTCAATTGCTTGGCGATCAGCTCGATACCTACATCGATCCCCTGTCCGACATGGCTGCCGGGATGGAAGTTGTACATCGCGCCCGGCAGATAGCGTAAGCGCTCCAAATCGTCAGCCATCGTCGCGGCCGCAAATTCTCGCACGCGTTCATCTTTCGAACATGGATTCAACGTATAAGGTGCATGCGCGAGAAGTCGACCGAACTTTTCTTTTTCCAATAGGTCGAGCAGACGCTGAACGTCTGCCGGATCGATCGCTTTGGCTTTACTCCCTCTCGGATTTCTCGTAAAAAACTGAAATGTATTGGCATCGATCGACAGCGCCTCTTCGCCCATCGCGAAAAAACCGGCGGATACCGAAAGATGACAACCTAAAATTGTACGACTCATGTTGCTCCTGCTTCGTCCTGGCGTAAATGACACGCCTTGTATTTCTTGCCGCTACCGCACCAGCACGGGTCGTTTCGCCCCGGCGTCGGACCGCGCCTCACCGGTTGGGTTTTTTCCTCTTGCTTTTCGCTCGGCAACGGCGCCTGTCCCGAGAACCCTTCGCTTCCCCTGCTCTCGGTCATTTTGGTCGGCGCGCGCTTGCGGCGCGGCGCTCCACCCGTGAGACGTGCCCGCATGATCAGGCGCACGGCGTCTTCCTTAATCAGAGACGTCATGCCTTCAAACATGGCAAGTCCCTCGCGCTTATACTCGATCACCGGATCTTTCTGTGCGTAGCCACGCATACCGATCGAATCACGCAGATCGTCCATGGCGTCGATATGCTCCATCCAGTGCTGATCGACCGCCTGCAACAGAATAAAGCGTTCGGCAGCCCGCAGCATCTCATCCGAACCGAGTTCTTCGGCGCGCGCTTCGAGTTTTGCGAGCGCCTCTTCGGTCAGGATTTGGTTCAGCTTTTCGCCTTCCAGATCGGCCGGCGGATTCTTCAGAATATTTAACCCTTCGAGCGGACCGAAAATATCTTTGACTCGGGCGTCAAGGCCGATCACATCCCATTTGTTGACGTCCGGCTCACCGGCGATAAAGTCAAGCAGCGTATGCTCCATCGTCTCGCTAATGATCTGACGGTAGTAATCGTGGAGATCTCTGCCTTCGAGCACTTCTTTTCGTTGCTCGTAGATCAGGTTTCTCTGCTGATTCATCACGTCGTCGTATTCGAGGACGTGTTTTCTGATCGAGAAGTTTCTCGCTTCCACCCGCTTCTGTGCCGTCTCGATCGCCCGCGACAGCATCGGGTGCTCGACTTCCATATCTTCCTTCACGCCGATGGCCGAAAACATCCGGTCGATTCGCTCACCGCCGAAAATGCGCATCAGGTCATCTTCCAATGCCAGATAGAACTTGCTACTACCGGGGTCGCCCTGTCGACCGGCACGTCCGCGCAACTGATTATCGATTCGCCTCGACTCATGGCGTTCCGTTCCGAGGATATAGAGGCCGCCTGCCTCCAGCACCTGATCTCTTTCGGTCTGAATCTCTTTTTCAAACCGATCCTTTAGGTCGGAAAACGTACGACGCGCTTCGAGCACTGCTTCATCGTCCGTCTCATGTAACGTCGTCGACTGCTCGATCAAGGCTTCGTCGTAGCCGTTTTTCCGCATTTCCTGTTTGGCCAGATACTCCGGGTTGCCGCCGAGAATGATGTCGGTACCACGGCCGGCCATGTTGGTCGCGATCGTGACCGCGCCAAGTCGCCCGGCCTGGGCGACGATCTCCGCTTCACGTTCGTGATGCTTGGCGTTCAGCACATTGTGCTTGATACCGGCTCGCGTAAAGAGCTGCGATAAAATCTCCGAGTTGTCGACCGACACGGTACCGACCAGCACCGGCTGCCCCGTCTGGTGCGCTCTCGCCACTTCGTTGACGATGGCGCCGTACTTGCCGCGCTCCGTCTTATAGACGGCATCCGGCATATCGTCGCGGATCATCGGCATATTGGTCGGGATCGTAATCACGTCTAACTGATAGATTTCGCGGAATTCGTCTTCTTCCGTCAACGCCGTACCGGTCATACCGGACAGCTTCTTATACATGCGGAAGAAGTTCTGGAAGGTGATCGTCGCCAGCGTGCGGTTTTCCTTTTCGATCTTCACGCCTTCTTTTGCTTCGATCGCCTGATGCAGACCGTTGCTGTATCTTCTCCCCTGCATCAAACGGCCGGTGAAGTCATCGACGATGATGACCTCGCCGTCTTTGACGACGTAATCCTGATCGCGAAACATCGTGCCGTAGGCCTTGATCGCGTTATTGATATGGTGGTTGATCTCGTGATTCTCTTCGTCCGACAGGTTTTCAATGTTGAAATAACGCTCGACCTTCTGCACACCCTGCGGTGTCAAGGTCGCCGTCTTTGCTTTTTCATCGACGACGTAATCGGCGTCGCCGTGGATCTCCTGCATCTCCTCGTCCGTTCGGACCGGTCCTGTCTCGACGATCCGCTTCATCTTAAGCGTTCTGGCGATCTGATCGGCACGACCGTACATCTCGGACGATTCCGTACCCGGCCCCGATATGATGAGCGGTGTCCTCGCTTCATCGATCAGAATCGAGTCGACCTCGTCGACGATGGCAAACGACAGTTCACGCTGCATACGGTCGTTGATGTCGTGCACCATGTTGTCCCTGAGATAGTCAAAGCCGAGCTCGTTATTCGTGCCGTAGAGCAAGTCGCTCTGATAGGCGGCTCTTTTTTCGGCAGACGACATGCCGTGCACGACAAGGCCGACCGAAAGCCCCAGATAACGGTAGATCTTCCCCATCCATTCGCTGTCGCGCTTGGCCAGATAATCGTTGACTGTGACGACATGCACGCCGTTCCCCGTCAAGGCATTGAGATAGACGGGTAGTGTGGCAACCAAGGTCTTACCCTCACCGGTTTTCATCTCGGCGATACGGCCCTGATGCAGGATGATGCCGCCTTGCACCTGGACCGGGAAGTGTTTCATACGCAAAACGCGCCAACCGGCTTCCCTGACCGTAGCAAACGCTTCAGGCAACAGCTCATCGAGCGCCTCCCCGGCTTTCAGGCGTGCCCGGAATTCGGCCGTCTTGCCCTGCAGCTCGGCTTCAGAGAGCGCACTGTACTGATCTTCCAGCTGGAGCACCTGATCGACCAGGGGCTGAATCTTTTTTAACTCCCGATCGGAATGCGAGCCGAATAATTTATTAAATAATCCCATTGGGTCTTCCTTTCTAACGTCACCGGCTCATCATACCGCGACCTGTTCAGGTCATTCAAGTCAATCGCGATCGACGTACCGCCCGCTTTTGCCGTGTCTTATGACCTCGAGCGTGACACCTTGCATGCGTAAGTTTCGCGCCAGATTCGAAAAATACGCGTCGCTCGCATAATCCGGCGCATTCTCCGGAATGATCAGGCGAAGCCTCCTGGCCTTAATCGTACCCGGCAATATGGTGCGCTCGCCCCAGGTGATCCCGTCGAATCTGGCGAGCGTCATCGCATGCTGATCGATCTGATGGGTCGCCATGATCTCCGTACTGTAAGACGGGGCCGTCAGATCGATACTCTTGATCGAGACGGCCTCGTCGCCGTTTAGCGCAGCGATCACCGGGAAGTTAAACGGCAGGTTCGCGCCGTAGAGTTCGCGAAATCTGGCACCGCGGTCGAAGTTGGAAAGCGACCAGATCGAGTCATACGTTTCATCTTCATCATGTTCTTCGTCCGAACGCGCCGCCCGACCTTCGGTCCAAAGCGGCACGATCGATTTGACTTCGGTCTGCTTCGTGAAAAAGGCGCTTTTCACCTCATAGCGAAGACTTAAGCGCAGGACACCGGCATCATCGAGCCAGAACATACCGAGGCGCTTTTCAAATGTCGGAAAGCGAAAATGGCCTACCGCTTGCGCCTCATCGAGCCAATAGTCGAGTCGGCTGTGAACGAAGCGTCCGAACGCGATAGACGAGGCGACATCGGCCGCCATGTTCAGGATCTGGTCGGCGACCGCCTCTGCCGGCAGCCAGTCGCGGAGGGCCGAAAAAATATCCGCCGCTCCGACACCTTTCAAGAGCTGATCGCCGAGGGGGATCAAGATGGCGATCTCTTCCGCCGTCTGATCGAGTGCGTAGCCGACCAAGGTCTCGTAGCGCACACTCCTGATCTGAGCGAGCATAAAGGAGACTAGGAGCAAGATGACGGGAAAGATAAGGGCTGCCTCGAGCATGATCCCGCCTTCGTCTTTTCTCCTACTCTTCATCGCGCGTACGGAAGCGTCCATTCAAAGTCACCTGCCGGTTGGCGGCTTCGACGCTCACTTCGACCGACGTGTAATGGCTGCCGGGACACACGGTATTGATCTGTCTGTAGATCGCCTCCGCCAGCTGATCAGGTGTGCGAAGAAGCAGCATCAAACGCAGATAGTCGGGGTAGTAGAGCTCAAGGGCGGCATTCGGCCAAAACCGCACCCCGAAACCGCGTGTCAGTTTTGCCACATCGGATTTTGCGGACGAGACAGCGTCTCGCAGCATAAACAAAAAGAGCAGCGATTCCGGCGGTATCGAAACCGTCCCCACACTTGCAATGAAGATCGCACTCGACAAAGTCGCCGCTTTACTCATATAAACGGCGCGCTTTCCCTGATCGGCAAAATTGGCTGTAAGGTGAATCACGGTGCGGATACCGCGTATCGCGTTATGGGTGCGCCGCTTCGCTTTTTCGGCGTATCCGCCCATTATCATCTGCTCGACTTCAAAGCGCCTTGAGCGCGGAAATTCATTGATCGATCGACCGTCCGGCGTCCGAAATTCAACCCGTGTTGTCTGTACATAAATGACCGGAGTCGTCTGATGAAAATAAGCCAGCGCGTATTCGGCAAAATAGAGGCGCTCCAACACACCGTATTCACCGATATGAAACAGACGATCGATCTGGCTGCCGATGGCCGCGAGATTGTGCGGATCGAAAAAATCGAGCGTCGACGCTTCGCCAGGATCGTACGTATCAGCCGGCATCATGTCGGTCACTACCGATTCATAGATGCTCGAGATCTCCGCTTCGATCAATGCCTCCAGCTGCTCGCGCGCCTCCCCTGCCGGCAAGTCGATCGCACCCGGTAAAAAACCTCGCGTATCGTGCTTACCCGTCACATTTTTGATCGCTGACTCGACCGACCCGTCAGACAGTACCGTGTGGCGCTCGCCCCAGATCCTGGATGTACGGCGCAAAATATCGCTGAGCATGGTGAGTGGAGCCCTCAGCTTCATGTGCCGGATAATCTCGCTCTTCATCTTTCCCGGCGCAGAGAGCGTGTCATCGCCGACGACCGACTGTACCGTATGCGCCAGACGCGTCATGCCTCCTGTCGCACTTTTCGCCCGGCTGCCGTCCATCGGTGCGGCAAACAGGCCGAACGTATCGAATAATTCTCTAGAGTACCCTGAGAGTTCCGCCTCGACGCCGGCCGCGGCGAGACGCACCGTCTCCCAGTCGGCTCTGGCCAAAACAGCAAACCGGAAGATGTAGGCCAGAAACAAAAGGATGAGCGGCACGATCAAGGCAGCCGCCAGACTGATGGCGCCTTCTTCACGCTGTATCATGACAAGAATAAAGAGGAGACAGGCCGCCAGAAATCTCTGGCGAGGCCGACCACCTCGAGCATTAGCTGTGGCGACGCCTGCACCGCCGAAAGCCTCGATCCTTGAGGCGTATAAAGGTGATAGAACGTATCGGGATTGACCTGCGAAATCGTGATCGGCAGCACTTCTTTCGATTGTTCGATACTCTCCATTCCGGCTTTCGGACCGAGTACGACCGGTTGTAAAAGCAAAGTAAAAAGCAGCGGCACAGCCGCGATCGATTCCAATGAAAACGCCATAACGCGATCCTCCTATGTGATCACGATATGGCGTTAACTACATGGTTAGACGAGGATACGCCCGCTCATTGGCGACAATCCACGCCGCTTTTTGCTTTAGGCTTCTCTAACTGGCCAATTCACTTATTCCCCGCTTCGCGCATCATGAAAAGTGATCTGGAGGTATGGCAAGTACACGAGCGTTTAAAAGACCATATTGAGGCGATTCTGTTTAAGGTGCAGCCAGCATGTCTCGACTGTTTTTTCGTTCACTTTGTCGCTGATGAATGAAACTCAGGATCAGAATCAAGATTGCGTGAAAGACGAACGCCATCACCAAACCGATGCTTATCGAGAGCACGTTTAAGTCATAAAACGCGAGCACCTCGCCGCCAAAAATCAACGTTACAAGCATCACAAGTAAAAAGATCAAGCTAGCCATAA
>DUQI01000072.1 GCA_012837885.1 Fastidiosipila sp.
CACCGCCCACGTCAGACTTTTTTTGATCATTGAAACTGTCCAATAGACGAATAAAGAGGTAGAGGGAATAGGTCTCTTATATACCCGGAACTGGCGCGTGGCATTCATTCATTCTTGATGTCTATGCCAAATGGCGGTTACGGGCATGAAACAGGTGTTTGTTATATGGGTAAATATGTAATAAAAAGGTTGCTACTGGCACTTTTGATCCTTGTAGGCGTTTCTGTCCTGATTTACATGCTAGTCATGTTAATGCCAGCCGACTATATCGACACACAGACGGCGGCGGCGTTGGCCAACGGCTCGATGACGCAAGAAGACGTGATGCGCCTTAAAGAACTATACGGGCTTGCCGACAAGAGCTTTTTGGGAATTATGAAAAGCTACGGAAACTGGCTGACTAGCGCGTTGCGAGGCGACCTCGGGTTCTCCTTTATGTTTGGTAGACCCGTCAGCGAGGTCATCGGCAACTACATGTGGCTGTCGTTTGGTATTGCGCTCGTATCTTTTATTTTACAGACGGTGATATCTATACCGCTTGGTATAAAGGCAGCGGTGAAACAATACAGTAAATATGACTATTCTGTCTCGGTCTTCGCCATGATCGGTACGGCCTTGCCATCGTTCTTTTTATCGGCATTACTCATGAATGTCTTTTCGATCAAGTTACGATGGTTCCCGTTGCAGGGGTTGACGACGGCGACCAGAATATTCGGTGAGAATGAAAACTTTGCACTTCTGGCCGACAAATTGTGGCATTTAGTCTTGCCGATTACGGTGTTGACGATGCTGAGCGTCGGTGGATTGATGCGTTATACACGTACAAATATGCTTGAGGTCATGGGTTCCGACTACATTCGGACAGCGAGAGCCAAGGGGTTATCGGAAAGAAAAGTCATTTATAGCCATGCCTTCCGTAATACATTGATTCCTTTGGTTACTACGTTGTCAGGGCTTCTGCCTAGCTTGTTCGGTGGGGCCATGATCACAGAGACGGTCTTTGCGTTACCAGGCATCGGGTATATGGCTTTGCGTGCGACGCGTGGAGGCGATATTCCATTTGTCATGGGCTATAACATGTTTTTAGCGATCTTGACTGTCTTGGGTATGTTGCTGTCTGACCTGAGCTACACGGTGGTCGATCCTCGTGTCAAGTTGCGTTAGGGGGAACAGTCATGAATACATCTGGTTTTGAATCAAAAAATAAATCTGAGCACGGCATTGACGAAACATATAAGCCGGAAATTGCTCATAACATAGAGACGGCCGGACGAGAGATTACTCGCATGCCGGCCCTGGATGCCGTCGATCGACCGGTCGATCATGCGGAAGAAGATGAAATTCGCGGATTCGAAGAGAATTTCCGGGTCATTTCACCCGGCCGTATGGTGGCCAAGCGTTTCTTCCGGAGTAAGCTATCGATCGCCGGAATGATCATGGTCATCTTCGTATTCTTGTTTGCATTTGTCGGTCCGTTTATCACGGATATCTTTCTGGGGTATCAGGAGACGGAAGTGCATCGTATTGAACGTGTATCCGATCTCGTGACGAAAGCCGATTATGTGGGCGCCGACGGTCAGGAATACATGTTCTATGACAAATCGCAAACGGTCATTTTCTACAAAGCGCCGCTTAGCTCGTCTCATCCGCTCGGCACGGATACAAACGGATTTGATATTCTGGTGCGGCTCATGTACGGTGGCCGGATTTCACTCGTCATCGCCTTCATCGTTATCTTTTTGCAGACGCTGTTTGGCGTGATTCTGGGTGGTCTCGCAGGTTACTTTGGCGGCTGGGTTGATCAACTCGTGATGCGTATTGTAGATATCTTTGCGTGTCTACCGGGCTTACCTATTTTGCTCATCTTGTCAGCCACGATCGCGTCGATTGAGAGCATACCGCCCGAACATCGTATCTACTACCTGATGGCATTTTTGACCTTGATGGGGTGGACCGGCGTGGCGCGCTTGATCCGTGGTCAGATTTTGACCCTGCGCGAACAAGAATTCATGTTGGCTGCCGAGACGACAGGAATCCGCACGTCGAGAAAAATCTTTAAACATTTGGTGCCGAACGCTATTCCGCAGCTCATCGTTACAGCGACGCTCGGTCTAGGCGGGATCATTCTCTATGAATCAACACTCTCCTATCTCGGTATCGGTGTGCCGTTCCCGAAAGCGGCATGGGGCTCGATGATCGCGCTCGCCGATCCGTCCAAAGGACAGGAGATCCTCGCGAACTACCCGAATATGTGGGTGCCGGCCGGCGTTTTGATTATTATCACGGTGCTCGGCTTCAGTTTCGTCGGTGATGGTTTAAGAGACGCATTCGATCCAAAGGCAAAAAGGTAATGATATGGCAGTTAGATTAGGTAGAAGAAGAAAACAGTTGAAGGGTGTCGATGATCACGAGTATTTGACACTCAGAGAAGAACGCGCAATCGCAAAATCAAATGCGAAGATTATGAAGGAGTTCGAGCGTAAGAAAAGACGAGAGAACGTCGATCCTTCAGAGTATTTAACTGAAATGCGCGATCCGAATAACGTCGTCGAGTTCGATAACCTGCACACCTACTTCTTTACGGATGTCGGTACGACGAGAGCCGTGAATGGCGTCAGCTTTGACGTCCCGACCGGTAAAACCATCGGTATCGTCGGCGAATCCGGCTGCGGTAAATCGGTGACCAGCTTGTCTTTGATGCAACTGGTGCAAGCGCCGCAGGGACAGATCGTGGAAGGAAGCATTCGCTATAAGGCGTCGGATGGAAAGGTATATGACATACCGAAGGTTCCGATGAATGAGATGTTGCATATCCGCGGCAGCGAGATTGCGATGATCTTCCAGGAACCGATGACCAGCTTGAACCCGGTCTTCCGTATCGGTCGTCAGCTCGACGAGGTCGTCTTGCTGCACATTCCGGGCTCGACCGACGAAAGCGCGAAAAAACGCTCGATAGAGATGTTGAAAACAGTAGGCATCGCCGACAGTGAGCGCGTATATAACAGCTATCCGCATCAGCTCTCGGGTGGTATGCGCCAGCGCGTGATGATCGCGATGGCACTCATCTGCGACCCGCGTCTGATTATTGCGGACGAGCCGACGACGGCGCTGGACGTGACGATCCAAGCGCAGATCCTCGATTTGCTGCGTAGCATCAAGGATCGTATCAACGGCAGTATCATGTTGATCACGCACGATCTCGGCGTCATCGCCGAAATGGCGGATCATGTGGTCGTGATGTACGCGGGCAGGATTATCGAAGAGGGCACCGTGCGTGAGATCTTCCATAGTCCGAAGCACCCGTATACGATCGGATTGATGCTCTCCAAGCCGAGAGTCGATCAGGAAGCGAAACGCCTGTATAGCATTCCCGGGCAGGTACCGAACCCGATTAACATGCCCGATTATTGTTACTTCTATAATCGCTGTAATCGCGCGATGCCGGTCTGCCGCGGGGAATATCCCGATCTGATTCCGTTCTCCGATACACATCGTGCCGCCTGTCTGCTATACGATGAAGAAGCGTTGGCGAAACAAGCGGCGCTCGGAACGTCGTCACAGGCGACCAATGCACCGGAACCGGCAGTCGTCGGTCAAGCCGAAGCCGATCTGATTGTCACCGATGTCGACAATACGGATGAGGGACCGGCTGATGTGGTGGCAACGGAAGTGTCTGATACTGTTGATCGAGATGAGGTAGAGTAAGCATGGAAACAAATGACAACATTCTCATTGTAGAGAATCTTAAAAAATATTATTACGGCGGCGGCATAGGGAAGAACCGTGTCGCTGTCAAAGCGGTCGATGACGTGTCGTTTAAGATCAAGCGCGGCACGACGATGGGACTTGTCGGCGAGTCGGGTTGCGGCAAAACGACAGTGGGGCGTACGATTTTGCGCCTGCACGACGTGACGGGCGGCAAAGTGACGTTTAAAGGTAAGGATCTTGCCAAGCTGAGTAAAAAAGCGCTGCGTAAACTTCGCCCCGAATTGCAGATGATCTTCCAGGATCCATATTCGAGTCTCTCACCGCGTATGCCGGTCGGTGAGATCATCGGTGAAGCCGTACGTGAACACAAAATCGTACCGCCGGATCAATACCGCCAGCACATCATGAAAGTCATGCGTTCATGCGGCTTGCAACCGCAGTACTTCTCGCGCTATCCACATGAGTTCTCAGGTGGACAGCGTCAGCGTATCTGTATTGCTCGTTCTGTCGCCTTGAACCCTGATTTCATCATTTGCGATGAGCCGGTCAGTGCGCTCGACGTGTCGATCCAGGCGCAGATCTTGAACTTAATGCAGGACCTGCAAGATGAGTTCGGCTACACGTACTTGTTCATCTCGCATGATCTCTCGGTTGTCGAGCATATCTCCGACACGATCGCCGTCATGTATCTCGGCAGTATTGTGGAGATCGGCGATAAGGTGAGTGTTTTCAAGAACCCTTCACATCCGTATACGAAGGCGTTGCTGTCGGCCGTACCGGTCGCAGACCCCGACCATCGGATGAACAGAATCGTATTGGAAGGCGACATCCCGAGTCCAGCCAATCCGCCGTCCGGATGTAAGTTTAGAACACGCTGTCCGTATGCGTTCGATCGCTGTTCTGTGGAAGTACCTAAACTGCAAAACATCGAGGATTGCCATGAAGTAGCATGTCATCTTTTCGATGATGATGCTGCCCAATATGAAGCGAATAAGAAGGGAGGCATTTCCGCCTGATTGAGCGTGCGAAACGTCAATGACCAAAGCTAAGAAGAAAAAAAAGCGCAAAGACGACTTCATCGACGACGGCAGAACGATTGCCGACATGAATGTACCTGGAATGCGACAAAGCCTCTGGGATCGTTCAGGTGCTAGAATCAATACGCCCGAGACATCGTCTTCGAAAATCCCTAAAAAGTTAGAGGGCGAGGCGCCATGGACGAAAAAAGAGATGTTGTATTACTATCTCGGTTCGGTCGCTGCCGTGCTCTTATACGGGTTGATTATCTTTGGCGGTTTAGCTTTGTTCTTGATCCTTTGGCTCAAAAAGTAAATCTTTCTGAGCTGACGCGAATGGACGGAGGAAGTACTTATGATTAAACATAGAATTCTAAAAATCATGACGTTAATGCTCGTGCTTGTGATCGGCGTTGGATTGGTCTCCTGTAGCCGCATCGGTGGTGCGATTGACCCGAGAGAGTGGGGATTTGATAGCCAGGTAACGTATCACGCGTTAGGCGGCAAGATCAATACAAAAGAAATACGTGAAACATACTACGAGAAAGGTTCGCTCCTTTTTGAGCCGCGCGGCACGACCAACATGCTGATCCGTCCCGTCAAAGACGGTTATCTGTTGGCCGGCTGGTATCGCGGACCGGACGAGCCGACACTTGACGAGAACGGACAACCGGTCATCGAGTTTAAGGCTGAAGATCGCTGGGACTTCAGTGTTGATCGCGTCGAAGAAAGCATGACCCTTTATGCCCGCTGGATTCAGCAGGGAGTCGTAGAGTATGTCGACAGTGAGACGGAAAAGGTGATGTTTTCGAAAAACATCACGGCCGATTCACCGGTGCAGCCACTGACACCTGCCGCCCTGCGACTGGTCGACAAGGCCGGTTACACGATGGAAGGTTATTACGAAGACAAAGAGGTAACGATCCCCTACGACTTCACGCAGTATGAGCATGGTGAGCTGATTCCTTCCGATAAGGAGCTCTACGATAAACTGTACGAGGAGTTTCCTGATGCGCTTGCGATCTACGAAGGTGAAGAGGAACTTCCACCGGTCGAAGAAGAGCTCGAAGAGGAAGCTGGCGCTGAAGAAGAGTCAGAGGAAGATACCGGTGATATGGACAAGGCACCGGTCGACCCGTATGCCTATATCAAGCGCATGGGGTATCAGTATGCGACGGAAGATGAGGCAGTCATTGCCGAAATTCAGGCTCGCAAGAAAGCTCTCATTGAAGAGTCAATTCAGTACTACATGGAAAACACGGCCGGTAAGAAAGTCTGGCTCAATTACGTTGAAGGTAGAAGCCGCTTGGTCAACAGCATCGAAGATCTGCAATTGAACGGACGCTACGGTTTCTTTGGAACGGATAACAGCGGACAGACCTTTACCAAGTATAGTATTCGCGCCGATCTTGATTTTAGCGGCAAGTCATTCGAGATGGTGCCGGAATTTACCGGTTCGATCGAGGGGAACGGTCACACTCTCTCGAACATTTCGATCTCGATTGCCGGTAAGAAGATGGATCGGGGCCAATTATACATGGGCGCGCTGTTCGGAAAATTAAGCGAAGCTGAAATCAAAGATCTGTCTATTGAGAATCTCAGTTTCAATGTGAACCTGCCGCCGTCGAACCATCTAAAAGCAGCATCCTTTGCGGTAGAAGCAAAAGACTCGACGGTGCAAAACATCAAGGTTGACGGCGTCAAGTTTGTTCTGGGACGAGGCGATAACGGGATGGCCGATTATGCGGTCAGTGACTTCATCCTGGATCCGGGCAATTCGACGATCGAAGATATCGAGGTAACCAATTTTGACGCAGAGTCAAAACATGCCGAGATCATCAAGACGTACGCCGACTGATTTAGCCAATTGACTACCCACATAACGCAAGGTGCCCGGTCCAGAACCGGGCACTTTGCGTTTAGAGATGACTGATCTTAGCATTCACTACATTTTTCTTTTCCAATGTGTTATTACTAATATCAGTCGCAAGTGAGATCGGGAGGCAAGGCTTCCTTATCGTATCTAATCGATTCGAGAGGTATTTCATGAAGAAAGTTCTAGCAATTGTCCTGACGTGCATATTAAGTATTTGCGTAGTCTTTGGTCATGTGAGCCAAGCAGAAACCGAAGACAGTAATCAACTCATTGTGGGTGTCAGCACCAAGGCATATGGCGATTGGGCGCACGGTGCCGTATGGACCGGCGATAACGAGGCGGACATTCTGATCCGCAGCTTGATCAACGATTATTCGACGGTGTCCTTCGATGAAAACGGCGTGATGCACATCAATGAGAGTGTGGCGGAGAGTATCGAAACAAAAGAGGGAGAAGACGGATCAAAAACATACACAGTCAAAATCCATGAAGATCTTTTGTTCAATGACGGTTCGCCGATTGAAGCGAAGCATTTTCTAGCCTCGCTCGCTCTTTTTAATCATGAATCGCTGCTAACACTCGGTAGTCAATCGTATGGCTATGACTATTACGTCGGGGGGAACAAATACGCCGGCATCGAGTTGACAGAGAGCGAAGCTGGAGAAGGCGAGGAAGCGGATGAGGACGAGCCAGCTGATGAAGTCGAAGAAGGGGAGACAGAAGAAGCGGATGAATCAGGTAAAAAGATCTGGTCCGGTGTCCGATTGATCGATGCCCATACGTTTGAGCTTACCCTGATGCCTTCCTATAACCCGTATTTTTACGACATGAGCCTGGTGAGTTTGTCCCCGCTCAGCATCAGTATGTGGCTCGGCGAGGGCTACGATCTCAAAGACGACGGTGAAGGCGTCTATTGGGAAGGCGATATGAGCGTCGACGCGCTGACCGAGAAGATCGAACATGCCCGCTTCCTGACGGAAGATCGGGTGAGTGCGGGGCCATACAGTCTCGTGAGCATGGATGAGACGACCGGCAAAGTCGTTCTCAAAATGAATGAACACTATAAAGGTGATTTCCGCGGGCAAAAACCGCAGATTGAAACGCTCGTTTTTGAGCAAGTAGAAAATGAAGAGAAAATCGACGCCTTACTATCAGGCAGAGTTGACCTAGTCAGCCATTTGACAGGCGGTGCTGAAATACATGCTGCACTCGAGCTTGTCGAAGAAGGCGGATTTTCTACGGTTGAGTTTGCCCGGCCCGGTTATGGAAAACTCCTGTTTCAAGCTGACTTCGGTCCGACGCAATTTAAGGCGGTGCGACAATCATTGGCCCACCTGATCGATCGCGAGACTTTCGTGAAGGAGTTTACGAGTGAATTTGGTACGGTCCCGGCCGGACCTTTTGCCGAAGCGCTGTGGCAGTACAAAGCGGTCGAAGACAATCTTCAGGAGGGGTTGAAAGCTTACGCATACAGTGTCGAAGAGGCGACGAAACTTCTGATTGAAGACGGCTGGACACTCAATTCAGAAGGAGGCGAGTGGGAAAGCGGATTGCGCTATAAGGAAGTGACGGAGGCGGAAGCAGGACACTTCGAGCATAACATCGTACTTGAAGACGAACGTGTATTGATGCCGTTAATCATCGAGTGGGCATCTGCAGAAGGAAACGCGGCAGCCACGCTGTTGCAGAGTATGTTTGAGGAAAAATCCGATCTGAACGATGTCGGCATGGAGATCCGTCAACAATCGATGCCGTTTGCTGAGTTGTTGCACTGGTTATATCGCGACGGTGATGTGAATGAAGCATACGGTGCGCCCAAATACGGCATGTACAACCTCTCATCCGATATCCATCCCATCTATGATCACTCGTATGAGTGGACATTTCAAGATGAAATCATTGAGATGGGCTACAACGCCAACCGCCTATTCGATGAGGAACTAGACAAATTGTCGATGGACATGGTTTACGAGGTATCGCATGAAGACGTCGATAACTATCTGAAGCTCTGGACCGACTATGTCCTGCGCTGGAATGAGCTGTTGCCCGATTTACCACTTTACGCGAACTCGTACTACACAGTATTTAACGACAAACTAAAAGGTTATGAAGAAAGTACGTATTGGGGCTTCGAGCGTGCCATTCTCTCGGCCTCGATTGAACCGTAACGCTGTTTTCTGTTTAATCGTCCCAGCTGACTAGGGACATCCATATCGACATGACCTGAGGATGCTTCGTTCACTTATGTGGCGAGGCATCTTCTTTGTTTGCCTATTAGAAAGAGCGAAAACGCAGATAATCTCTCTTAATCTCCACCGGCTTTAAAGTTGTAGATCGGCTTGAGCTCGGCGACCAGATCGACCGTATCGCTGATGTATGGCAGGATCTCTTCTTTCGGTTTATAGGCGGCTGGTGCTTCGTCCAGGGTGTCGTTGGCCAGCGTCGTCGTATAGATACCGCTCATCGACTTTCTAAAATCGGCCAATGTCAGTTTTCGTTTGGCTTCACGGCGCGACATGATGCGTCCGGCTCCATGCGGAGCCGACTGATTCCAGTCGCGATTTCCCTTGCCTACGGCGATCAAGGAGCCGTCTCGCATATTGAGCGGGATCAGAAGTTTCTCGCCTTTCTTCGCGGAAACCGCACCTTTTCTGAGCATGTTCATGTCGAGATCGATATAGTTATGGATCGTCGTGAAAGATTCCAGCACGGTGAGGCTCATACCCTTTACTATCTCGTCCACGATCGCTTTGCGATTCAGCGCAGCGAAGCGTTGGATAAGCTGCATATCGTGCAGATAGTCCTCTTTCATTTTCCCGGAGACGTAGGCCAGATCTCGCGGCAGATGGGGATTTGCTTTGGCCGCTTCTGCCTGGTAATGCAGCGCAACCTGCAATCCGAGATGACGTGAACCTGAATGGACGACGACGTACAGATGGTCGTTCTCATCACGATTAACCTCGATAAAGTGATTGCCGCCGCCCAGCGTGCCGAGCGATAGGCGGGCGCGGTCGAGTTTCAACTTACTGTCGTTTTTCCCGCCGGCGCGGCATCTGAGCTTTTTCAGATCGATATCTTCCAGATAGCGATGCGGCGACCTGCGCGTTGCAAAACCGGCAGGGATCCGCTGCTTAATCAGGCGATCGAGTGCTTTCAGATCGAGAGACTTCTCCTTTATGCGGATCGTCTCCATGCCGCAGCCGATATCGACACCGACCAGGTTCGGCACGACCTTGTCTTTTATCGTCATCG
>DUQI01000073.1 GCA_012837885.1 Fastidiosipila sp.
CTATCTGACGTTCAGTGGTTGCTATGCGAATGCAGGGTAAAGTTTGGAACCGCTGTATACCGAACGGTACGTACAGTGGTGTGGGAGGACGGCTGGCCGATTAACGGACAGCCTCCTACCCGATTGTGTCGTTGATGCCTTCGATGTGCCCATTAACCCCATAAAATGGAACGTGATAAACACTAGCGAGGAGATGCGCATGAAAAAGGCTAAGAAAATCGAAGTCCTTTTACCATATAAGCCGCCGTATCGCTGGGAAGATCTGCTTCGCTTCTTTCGTCTTCGGCAGATAAAAGGCGTCGAGTATGTCGATGAAAATGTCTATCGGCGAAGCGTGCGCTTGCGAGAAGCCGGTAGGTGGCATTACGGTGCATTCGAGGTCAGACACGTGTCGGACGAGAATGCGCTTTCCTTATCGCTCGATCCGGCGCATGAAGCTTTACTGCCGCAGATAAAAGCCATAGCGATCCGTCAATTCGATCTTGCGCTCGATCCGGATGTCGTATCAAAAACGTTAAAGCATTTGCGTGCCGTCGAGCGTTCACTCTATGTGCGGGGGATCAGGCTGCCGGGTACGAGTGACGCGTTCGAGATGTCGGTGAGAGCCGTCCTCGGTCAGCAGATTACCGTTTCACGTGAGAAGGCACTTCTCGAGCGTGTCGTCGAGTGCTTCGGTCAGGTTGTCGATTTGGGAGATCCGCATGTGACGCATGTATTTCCGACACCGTCTGACTTTTTGGCAGACGACGTGGCTGAAAAGCTGGGCGCCATGGGCATCATCAGGACACGCGCGTCGGCCATTATTGAACTGGCGCGCCGCTTTTTGGCGGACGATCGATTTATCGCTCCCGAAATACCTATCGACGAGGCCGAAGTGCGCCTTTTGTCGATTCGCGGTATTGGACCGTGGACGACGGACTATATCCTGATGCGTACACTAGGTACAACGGATGTTTTTTTGGCGACAGATGCGGGCATCAAAAAAGCGCTGGCCAGTTTGTCAATCGATGATCCGGACATCTGGGCGAAACGCTTCAGCCCGTGGCGAAGTTATGTCACACTGAGCCTCTGGCACTATCTTTAGGAGGAACACGGTAATGCAATCAAAAAGGTATGATTCACCGCTTGGGCCGCTACGCATAGTCATCTCGGATCAGGAACTGGTTGCCCTCTGGCTGGAAGAAAAGGTCAGGTATAAACCGGTATTGGCAGAAGAAACGTCGTCACCGAAGCCCTCAGATCCACTGTTTCATCAGGTCGCAATGTGGCTCGATGGTTACTTCGCCGGTGAAAATCCCGATCCGAACGCGTTGCCGTTGGGACCTAAAGGCAGTGATTTCCAGCAGGCGGTCTGGGCTGAGCTGTTAAAGATACCTTATGGAGAGGTCGTGACCTACGGCGCCATCGCCAAGACCCTGGCCAAGGCGAGAGGCATCGAGCGCATGTCGAGTCAGGCGGTCGGCGGTGCCGTCGGCCGAAATCCGATCTCCATCATTATTCCTTGTCACCGGGTGGTCGGCAGCGACGGCAGCTTGACCGGATACGGCGGTGGCATAGAAAATAAGGTGAAGCTTCTGGAAGGAGAAGGTGTCGACATGACTAAGCTCTACGTGCCAAAGAAAGGCACGGCGCTTTGAACGTCGTCATTTTGCAGGTGGAAGGTTAGATGAATCAGTGGCGTATCCATCTCCCAGTCTTGTTCGGGATCGAGGCAGCGGCCGGCGATGAGTTGGTCGCACTCGGTTATCCTAAAGCAGCGATCACACGTGAGAACGGTGTGGTCACCTTGACGTTGGACTCGGAAGAAGAGGCTAAAGATGCGGTGGCCAGGCTCAACTACCGGTTGCGCACGGTGGAACGCGTGTTATATGAGGTAGCCACCTTTCCTGCAACTACGTTTGACGAGCTGTTTGAACGCGCCCAGCAGGTGCCGTGGGAGCGTTGGCTCGATCATGGATATCAGATCGTGGTGAACGGGTACTCGAGGAAATCAGCGCTTTTCGGTGTACCGGCGATCCAGCGCACCTTGAAAAAAGCGATTGTCACAAGACTCGCCGCGGCACGCGGCATCGAGAGCGGACACATACGAGAAGACAGACGGGTAGGAAGAATCGAGGTGAGATTCGCCATCATTTCTGATCAGCTTACGTTGTTACTCGAAACGAGCGGCGACGGTCTTCATAAACGCGGCTATCGGCCGCTGCGACACGAAGCACCGATCAGGGAGACGCTCGCAGCTGCGATGCTCCATTACAGTTTCTTTTTGCGTCATGTGGAAAATAACGAAGGTGTGTACGATCCTTTTTGCGGATCCGGTACCTTCTTGATTGAGGCGGCGATGATGCTGGCTAATATCGCACCGGGTGTGAAACGACATTTTGCGGCAGAGCGCATGGCGTATTTTGGCAAGCCGCGGTTCGATCGGGAACGAGAGCTTGCGAAACGTGAGCAAATACCTGGACTCGAGAACCGCCTGTTCGGTTCCGACCTATCCGGGGAGGCAATCGGTCAGGCGAGAGCCAATGCGGCGCGTGCCGGAGTCGATCATCTGATCAGCTTTCGGCGCGCCGATATCGACGATTTGACTTCAGAAAAACTTCAGGAGATCACCGGTTTGGATCGACTCTTGCTGATTACGAATCCGCCATACGGTGAACGTCTTTCGGATCATCAGACGGCAAAACGGATGATCGCATCGCTCGGTCGTCTGGCCGACGCCGATAGTCAAGGGATTGCTCCCGGGCTTCGTGTCAGTGTCTTAAGTCCGGACGAACAGTTTGAGTCGATTTTTGGTGCTGCAGCCGACAAAAAAAGGAAATTGTACAACGGCATGATACGATGCAACATGTATCATTATTTTAAGTATTTTGCTCGTTAATCTGTGCATTACCTTGTCCTAACCTGTGTAAATTCCAACGCTTGAAAACAGTTCTTGTTGTCATGACGACCGACTCGGGTGTCTATGTGTGGCGTACAGGTGACGTTTGCTGATGTGAAGTGACAAGGCTCAAACCATCCAATTGACAGGGTCTTTGCCACTTACATCTTTTTACGCTGTTTTGTGACATTTTGTAGCTGTCTGTCAAAAAAGCGACAATTTCGGCCTTTCAGCGTTCCTGATCGGCATAAGCCTTGTCGCTCTAGTTTTGCACAGAATTATTAACATTATCCACAATAAGTCACCGGATATGACCGAACAATCGTTTATTCATCACGCCTTTTTTTAAACTTGCCAATTGTGGCTCTTCATGCTTGTCGGTAAGGATCGGCTTTTGTACAATGACGGGAAAGGAGACGATTATGCGTATTGTATTGGGCAGTGATCATGCAGGATATCCGCTGAAAGCGGCTATTATCGAACATCTCGAAGCGAAACAGATCGAGGTGCTCGACGTCGGTGCAAAAAGTGCCGACAAGGCGGAGAGCTACGTTAATTTTGGAGAAAAGACGGCTCAGGTCGTGGCGAGAGGTGAGGCTGACTTTGGAATCGTCATCTGTGGTACCGGGATCGGGATATCGATCGCGGCGAACAAGGTAAAGGGAATCCGTTGTGCGCTCTGCACGAACGAGTTCATGTCTGCCTTATCGAGAAAACACAACGACGCGAACATGCTCGCACTCGGCGCACGTGTCGTCGCTCCACATTTTGCCAAAGCCATCGTCGATGCTTTTCTGGACGCTCGTTTTGAAGGCGAACGACATGCCGTGCGAGTCGGTGAAATCTGCGCGCTGGAGGACTAAACTGATATGAAGAACCTGATGGTATTCGATCATCCGATGATTCAGCACAAAATGTCTCTGATGAGAGACAAGGACACTCCATCTAAAGTGTTTCGTGAACTAGTACACGAAGTCTCGATGTTGATGGCTTTTGAGGTGATGCGCGATTTGCCTTTGGAGTCGTACGAACTCGAGACACCGCTCGGACCGGCGACCGGTTATCGCATTCAAGGTAAGAAGCTTGCACTCGTCCCGATTTTGCGTGCCGGACTCGGCATGGTCGAGGGCATGTGGCAGGTTGTGCCGATGGCCAGAGTCGGACATATCGGTCTGTATCGCGATCCCGAGACGCTGCAGCCTGTTGAATACTACATCAAGTTGCCGCCCGACGTCGAAGAACGTGACGTGATTGTGCTCGACCCGATGCTTGCGACCGGTGGATCGGCCGCGGCGGCGATCTCTTTTTTGAAAGAGCGAAACATCGCGCATATCAAGTTCGTCTGTCTGATCGCAGCGCCGGAAGGCATCGAGGTCTTGAACAAAGAGCATCCCGATGTACCGATCTTTTGCGCGGCACTGGACGAACGGTTAAATGACCATGCGTATATCGTGCCTGGCCTGGGAGATGCGGGAGACCGACTTTTCGGTACGAAATAACGCCCGTTCTATTCGGAAGTAAAGTAGTAGACGAGGCTGCCGAACTGGATTTTTGCCTGCTCCGGCAGTCTCACTTCACGGTGCTTCGGCAACTTCAAACCGTCGACGATCGTGCCGTTCGTCGAGCCGAGATCTTCGATGAAGAACAGGTCGCGCCGCCGGATGATCCTCGCGTGAATACGACCGCAACGCTCATCGTCGAGTCGAAAGTCGACCCTTTGTGAATCCCTTCCGACCAAAAATTCATCGACCAAAATAAATGCCTTTTGGCCGCGCTCTTCTTCTACCGTACCCGGTAACCCCTCACTTAAAATGCCGATGGCTTGAGATTCCTCTGATTCGCTTAACGGTGCTGTGATCTCGAACTCGCGGTCGTCATACGTCACGGATTTTCTTTGCAGATGCGCTTTAATCTGGTATTGCCAGAGTAATAAACGATGTTTTATTTGATCTTTTAAAGACGGTTTTTTTACTGTCTCGACGCGAGGAGGCGAGAGAAGTTCGATCGCTTTCAAGTAATCGTCGGTTGCCAGCAATTCACTTATCGTCTTTAACTTGTCAGCCGAAAAGTCGCCTGTTTTCTCAAGCGTCGGAAGTAAAGCATGGAGCATGCCGGGCGGATGGTATCCGGCGACGGGGAGTGCGATAAAATGTGCCGTCTGTTTTACTTTGTGAATGAATACGAGACCTGGCGTTGCGAGTGATGCATCCGGCCAAAGAAGATGCTCATTCAGGGTTTGCATGGCCTCAATAAGACTCAATAACAAGGCGCGACCGCTCGCCTTTCGACCGAGAACATGGATGTATTGACCGAGAGACACGAAATGATCGAGATCGAAGATAAAGACGAGACGGTCGCGCTCCTTAAGCAACGTAAAGGGCAGCGACGCCTGTGGTCTATGACGCAGTAAAATGTTCAGGAGGTGGGGATCTATGTCCCCACGTCCTTCAAGCACCAGTTCGCTGCCAAATCGCTGAACGGTCCATGCCGACACTTAGAGTCCTTCCAGAATAGAAAAGTTGAATACGCGTGCGATCAGTTGATTCGCAAAGTCCATTAATTGCTGACGAAAGATCAAAGCGACGGCAAGGAGTACCGCAATAATGATCACGACCTCCAATGTACCGATGCCGTCTTCTTCCAAAAAGATATGGCGTTTTTGCTTCATGACATCCCCCTTCCTCCGCCGAAGCGGTTCATTAATAGATGGAAAACGACGCGATCGCCGGCATAATCGCGATCGCGATCACGGCGAGCAGATCGAGCCCCATCGGAATCATTAAAAGGAGCGATCGCTTTTCCAGTTTGACTCTGACGGCGTGCCGGTAGACCTGCCAGCTGTTTTCCGCTGTCTGCTGTAAAAGATCAATCAACTCACTGCCGCCTAGCCTCTGATAGCGAGCGGCCAGATGTAAAGCGGCTGAGAGATCGGGTATCGGACATTGGTCGGCGAGATCCGTCAGAACCTGGTCAGATGGTTCTCCAAGTTGCAGTTTGTGTCGCATCTCTTTAAGTGCATATCCGCAGGACGGTGGCGTTTCGTCCACGTGCTCGAGCGGTAACACCTGAAGCGCCGTATCGAGTGTCAGACCGCTTTCCAAGAGGACGGCGAGCAGGTTCAGCATGACCGGTAAGAGAAGGCGATACGATTCGATACGCGACTTTTCCCGTCGCCACAGATCGTAGTCATGACTGATCACAGGCAGGATGAAAACGAGCGGATAGATAAGCCAGCTGATGTCGGTCGTCATCTGTAAAAGCAGCCCAAGCAAAAGTCCGGTCAGGAGTAAGCGCGGCTTTTTTGCGAGATGGCGTTCGAACGGCGTGGTCATTTCCGGATAGACGTTTTCCGCCATGCGTTGTAATCGGTAGCCGATACCGGCCGGCAGTCGCTTTACATACAGTGCCAAAAGAAAGCGCGGGTATTTCTTCAACGGTGGCATCTTCTTTTTCTTTTTCGTTTTCTTTTTAATCGCTTCTCGTTCCGGTGCGAGGATCAACATGGCAACGCAAGCGGCGGCGATCGTCAGAAAAAATACGGCGACGGAGACAAACGGATACCAAGGTTCATGTATCAGATCACTCCTATACTGACCGGCCATGGCTGCGGCCACGACAAATGGCAGGAACAAGAGTACGGTCGTCTCTGAGCTCGTCTGACTTCTTTCGGCGGCGACGTCGAGCTGCATCTGACGCTCTCGATTCAGAGCATCGTGACTGCGCCGAAGGAATATGTCGAGGCGGCCGCCGTGACGACTGAGCGGCACGAGTACCGACAGTTGCGTCGTGATGCGGCTCAAGCGGAAGTGGGCAGAGAGTCCGGCCAGAGCCGCTTTAACACTCATGTGAGCCATCATCTGCTGACGCAGTGTCCTGAGTGCCTGTACGAGAAGATTGCGCGGTCCCAACTCCTTTTCGAGTGTCGGTGCCGCATCAGTCAAGGCGTGTTCGAGCGTCTGCCCGGCAGCGACACGGCTCGCGAGATGCGCCAGTAATTGCTGGAATTGTGAGAGTCGCGCCGACTCATCTTTACCGATCAGGTATCGCTTGAAAGCAAGAGCAAGGCAACATGCCGCGAGTGGGGCGGTAAACAACAGAAGCTTTTGCGACAAGATAATGAAGTGCCCGACAAAGGCGACCGGCCAGAGAAGGCAAAAGGAGAGCAAGAGTACCGACATGAAGCGTTTATGCAACATACAAGAGGTCTCCGTTTTCATTTCTTATAAAGTGCGTACGTAGGACAAATTGCTGAGCGTCGTACTTTTCGATCTCGACGATCTTTTCGATGACCCGACTGCCGTCACTTTTTCTTTCCAGATGAATCAGGAAATCCAAAGAGGATGCGATCAGACGGCGGCAGGCTTCCCACGGCAATTGAGACGAGGTTAACAAGAGGAGGCTGAGACGCTCCAGCATGGCTTCAGCGCTGTTGCCGTGTCCGGTCGACATAGATCCCGGGTGGCCTGTCTGCATCGCCTGTAGCATGTCGTACGCTTCTTTGCCGCGCACTTCACCGACGATGATGCGGTCTGGACGCAGGCGTAACGAAGAACGGATCAGGTCGGAGAGCGAAATCTCACCCTGACCGTCCGGACCGGCGATCCTCGCTTCCAGCCTGACGATGTTTTCGATCGTCGGGAGCTGAAGTTCCATGGCATCTTCGATCGTGATGATTCTCTCCGTTACGGGTATGAAGGTGCTGAGCGCATTCAACAGCGTCGTTTTACCGGTACCGGTTCCGCCCGAGACAAACACATTTTTCTTTTGCAAGACGAGGCGGTTTAAAAAAGCGGCGGCTTCAGCCGACATGGATCCGGCCTCGACCAACGCTCCAATCTCCGGTCTGATGCCGGTGAAACGTCGAATGCAAAGGATCGGGCCATTCGGCGCCGCCGGAGGCAAGACGGCATGGACTCTGGAACCGTCTTCGAGACGTAGATCGGCGATCGGTTTTTGTTCGTTGATCAGGCGGTTTGAGCGACCGAAAAAACGGGTGATGACCTGAATCAGATGTTCCTTGTCTTCAAAAGCGAGAGGCACGAGGGCTAATTGACCGTCTTTTTCAATGAAGATCGTATCGTGACCGTTCACCATGATCTCGGTAATCTCTTGATCGTCGACGAGCGGCTGCAGGATATCGAGACCGCGCATCGTCTGAAACAGTTTTTCAATCAGGGCTTTTCGGTCTTTCAGACTGAGCCGTTTACCGTGTGTACGGCGTGAAACCTCGGCGGTGATCAGGCGCATCACGTCATTGTCGGAAAGCCGCTCCATTTCGCCCGCCTGACGCACGATGCTGGCGATCAACGGTTGCTTGTCACTCTGGCTGATCATCTCATTTCTCCAGTTCCGATATCGCGCACGTCACAAGAGGAGGGGAGTGAGGCCAGCATCCGGTGTAGCTCTGACTTTGAAAGTCCCGACCGTTCAACAGTCTCACGATCGAGCGTCAACGAGTCGCAGTGGGCGGCGATATGTGAGACGGTTTCGAGCGGTAAGCTGTCGCAGGCGATCAGGGCAAAACCATCCTCACCGCTTTTATCGATGCGTCGCCGCATCAACTTGACCAAGCGATAGAGCGTATCGGCAGACGCCGTGATCAGATCATCGGCCTGTTCCGGAGGTCGCGGCTGCAAATACCCGCTACTGTGCAGAAAAAACACTTGACCGAGATCAGCATCTTCACTGTCGTCATTCATTGCGAGTGTCAGCAAAAGATCCGAGAGTGTCGGACCGGGGCCGCCGGGTTCCGCGTGCGGCACAAGATAGGTCGGCATGAGCGGCAAAAAATATGGCGTGCACCCGCGCTTTTGTATATCGTCCAATCGTCTTTCGATATAACGATCACGGAGCGAACGATCGAAACAGATCACCATTTCCATGGTCCCGTGTCTCGAAACGAGCGGGACAGGCCGAGCGATCGATGCTATATCTTCAAATATATGATTGACGATGTCACTTAGAGGCGAATAGCGTGACACTTTATTCGGACCATTCGTATCACAGAGCAAAAAGAACCGTGTGTCGTTCGACCAGCGTCTTGTCGCTAAGGCATCGGTCTTCTTATGTGAAAACAGACAGACGTCGAGTGAGCTTAGGGTCCTCTCGTCAATTTGCTCGAGCGAATCGGAGACCGTCATATGGAGTCGACAGTCGGCTCGTTTTTCAAGGCCGGCCGCCAGTCGTCTGGCGTATTCTTTTGTCTCGTCGAGAACCAGGACGGCTAAACTTTGTGCTTTGGTGTCATAAACAGTCATTACAAAACCCTCCCATATACTCAGATCTAGCGTAGAGTGAAAAGCCGCCCAGCATCCGGGATAGTGCCGGCCGGATTGCGACATTAGGTGACGAATCCACTTGACACCTCGGGGTGGCCGTTCTATCTTTGTAGGGCGTGTCCCTCGCGGCACGACATGACAATTGAAAGAATTACTTATCAAGAGCGGCGGAGGGACTGGCCCTTTGAAGCCCGGCAACCGGCAGTAGGCAGCGGTGCTAATTCCAGCGGGTATGAGCCCGGAAGATGAGGAGTGTAAACCTCCTGCAAGGAGGTTTTTTTATGGAAAGGCAATATGAAAGATAATTATTTGTTTACTTCAGAATCGGTGACGGAAGGCCATCCGGACAAAGTGTGCGACCAGATATCGGATGCGGTACTCGACGCTCTCTTGAAACAGGATCCGATGGCACGAGTCGCCTGTGAGACAGCCGTGACGACCGGGCTGGTACTCGTCATGGGGGAGATCACGACGAGCGCCTATGTCGATATTCCGCGCATCGCCAGAGATACGGTGCGTGATATCGGTTATACGCGCGCTGTCGGCGGATTCGACTACGAAAGTTGCGCCGTGTTGACCTCGATCGATGAACAGAGTCAGGATATCGCGCTCGGCGTCGACCATGCCTTGGAAAGCAGAAACGGCGGTACACTCGCTACCGGTGCCGGCGATCAGGGACTGATGTTTGGGTTTGCCGTGAACGACACGCCGGAGTTCATGCCGTTGCCGATCACTCTGGCTCATAAGTTGACGAAGCATCTGACCGATGTACGAAAAGAAGGCTTGACCGACATGCTCTTTCCCGACGGTAAAGCGCAGGTCAGCGTGCGATATGAGAACAATCGACCGGTACATATTGATACTGTTGTCGTGTCATCACAGCATCGTGCTGAGGTTGAATTAGCCGATCTGGAACAAGAGATCAAGCGCCTGGTTATCGATCCGGTGCTTGAAGGAAGCCTGTATGATGAGGATACCGCCATTTTGGTCAATCCGACTGGTCGCTTTGTCATCGGTGGTCCGCAGGGCGACTCCGGACTCACCGGCAGGAAGATCATCTGTGATACGTACGGCGGCATGGGGCGTCACGGCGGCGGTGCTTTCTCCGGCAAGGATCCGACGAAGGTCGATCGGTCGGCCAGTTATCTCGCCCGTTACCTCGCTAAAAATGTCGTCGCGGCCGGATTTGCCACCAAGGCCGAAGTGCAGCTTGCCTACGCCATCGGTGTCGCCGAACCGATCTCCGTATCGATTGATTGTTTCGGTACAGCTGTGATGTCCGAAAACGAGATTGAACGTCTCTTAAGAGAAGCGGTCGATATGCGTCCCGACGCGATCATTCGCCGCTTCGAATTGAGACGCCCGATCTATCAGGCGCTATCAAATTACGGGCATTTCGGGCGTGTGGAACTCGGTCTACCGTGGGAAGCGACCGATCTGGCATCTGAACTGAGAAAAAAGACAGGCCATAGTGGTGACTGATCAGCTCACGACACTCGAGGGCACTGTAGAAGATATTGTCTTTTATGCTGAAGACAGCGGGTGGACCGTCGCTGAGATTTCGGGTACTACCCATTTTACGGCGGTCGGTTCGATGCCGAAGCTCAGCATCGGTCAGGAAGTCAAACTAACTGGACACTGGACGGAGCATCAACTCTACGGTGAACAGTTTCAAGTCAGCGCCGTCGAGCACAGACTGCCGACGTCGCAGTCAGCCGTGATGCGTTTTTTGGCTTCCGGTGCGATCAAGGGAATCGGGCCGGCGCTTGCCTCGCGCCTGATCAATCGTTTCGGTGAGGACACGCTGACCGTTTTACAGACGAAAGCGCGTCTGGTTTCCACGGTCAAGGGAATCTCATATAAGATGGCGCTGTCTTTCAAGGAGCAGTTGACTGCGCAAAAAGAAGAACAGGAACTGGCGCTTCTTTTGATGCCGGCCGGTATATCCTACGCGCGCGTCAAACGCATCCATCGCGCGCTTGGTATCGGTGCGGCCGAAGCGGTTAAGAAGGATCCGTGGATCATTATGCGTCTTGTTTCAGGCGTCGGATTCGAGACGGCGAACAACGTCGCAAAAGCGCTCGGTTTTGCCGACGACCATCCGGCCAGAATACGCTCCGCCTATTGGCAGCTCGTCTATCTGCAACTTTCGTTCGGCCACACGTTTGCCTATAAACAGGCGCTGCTAAAGGAACTGGCGACACGTCTCGAAGTATCTCAGGAAGCGATCGACAAGGCATTGGCAGACGGTGTCGAAGGCATCATCGAGTTCAGACTTAACGATCAGACGGCAGTCGCCTTTACGCATGTCTACGACGTTGAAAAAGAAGCCTCGGTCGCCGTAAAAAAACGGCTCTCCGGTGAGTCAAAGCATAATCCGCCGGCTGCCGAAAGCATTGCCGATTACGCGCGCTCGGTCGGGATGGAATTGTCGGTAGAGCAGATCGCTGCCGTCAAGATGGCACTTTCGTCTCGTCTTTCGATCATTACGGGTGGTCCCGGCACAGGGAAGACGACGATCGTGCGAGCGCTGGTCGGCATGGCCAGAGCGTCAAAACTGAAAGTCATGCTCGCTGCGCCTACAGGAAGAGCCGCCAGACGGTTGGCCGAAGCGTCTGGCTCGCATGCGCTGACTGTGCACAGGCTATTGAATATTACGGTCGATGACCATGAGTGGGAACAGGCGTCATCTAAAGAGATACTGAAAGCCGACTTGCTCATCATTGATGAGTGTTCGATGGTCGACTTGCAGCTCTTTTGGCGGATTATGAGCGCGCTATCTGAAGACACCGCACTTGTTCTGGTCGGCGATAAAGATCAGCTACCGTCCGTCGGACCGGGGCAGGTATTGCACGATCTGTTGTCTTTTGACGCGATTCCGCGCACTGTCTTGACTAGGATCTACCGACAATCGGAAGATAATCTTATCGTGTTAAACGCCCACCGCCTGAACAACGATCAGCCGCTTCGCTATTCTCAAAAAACGGAGTCGCCTTTCCTTGTCACCTTCTTGAACGACGACGAGGCGATTGCGGCGACGCTTGAAAAGCTGTTGAGCGGTCCGCTCAAGGAACATTACGGCATTGAAGACTTACGTGAGGTACAGATACTGGCCCCTATTCGACGCGGCGTGGCAGGTGTCACGCAACTTAATACGAGGCTACAGACCCTGTATCATGGCAAGGTACCGGAGGGTCTGACCTATGGCGGCATTCTCTTCGCCGTCGGCGACAAGGTCATTCAAACGCGAAACAATTACGATCTTGAGTGGAAAAGCCAGCTGGGTCATGAGCGCGGAAGCGGTGTGATGAATGGGGAAACCGGCATCATTCTTTCACTCGATATGGCAGATAAACGAGTCAGCGTCCTGTTTGAAAATGAGCGACTCGTATCCTTGGAAGCCGAGGATCTCCTCGATCTGGAACTGGCTTACGCGATGACCATTCATAAAAGTCAGGGCAGTGAATACGAGACGGTCTGTCTGGTGCTCGGTCATGCGCCGCCCGATTTTCTCACAAGAAACCTTGTCTACACGGCGTTTACGAGAGCCAAGAAGCGCCTTATCGTACTCTCCCGGAAGCGCACCCTCGATTGGGTCAGGAGCAATAAGCGCATCGCCTTGCGTCGCTCTCAGCTGGCCGGATTATTACAAGATGGCTGATGCTTATTCCCTTAACCCTTACTCCTTCTTTCGCTGATTTTTGCCAGTTTTGCCGGCAGCGATCGCGCGTGACCGTCATGCCTTCCATCTGTGGTCACTGCCTTAGTCGTCTGCCGTTTCGACCAAAGCGTATTCCCGTCTCGTTCGCTGAACTCCAGGTCATTTTGCCGCCGCTTGTCTCAAAAATGATTATCTGCCCTTTTTATTACACCGGTGTGGTACGGCAATCGATTCTGCGCATGAAGTTTTCCGGTCGCTGGCACACGGCTCGTGCCTTCGGGCCGTTACTCGCCAATGCCGTGCGACGGGAGCGAGTCGTGGCCGATTGGATCGTTCCCGTGCCGTTACACGATTCTCGACTCAAGCAACGCGGGTTTAATCAGGCGGAAAAACTGGCCGTCTTTATGGGGAGCGCACTCGATCTGCCGGTTCGTAAGTCCTGGTTGGTTAGAAGAGAAGATACACCGCGGCAAAGTGAAGCCGAAGAAGGAGCCCGTTTTCGGGCTGTGCTGAATGCCTTTGAAGTACCTGAGAATATTCGTCTCGACAATCAAGCAGTATTGCTAGTCGACGATGTCTACACGACCGGAGCGACACTCGCTGCGGCTGCCAAAACGCTGGCCGCCGCCGGTGCCTATGTACAGCCTGTCGTCTTAGCGTCGAATCAGGGCAAGCCTATGATTTGACGAGTCCTTGCTCGAGCGCGCTCTTACCGGCCAGATAGATGACTACACTGCCGATCAATGTCTGTACGACTGCCGCCAGTATGAACAGGATGGACGGGTCGGCATCGTACGTCATAAAACGAACGAAAGCCGTGACGAGCAAGCCGAAGGTCGGTAGGATGAGAATCATGTTGGTGAACATCTGAACGATGCCGTCCAACTGACCTTCGATCGATCCCATCATGCGATACGTCAACATGGTCGATGCTGCCGTTAACACGGGAAACGTTAAAACGACTGCCAGGGCAGAGGCGAGCTGATACCATACGGGCCGTAAAACGGCGACGTATAGGATGATACTCGGTAAGACAGCAGGTATGCTAAAGACCACTTCAGTCAAGGTCAACCAAAACAGTTTTTGGTGCGGTGCGTACGGTAAGGTGTAGATTAAAGGCCGTTTCATTTCTGTCGTGGCGAAGGAATCTCCCTTCACAAAAAGCTGTAGCAAGAGAATGATGAAGATTAAGAAGATGCCAAACGAGTCGGCGCCTTCTGCCTGTGTGAAACCGAACACGATGCTGCCCGTTACGAACAGGATGGCAAACGTCGGTATCCCTACGAAGTACGGCTGTTTACGACGCATTTCACGCCAGTTGCGAAAGAATATCGCGCTCAAGCCGTGACCGCGGTTCAAGCCGGAATGCCCTTTATGTTTAAGTTGTAGCTTGCTCGCTTTTGTCTGACGTTTACCCTGCATGCGTGCCTGCTGTTCCTTCACCTTTTCCACTTGAGTGATCGCGTCTTCATAGAAGTCGGCAGGGATTAAGTACACGAGATAAAAGGTGACCGGTATGGTCAAAACGAGCAGAACCAAGGAAATGATACCGATCGTGTCGAATCCGGCGGCGATGCCCTGACCGATCGACATCGTCCAGCCAAAGAGCGGAAACAAACGCACGACTGTAGATTCGGAAAACAGTTGCAAGGTGTGGCCGAATGAGCCGTTTTTCATGAAGAGAAAAAGAAATACGGCGATGAATGCGAGCGGAATGGCGATCAGGAGCCCTCTGATCATCGATCGAACATGCGGTTTGTTCTGAGCGATCAGATAGAGCACCATCGAGCCGAGATTGAAGCAGATCATCATGACGATCAAAAGCAGGATCAGAAGGAAGAGCTTTCCGATGGAAAACCCTAAGCGTGAGAGATTTGGAAATTGAAACGGCAAAAAGACCGCGACGATCGCCATCGCTTTCAACATGCCGACCAGCCCGTAGATCAATATGGACTGCGGCCTGTAAGGTGCGGTGAATAAAAAGTGGACGTCCGGGCCACTGAAGACGGCACTGCCTTTAGTCGCGCCGAAAAAAAGAATACTGGTCCCGATGAGAAACGCGATCGCGAGCCAGACAAGGCTATAGATCTCGAAGCCATGTGCCTGTTCCATCAAAGGAACGGCCGCTTCTCTTTGAATAAACGAGACCGAGACGAGCGCCAAAATAAAGAACGCTGCGTAGAAAAGTACCAGAATGAAGCGACCCGGTTTCTTCGGCAATTGTTTGATGAAATTCCACAGTGAGCGTCGCCAGATATAAAGAAAAGGACTCATGACGATGCCTCCGCGTTGTGCTTGGTTATACGGAAAAACAGCGCTTCGAGTGATTCATCTCGGGCGTCGAGTTCAGCCCTCGATACATCCTCGATGATTTTGCCTTCATTCATGATCATGACCTTATCCCAGAGATCATCGACAGTATCCAAAATATGGGTCGAGATGAGAAGCGAGCGTCCGCTACTCGCGAGCTCTCTAAACATCTGCTTGACCTCCGCTATGGCATAAGGGTCCAAACCGACCAGCGGTTCATCGAAGAGAATATATTGCGGTTCGGGGAGCATCGCCGTGCAGATCGAGATCTTTTGCTGCATGCCTTTTGACAGTTCGCCGCCGAGTTTATCTCTTTTGTCGTCCAACTCGAAGCGACGAAGCAGCGCGTCGGCTCTTTCCTCCCAATCCGTCAACTTGTAAAGTCTGGCGATTAGCTCCATATGCTCAGCGATCGTCAACAAGGGGTACGGTTCCGGCATCTCCGGCACGTAACCGAGCAGGCGTTTGGCTTCAACACTCTTGGCATCATGGCCGGAAAGACGAATTTCACCGCGATAACGCAAAAGCCCCATAATGCTTTTTAGCAGCGTGCTTTTGCCTGCACCGTTCGGACCGACCAAAAGAGCGACTGTATTTTCCGGTACGACGCCCGATACATGATCGTTCGCGATCACCTTGCCGTACGTTTTCGTCACATTGATTATCTCAAGCATGTGCCACCTCTAAACCTGTTAAATCACCTAGCATGATACATCAGTTCATAGAGAGGCTTCGTACAATAGCGGCAATTCCGACAAAGTGTCTAAACGCTTTCGTTCCGCATGACGTTATTCTTTTGCGCCTAGCACGGAAGCGAAAGTGAGCAAAAAGAAGCGAATAGAGAACAATCCAAAACAGAAAAACCGCCGACCTCAAAAAGGTTCGGCGGTTTTCTTATGGCGCGCCCAGCAGAATTCGAATCCACAATCTTCTGATCCGTAGTCAGACGCCTTATCCAGTTTGGCCATGGGCGCACGTGCTTGGCTATAATAATACCCAATTCGGAAATTGTCAAACAGCGGTTTCCGCGGGCAGAGATTCCCCCACATTGTGGCTTTAGGGCACCATGTTGATCGTTAGTTTCGTGATGTAGCCTTGCTCGATTTGGGCAGCGAGGCTGACGTTTTTGCCATCGATGTTTCCGGCGATCAGGTAGTTACTCTCTCTGGCAAAAGGATAGCGCAGGTAGAGTTCACTCACCGGCATACCGACTTTGAGTCCAGAACCCAACGCAAAATCACTGTAAGAGATGCCGGCCGAATAGATCATGCCGGCCCAGTGTTCATGCTCATCGCATGTACCCTGGCCGCTTAACGTGATACCGCGGTAACGGAAATTGAAGTTGGCCTGGCCGTTCACGGTGCGACAGTTTTTATTATTGTGCTGAAGCGCCATGCCGAGTGTCGCTTCGAGTTTCTTTGAATCTGTCTGCTGCTCTTCCGATCCAATGCGAAACAGTTTGATTCCGTCTTGGTACACATCGAGATCTTCGCTCTTCAGTTCACTAGGTACCTTGTCGCTGACCAGGATCTGACCGTTGACATCGGTGAAGGTGACGACGCGGTTTTCTCTGCGGCCCGAGCCGAGGCTGATCGAGGCATAGTGCTCGACACTCGCGTAGCCAGGTATAAGTGAGATCAGTTTATAGTCGATGGCGGCCGTGATGACGCGACGGAAGTAAAAGTTGATCGTCTCCTGACTCTTGTTTTCCAGCGCTTTATCCATCGTCACGGTCGGGGTAGACGCTTCCCCTTGCTGTAAGAGTGCTTTCAATGCGAGTACATCGCCGGTGCCGATCGCCGAAAAATAAAGCTCAAGAAAGTCGTAAAGCCGTAGTGTCGTCGAGATCCACTCGCCCGACATGTAGGGAAGTCCGTCAGCATCGACCTGTATGGCGACGGTGAAGGATGCTTCGCGGCGTGTCTCATCGAGAAACGTCAGATGATAAAACTGACTGATCGCCGCCAGTTCCGCGCTCGCATCGGATTGCGCCGATATCTGCTCAGTCAGAGCGTCGCGTGTCTCCTGGCTGACGACGGAAAATGAGGTGATCGGCTGCATCACGCCGCGCCTGATCAGGCTGACGTATTTGGTAAATGCCGAGAGCGTGACGGTCTCTCGTTGTCTTAAAGGGATGCTTTCAAACGCGCTACCGACCGGTGTCTGGTCGTTCACTGCCAGAATCAGGGTCTGAATCAGCTCTTGCGACGTCATTTTGCCCGGTGTCTCCGGCTTCACGACATGTGGCGCGTCGCGGTGCACGCGAAACCAGCTGCCGTCACTGTAATATGTCCCGTTGCAGGCGGTCAAAAACAAGAGCAACACAAGCAGTAGGGTAGAGACTATTTTTTTTGTCAGCTTGTTATTCATGTGCGCGTTTCAATTTGCGCCGAATGCGCGTCATGGCGTTATCGACGCTCTTACGTTTCGTCCCCGTCTTTTTCGCGATCTCGTCATAACTGTATCCCGATAGATAAAAATGTGCGACGGACCGCTCCAACGGGCTTAAATCATTTTGCATGAATTGCCGAAAGGCATCAAGTTGTTCTTGCTCCACGATACCGCTCGGTGCCGATAGCTCCATCCACTCTGTATCCTCGGCGTCGAGTGATACTGATAGGTTAAGTGGTTCGTTTTGTCGGCGGTTGGCGCGGCGAATCGCGTCTTTCAAATGAGACGTGACCGACAGATCGGCAAATGCCGCGAAAGGACCGCGGCTTTTATCGTATTGGCGAGCGGCCGAAAACAGACCGAGCATGCCCTCCTGGATCAGGTCTTCGCGGTCCGCACCGGGCAGAAAATAGGAGGCTGCGCGCGCACGCACCATCGGTTTATAGTGAGATAAAAGCGTTTCAATAGCACTCAAGTCACCTGAACGAAATTCCTCGATCAGTTTTTCATCACGCGCTTGGTGCTCCTTCTTACTCATCTACCTTCGATTTCAACCGCTGGCGCAACGCTTCAAACACGACGACACCGGTCGCGACGGCCACGTTCAGGGAATTGACCTTGCCAAACTGGGGAATGCTGACCAGAAAGTCACAGTGATCCAATAACTTTTTACTGATGCCCTCGCCTTCGCTGCCGGCGATCAGCGCGATCTTGCCCTGCCAGTCGATGTCGGTGTAGGCGTCCTTCGCCGAGGCGTCGGTTCCGACAATCCAGAACCCTTCTTCTTTCAGGTATTCGATCGTCTGGGTCAAGTTGACGACGCGTGCGACCGGCACATGTTCAATGGCGCCGGCAGACGCTTTGGCGACGAAGGCGTCGAGTGAGACGCTGCGCCGTTTCGGGATGACGATGCCGGATACACCGGCCGTGTCGGCCAAACGCAAGATGGCACCGAGGTTATAGCCGTCGTTGATGCTGTCGAGGAGTAAAAGAAAAGGCGGCAGATTGTCGGCCGAGTTTCGTTCAATCAGGGTCTCGAGTTCGGCATATGTGTGAGCGGCGATCTGTACGATGATGCCTTGATGGCTGCCGCCGCCCGCCATCTGGTCGAGCACCGAGCGGGGCACTTCAAGTATCGGCACGCCGGCGTTTTTCAGTTCCTTGACGAGAGGAAAAAGGTCACGCTCAAGGCGACCTTGCTGAATCCACGCCTTGTTAATCTCGCGACCGGAGCGCATCGCTTCAGTCACCGGGTTTTTGCCGAACAGGCGGTCTTCCGGTAGCGCTTCCTCGCGGCGCGGTCGCCGCTCGCCCTGATCTCGTTTTTTCGGGCTAGCCGTTTTCCGACGATGTTTTTCAGCCATCTTGATGCGCCTCCCAGACACGCTTGCATAGTTCATTGACGCGCTCGTCTTGTCCGTCGAGATAGAGATAGCCGATCAGGGCTTCAAATCCGGTGGCCAGACGATACACGGCGGGATCGGCATGCTTTGGCATGCTGTGCGCTTTCGCGTTACGCCCGCGGCGCACGAGCGATGCTTCCTTTTCGGTCAAAGCCGCTTTGATGCTCTCGAGTGCTTCCGCCTGTGCTTCGGCGCTGACGTAGTGCACGCTTTGTCCGTGCAGTCCGCCACTCGCAGCGTCCGATCTGGCAGCCAGCGCCATCCGGATATATAATTCGAAGACGGCGTCGCCGATATAAGCCAGTCGACTGATCGACCAGGTGTGAGGATCGGTCGTTATGGCTTCATGGGTGAGACAGCGTCTCGTCTCTTCCGGCTTACTCATGCGTCGAGCGGCGATACTTTCGGTCCTTGCGGTGTATCTTCAATCTTGAAGCCCAGGCTTTCGACCTCGTCGCGCAGACGATCGGCTTCGGCAAACTCTCTTTCCGCTTTTGCTTTCGCACGTTGCTCCACGAGCTGCAGGATCGATTCGGGTACGGTCGCTTCTTTGGCACGCGGATCGAGTCCCATCACATCGAGCATCAAGAGGAGCGCGTCTTTCGCGGCGACCAGGGTA
>DUQI01000011.1 GCA_012837885.1 Fastidiosipila sp.
GATTACACACCGATCAGTCGCATCAATCGTGTCGAACAAACCTTTGACCCAAATGCACGGGAGAAAAAACGGTACGACGAATTATATGAAATCAGTAGAGACATTGCCCACTGGCTATCAATAACCGGTGAGGCGCTAAATAAATTAAGTGAATGAAAGGACAGGAAGATCAAATGAAAGATTACAAAGATATTTTGCTCTCACCGATCAAGGTGGGACCAAAAACCTCCATGAACCGCTTCTTCGTACAAGCTATGGAGTGCACAGATGCGGACGATCAGGGCAACCCGACCGAGCTCACCTACAAACGTTACGAAAAGTTGTTTGAAGGTCAGCACGGCATGGTAACTCTAGAGGCGATCACCGTGACTTTGGAAAGTCGAGGCAGACTTAATCAGCTGTCGATTCTTCCAGAAAACGAGGAGTCACTGACAAAGTTCGTTAAGCATCTGAAAGGCATCAACCCGGACGTCATATTCGTCTTTCAGTTGACGCATTCAGGTGAGTTGAGTAACCCAGAGTTCTCGAGACGTGTGACAATAAAACCGTTACCCGGTTTTGGCGGTGAGCTTCTGTCTGAAGAAGAAGTAGACACAATTATCGATCAGTTTGTTGAAGCAGCGAAGATCGCCTATCGTGCCGGGGCAGATGGTATCGATCTAAAACTATGTCACGGTTATCTCGGATCGCAGATTTTGAGACCATATAACGACCGCGATTGGAAGTATGGCGGTCCTTGGGAAAAGCGCCGACAGTTCGCTTTCGATCTTTACGAGCGCATCAGAAAAGAGATTCCTGATGAGAATTTCCTGATCGGCTCAAAAATCTCGATGTGGGAAGGATTTCCTGGCGGATTCGGTACAGAAGGTCCTGACTCTCCAATCATCGACTTGACAGAGCCGCTCGACTTGATCAAAGGGTTGGAGGAGCGAGGTGCATCGTTCTTTGTTCAATCGGGCGGGAGTCCATCGATTACCGTCTCACTGACACAAGCGGATAAGGCGCATCCTTACTTTGCGTTACTCCACCACACATGGGCGGCAGAGATCAAGAAGATTACCAAGCCGGAAACAGTCGTGATCGGCTCCAATTATTCACCACTACGTGACGGTAAGAACGGCATCATGGCTGTTGAAAAAGAGAATAACTCGTTGTTATTTTATGGATCAAAGTTCATCAGCGAGAACAAAGTCGATATGGTCGCTCTCGGCAGACAGTCATTTGCAGATCCTTACTTGCCAAAGAAGCTTGCTGAAAATAAGGAAGAAGATATCAAATGGTGCACGGTGTGTGACAACTGCCTTGAACTATTAATTCGGCAGGAGCCAATCGGCTGCTGTACCTACAATCCATACTATGTAAATGTGCTGGTGGAGACGAGGAAGAAATACGGCCCCTTGCGCCAGCGTCATACGTAAAATCAGGAGGTAACATATGAAAATAGGGTTTTTCACAGCAAACTACGCGCATTTATCCATAGAGGAAGTAGCAAAAATTGCGTCAGACCATGGTTACGAGATGTTGGAGATCCCATCTTATCTCGGTAATGGCCAACTCGACACGGAAAACATAGTTAAAGACAAAGAACTGCGTAACCGTGTACTGAAAACAGTGAAAGATCATGGGCTCGAGATCTCAGCGCTTTCGAATCACGCGGATTCACTGCTGATTTTAGGCCCGCATTCGAGCGATACAGACAAACTGTTTGCAGGTACTAAAGAAGAGAAAATCAAGTACGGTACTGACAGCCTTATCCTATCTGCACAGGCTGCCCACGACATGGAGATACCAATTGTAATCGGCTTTACTGGCGTTACAAACTGGGGCCGCTACTTCCCTTTTCCATCCGCTACAGGCTGGAGTGAGATGGAAGAAGAATTTACCGAACGTTTCACACCGATCCTAGATAAGTTCAAGGAGTACGGCGTCAAATTCGCTGTCGAACCCCATCCGAACAACTTTATTTACGATATCCATACTGCGTTGAAAGCTGTCGAGCTGGTCGATAATCATCCAAACTTTGGCTACAATTTGGATCCGGCGAATCTCGTCTATCTTGGTGAGGGAGTCGTTGAGAACTTTATCGACATGGTCGGTGATCGAATCTTCCACGTTCATGCCAAAGACGGAGAAGTTGTCAAACACAACATCCAGCGCGGTGGCATATTAATGCAAGGTGACTGGCAACGTCTCGATCGCGCATTCCGCTTCAGAATTCCAGGCTGGGGCAGCGTTAACTGGAAACATGTGATCACTGAACTTGCCATGGTCGGTTATGATTATGTGCTTAGTTATGAGCACGAAGATGTGACGATGAGCGTTGGTGATGGTGTCGAAAAAGTTATCGCTTTCCTCCAGCCTCTGATCATAAAAGCACCCTATGAAGGAAGACGCGACAAAATTTTCAATAACCCCAGGGAGGATTAAGCATGGCAGACAAACAAAAAACCATGATGGCTCAAGTCGTCAAAAAGCCATACGAAATGTCATACGAAAAAGTACCGATCCCAAAAATCGGGCCGACTGACGTTTTGGTAAAAGTTACCGCGTGCGGCATCTGTGGATCGGATTACAGTATCTACACTGGCAAGTACGCTGCAGACAAACTGCCGTTAATTACCGGCCATGAGTTTTTCGGAACGATTGACCAGATTGGCGATGAAGTCAGCGGTCTTAAGCTTGGCGACCGAGTGGCGGTCGATATCTGTCTAACGTGTGGTACATACTATTTTTGCCGACGTGACGATGGCCTTCTATGCCAGACATTCACGCAACTCGGTATTCACACAAACGGCGCGTTCGCTGAGTATGTTAGCGCACCAGCC
>DUQI01000074.1 GCA_012837885.1 Fastidiosipila sp.
CCCCCCGCCGATCTACACGCCGATTTCAACGATCACGGATGATTCGCCGGAAGGTGATCTTCTTTTGACCCTGGCTGAACACAATATTGCGCTTTTTTCGGCGCATACAAATGTCGATGCGACGGTCGGTGGACTGGCTGACTTGATGGCCGAGATGTTGTTCCCCGACAATCAGAGTGTCACGCCTCTGATCACCCTGCCGGCACATGACGATGATCCGCCTGCCGGATTCGGTCGTGTCGTCTTCTTGCCGAAGCTGAAGGCGAAAACCATCTTCGAACGCAGCAAGAAAGCGTTCGCGGCGCCTTTTGCCCGCTTGATCGGCGACGCCGACCGTGATGTGTCTTCCTGCTGTGTCTGGCCGGGTTCGATGGACGAACAGGTGGTCGACACGCTGCAACTACGAAAGATCGATCTGATCGTCTGCGGTGAAAGCAAACACCATATCAATCTCGCACTTCACGCCAGAGGCATCATGAACATCGTCGCCGGTCACGATTCAACGGAGAACCCGTTTGTCGAGAAGGTCGCCTCCGTTATCCGCACCGCTTATCCCGAGATGACGGTCGAGGGCTTTCTGCCTTGACATGCCTGATATACTTTTTAGGCAGATGTCTCCGGTGATTTGAATCGTCGCGCCCGTAAAGCCAACGCGTTGCGGGTGAGGAAAGTCCGGGCTCCATAGGGTAAGCGCGCCGGGTAATCCCCGGTGAAGGCAACTTCAAGGAAAGTGCAACAGAAAAGAACCGCCGCTTAGCGGTAAGGATGAAAAGGTGCGGTAAGAGCGCACCGGGAGACAGGCGACTGTCTCCGCCCGTGTAAACCCCGCGCGGAGCAACACCGTGGTCGACAAGATATTTGACCCGAATGTCGATGGAGGTGGCTAGAGCCGCGTCGCGAGACGCGCCCCAGATAGATGACGATTCCAGACAGAACCCGGCTTACAGAATCACCGGAGCCCTGCTTTTTTGTATCTTTCTTCGAAAAACTTGAGGATCTTGTCGTTTCTTTAAATTGTTACAACCGTTTCATGCGTTATTATACAGTGCCGATTCGGATTTTACGTTATAATGCCTAACTACAACGTGTTAGTCGCGTTTAGATACATTAAATGAACAAAGGAGTATATCATGAACAAGAAATTGATGGATTATTTCAACGTCGTTGAGAAACCTCGTTCAAGAAGCCGCGTCGGGATCGGACTGTTGACCGGCGTCATCGCCGGTGGTGTGGCTGGATTACTGTTCGCACCGAAAGCGGGTAAAGAGACAAGAGCTGATCTGATGGCGCAGGCTGAGATCGGCATTGACAAAGTAAAAGAAGCGGCCGAGAAGGTGAAAGATTTCGCCCACGACAAAGTGGAAGATGTCAAAACCGGTTTCGAGCGCACCAAGGACAAAGCGGAAGACGCATTTGAAAAAGGCAAGGACAAGGCCGCAGATGCCGTCGCTAATGCCGCCGGTAAGGTGGAAGATGCCGCTGGCCACGTAAAAGACGAAGCAAAGAAGGCCTAGTATGTTGGCCGTAGTGTTGAGTGCGCAAATCTCCGTCGATGTACTTATCTCCGTTCTACTCGGCATCGCCGGTATCGTTGCACTCGTATTCTTGATCATTGTGTTGGCGCGGGTCGCCGGCATGTTGAAGTCAGTCTCTGACACGTTGAAGACGTCTGAGGAACCGCTGACCAAGGCGATCGAGCAATTGCCGGAGATCACCGACAATGTAAACAAGCTGATCAAAGAGGCGAGCGAGACGGTGCCGAACATGCTGCATGACGCAGAATCACTGACCAGTTCGGTGACCGATACGGTCTCGAGCGTCAGTGATGCGGCAGGCAATATCGCACAGACGGTGGCCGGCTTTACGGCACCGAAGAAGACGATGTTTGGTATCAAATCAGATACGATGGAATCGGTAGCGCAGGTCGCTTCGATCGTCTACGGTCTGGTGACCCGGTTCACCGGTAAGAAAAAACGCTAAGTCTAAGCGGTTATAATGAACCATCATCTGAAAGCGGTGCGAAGCGCCGCTTTCTTAATGCCATTAACTTGTTAAGGAATCGTTATATACTGCGTGCTATAATTTTTTCGATTGTATGCGAAATGAGTGTGATGTATGAAGCGAAGTAAATGGACCAAGGACGGCCTGGTGCTGACCAAAGGCAGCAATGCATCCTACGGGTATCTCGCCCTGTTGCTACCGTTCATCATATTGGCGATCGGCTATGCGACGAGACTCGTGTTCCCATTCGGCGACCGTCATATTCTGACCGTCGATCTATACCACCAGTACGCGCCTTTTTTGAATGAACTGAGAGATAAGATACTGTCCGGCGACAGTCTGTTTTATTCGTTCAGGGGAGGGGCAGGCGTCAACTTCTATGCCCTGCTCGCCTACTACCTGGCAAGCCCGCTGAATATTATCCTGGTCATTTTCCCGAAAGCCTTTATCGCCGAAGCCGTCTTGATGCTGACCTTGATCAAGGTGGCGCTTGCAGGCTATACATTCAATCTATTGCTCGGCCGGGCGTATCTTCGTACCGGACCTCTGTCCGTCGCGTTTTCCACGATGTACGCCTTGTCGGCATACCAGATGGCCTACGCCTGGAATGTGATGTGGCTCGATGCGATCTACACGATGCCGCTCGTCATATTAGGCCTGATTCTCTTGGTCAGAGAGAGAAACTACTGGCTCTATCCGCTCTCCGTCGCCTATCTTCTGTTCGTCAATTACTACATGGCGATGTTTGTCCTGATCTTCACATTTTTCTACTTCCCGGTGCTACTCTTCCAATTCGCACCGCATGGCTGGAAAGAAAAACTGTTTGCCTCGCTCCGCACCTTCGCTCTGACCTTACTCGGTATCGGGATGAGTGCGCTCATGGTGTGGCCGACATTTAAGTCACTGCAGCTGACGTCGGCCGCCGGTGACGCGTTTCCCACGACGGTGGAATCGACGTTCGAGCTGCTCCATTACTACGGCCAGCACTTCATGCTGCTGGAGCCGACAGTGCGTGACGGTATGCCGAACATGTACGCCGGGATCTTGCTTCTTTTACTGATCCCGATCTACTTTCTGGCGTCGTCCATCCGCCTCTGGAAGCGCGTGGCAAACCTCTCGATGCTCGGATTTTTAATCTTGAGCTTCAACACGAATGTCTTGAATTTTCTCTGGCACGGCACACATTTCCCGAATCAGCTGCCGTACCGTAACTCCTTTGTGTATATCTTCTTTCTAGTTTTCGTCTTGTATGACGCACTGCCGGCGGTCAAGACATTCAGTAACAGGGAACTCGGGTTTATCGGTATCGTCTCGATACTCCTCGTCCTGCTATCGGCACCCGATACGCCGCTTCGCTTTACGCCGTTCACTGTCTATCTGACGGTCTTTTTCATGGTGATCTATGTGATCATTTTGTCGCGCTTCAAAACGGCCAGACAAAAACGACAACCGATCGCGTTTATCTTGCTGTCGGTCATCTTCTTTGAGATGGTCGTCCATACGGGTGGATCACTCTACTATCTCGATAAAAACGAGTATTTCGGGCGACGCGAAGGGTACGCCATTGGCGTCACGGCCGAAGCGATAAGAAAGGCGGAAGAGATGCTCGAAGAGACGGACGACTCACCGTTTTTCCGGACGGAAATCGTGCCGGATAAAACGTCGAATGATCCGTTTCTCTACGGTCTGAACGGCACCACGATCTTCGCCTCGACGATGCGTAAAGCCGGCGTCACTTTCTTTAAAAATCTCGGCTATTCAAGTAACGCCATCAACAGCTACAAATACGACGGGCAGACCCTGCTGATGGATTCACTGCTCGGCATCCGCTATCTGATTCATCGTGACAAACTGACGCTCGATGAAAGAAGCCGGGTGATGACCTTGAAAAATGAAGAGGGCAATGTCTATGTCTATGAAAACCGTCATGCTTTGCCGCTCGGGTACGTCGTCGACAGCGGCGTGACGAATTTTACATCGGACAACAACAGTCCATTCGGCAACCAGATCCGGCTCGTGCAGGCGATGCTACCGGATGAGCATGTCGCCGATATCTTAAAACCGGTCGATATCATGGTCACCAATAATGTCGGAGGCATGCTGACGCCGACCGAGACGTTCGGCCTTTACAGCTTCACGAAAGACGGGGAAGGCAGCGAGGCGACCTATTCGATCTCCTGGAACACGTCGGAAGCGGCGACGACCTACCTGGGCGTCGATATCCGGGGTAACAAGGGGCGTCACGCGGAGATCGTGATCAACGATGAAAGGTTCACCTCGTCGATCCGCCGAAGCGGGGTGATCGATCTCGGCTTCATACCGGAGAACGCGAACGTCGAAGTGAACATCGTGCTCGAAAAGGAAGCCGCGAAGAGCGGCGACCTCGAACTGTATGTGGCGACGCTTTCCGATAGCGAACTGACGAGAATAACGGAGAGGCTGAACGAGAGTCCGTTCCAGATCGAGTCATTTAAGTCGAGCCGGATCAGCGGCACCGTCGATGCCAAAGAAGACGGCAAGCTGTTCTTCACGATCCCCTATGATCCGGGCTGGACGATTACGATCGACGGCGAGCCGGTCGACATTGAGGAAGTCGACAACAGCCTGATGGCCGTACCGATCACTGCCGGCGAACACCGAGTGATGCTCTCCTTCAGGCCGGACGGATTCGGCACGGGGCTCTTGGTGACGCTTGTTTCACTCGTCATCTTTATTCTGCTCACGGTCGTAAGAAGCGTGGTCCTGCCTAAATTCGAAGCGAGACGCGAGAAGGCGAGAGAACAAAAAAGACTCGCCGCCGGGCTTACCGATTCACTCGAAGCATATGATCCGTATCCGGAGGACGAAGAGGTCCCGTACGGACCGGAAGAACTACCCTCTGCACACTACGTGCATAGCGACAGCTACGAAGCACAAGATGAGGTAAAAGAGGAAGCCGTAGTCGAACACGATCTCGACTATCAGTTTAGACCAGGAGACGAAGATGAAAAAGCGTGAAGATTATATCAGCTGGGATGAGTACTTCATGGGCATAGCGCTGCTCGCCGCGAAGAGAAGCAAGGATCCGAACACACAGGTCGGTGCCTGCATCGTGAACGAGCAAAACAAGATCATCAGTATCGGCTACAACGGCATGCCGAGAGGTTGCGACGATGATCTGTTCCCGTGGGCGAGAGAAGGCGCGTATCTCGATACGAAGTATCCGTACGTCACGCATGCTGAACTGAACGCCATCTTGAACAGCTCCGGTTTCAACCTCGAAGGCTGCAAGATCTACGTGCCGCTGTTTCCCTGCAACGAATGCAGCAAAGCGATCATCCAATCGGGCATCAAACACGTCTATTATCTATCCGACAAATACGCTGAAACGGATCAGGTGAAAGCTTCCAAACGCATGTTCGATGCGGCCAAGATCGCCTACGAACCGCTCATCACCACGATCCTGACCTTGACGCTCGACTTCGACGCGAGCCGCGTGTAACAAGAAAACAATTGTTCGATAACCGTTGACTCCGAACACATGTTCGGATATACTCACAAACAGAAACAAATGTTCGTGAGGTTGTTATTATGCCGTTGGTCAATGGTTTGCTGTTTTTAGTACTGATACTGGTAGGTCTCGTTGGTTACGGGGTCGTGCATCGCTTTGAAAAGCGTGAGTCGAAGTTATATCTTGAATGGGTTGAGAAACAGTTGGATCATGATGTGACAACGGAACCGGTTCTCAGAGTGCATCGGTTTCGTAGAGAGGACGGTATAACAGTCAATGGCAAGAAAGCTGGCTAGAAGAAAGACGACGCAGGAACCGATCGGGGAAAAAGGAGAGATCTTATTTTTTTATCTGGCACACTGTCCGCACTGTCTGCGTGCGCGGCAATTGATGGCACAGGTCTTTTCGAATCACCCGGAGTACAAGACGATTCCGATCCGCGAGATCAATGAGCGTAAAGAGCCGGAGATCGCCGACGCCTATGACTATTATTACGTACCGACCTATTATGTGGACGGGAAGAAAGTGCACGAAGGCGTGCCGACCTATGAGAAAATCAAGGCCGTGTTCGAAGCGGCCGCCGCGAGCGATTGATCTTCATATAAAACTAATTGACCGAATCGGTGAGGAGATCCATCAGATCCCTCACCTCTTTTTTTGTCAGCATACGGTAGCGGCCGCTCTTTAGATTCCCCAGATTGATATGCATGATCCTGATACGGGTCAATGCGACGACGGTCAGACCGACCGATTTCGCCATCTTTCTGATCTGGCGATTAAGCCCCTGTTTTAAGATGATGCGGTACGTGTGGGTGCCGGTCGGCGTGATCTTGCACGGCAATGTTTTCACACCGTCCAGGATGACGCCTTCTTCCATCTCTTTGAGCGCTTCCGGCGTATGCGCTTTGTCGACGGTCACGGCATATTCTTTTTCATGTCCGTTTTGCACGCGCAGGATGCGGTTTACGATGTCGCCATCGTTTGTCAAAAGGATCAGGCCGTCTGAATCACGGTCGAGCCTGCCGACAGGGAAGATGCGCTTCGGGTAACCGATGTAGTCGATGATGTTGTCTCGTCGCCTCGGGTCGGTCGTTGTCGTCACGTTGATCGGTTTGTTGAACGCCATATAGATCAACTCGTCTTTCGTAACGGGCTCGATTTTCTTGCCGTCGATCGTCACCACATCACCTTTTTTGATGTCGACACCGAGCGGCGCGATTTCACCGTTTAAAAGCACCTTGCCGGCTGCCAGTAAACGGTCTGCCTGACGACGGCTGCAATGGCCGGAAGCGGCGATGTAGCGGTTAATCCTCACCGGCTACATCCTCGGTGATCGGCATATCGCGGATCGCGGCATCGGCCCGACGTACTGTCACGCTGAAGATCGCACCTTCATCCGGTTCACTTTTGACGGAGAGCGAGGCACCGATCTGGCGCGCAATTTCGCTTGCGATCGAAAGACCGAGTCCCGTGCCCGGCTCATTATGGGCGCGGTCGGCTTTGAAGAAGCGGTCGAAAACATGATCGATATCTTCCGGCTGAATGCCGACCCCGCTGTCTCTGACGCTGATTTCCACCGTCGACTGACCGGCTTTCGCGTAGACGCTGACCCGTCCGCCTGCCGGCGTGAATTTCAACGCATTGTCGAGATAGATACCGATGATCTGCGTCAGCCAGTCCCGGTTACTCCAGAGCGTCGGACACGCCTCTAGATCGTGCGGCATCTCCAGACGTATCTTTTGATCGTCCGCCTGGCTTTGGAAGCGAAGCATGATCGTCTCCATGACGTCTTCCAGTTTCACGATCGACATCTCGGCGTGATCCTCCGTCGCCTGCAGACGGGACAATTCGAGCATGTCGTTGATCAGGCGGGAAAGGCGCATCGTTTCATGCAGTAAGATCTCATAGTAGCGCTGCTTGTCTTCTTCCTTTTTGACCATATCCTCGGCCAGCGGCTCGAGTAAGGCACGCATGGCGGTGAGCGGTGTGCGCAGCTCGTGCGAAACGTTCGCGATATAATCGCGTCTCGTCTGCTCGAGGCGTTCGCTCTCCGTAATGTCTCTGAACAGACCGACCGCCCCGTCGATGTACCCGTCCTCGCTGACGAGCGGCGTGATCAGACAGAAGATCTGTCGGTGATCTTTGGATATGACGTGGGCGACCGCTTCTTTCAGCGCGATCGCTTCCTGGAAGAAATCGTTCAGGCGCGTCGTCTTTAAGAACAGATCGGGCGAGAGCGGCTCACTCAGATCAGTCGTGACACCAAACACTTCCCATACCTTCGTATTGTATTCCGTGACGATGCCGTCTTCATTGACGGCGATGATGCCTTCGGCGATACCGTCCAGGATCTGACGCAGGCGGTTTCTTTCAAACGTCAGCTGAGAGATCACGAGCGATAATTCACCGGCCAGATGGTTGACCGCGACGGCCAGGTCGTGGAATTCACCGGTCGTGTTCTCATCGGCGCGCTGCGAGAAATCGCCGCCGCTCATCGCGACCGCCACCCTGCGCACCGATTGGAGCGGTCTCAGAATGCGTACCGTCGCGAACATGATCGGGAAGATCATGATCAGCAAGACGGCGAGGGAAGAACTAAACAGCGCCAAATTGAGGCTCAGTATTCCGGCATTGATCTCGGACATCGGTTGCACGATGGCGAGCGAGCCGTATTCCGATTCGATATCGCCGATCGGCACGACGACGAAAAGATAGGAGCTCGGATGGCCTTTATAGCCCTGCGTAAAAGTCACAGAGGTCATCTCTTCGTCGAGGCTTCGACTCGCTTCCGATACTGTATTGATGATCTCCTGCCTAATTGGATCCATGCGTTCCGGCAACTGGGTATGAAAGATAAACGGCGTATTGGCACTGACGACAAACATCCAGCTGCCAAACATCTCATACGATAAGGTCACCGTGTTTTTCACAAAGTCGTTCATCGATTGAGCCGACAGACCGGCGCGATCGGCGAGCAGTTTGGCCAGAGGTTCGATTTCCTTCGTCTTCATGTTCGTAAAGACGGGACGCGCGATAAACGCATAAAGCAGCGCCGTGAGGAATATCCACAGCAACAGTGCCACAGCCAGCAGGGCGAACACGCGTTTGAAGAGAAGGGAAGATCTCACGAGCCGGACGCTTCGAACTTATAGCCGACGCCGTAGACGGTGATCAGGCCGTAGACAGGATTATCCTGATCGATCTTTTGCCTGATCCGCTTGATGTGCGTGTCGACCGTTCGTGTATCACCGAAATAGTCATATCCCCAGACTTTGGACAGGATATGCTCTCGGTCCATGACCTGTCCCGGGTGAGAGGCGAGCAGATGCAGGATTTCGACTTCCTTCGGCGTGAACGGTACCTGTTGGCCGTTCACTTTGACCTGGTAATTGTCGAGATTGATCTCGAGGCCGGGAAAACGAAGCACCGATGGCGACACGCTCTGCAGCCCGTCGTTCATGCGGCGCAGCACGGCCTTGATTCTGGCGATCACCTCGCGCGGGGAAAATGGCTTGACGATGTAATCGTCGGCGCCGAGTTCAAGTCCGAGCACGCGGTCGATCTCCTCACCTTTGGCGGTGAGCATAATGATCGGCACCGAGCTCGTCTTTCTTATCTCGCGGCACACTTCCGTGCCGGAGATCTTCGGCATCATCAAATCCAGGATGATCAAGTCGGGATGTTCGCGCTCGAACATCGTGAGCGCTTCCTCTCCGTCGAACGCCGATGCATGCGTAAAATGCTCCGCATCGAGATAGAGACCGAGCGACTCGTGGACGACGGTGTCGTCATCACAGATAAGAATGTGAGAAACGGAAGCCATATTGAGTATTCCTTCTTTAACGTGATATCTAATTATATCGCAAGACAAATGGATTGCCTGTGAGCCGAAAGCGTCGTCTCAATCACCGCTATCAGTGATACGATAAAGCGGCATGGCTATCGATATTGTTTACGAGGACAACCATATACTCGTCTGTCTAAAGCCGGTCTTCATGCCGTCGCAGGCGGACCGCAGCGGCAAGCCGGATCTTTGCTCCACACTCGCCTCTTTTATCAAGATAAGAGACGAAAAGCCCGGCAACGTCTTTATGGGACTTGTGCACCGACTCGATCAGCCGGTGTCCGGCCTGATGGTGTTTGCCAAAACGTCGAAAGCTGCAAAACGACTGGCCGACCAGTTTCGTCTCGACCAGGTCGATAAATACTATCTGGCCATCACGCACGGTGCCGTCGACAACACCCCAGACAGATGGCGAGACTTCTTATCGACGAAGACAAAAAACGGCCGCTACTTTGTGACGGAGGAAAGCCGCGGTAAGGAAGCCGTTATGTACATCGATCGAATGGCATACGAAAAGGACGCCGACCTTTCCTTGGTGCAAATCAAGTTGATGACCGGAAGGTCGCATCAGATCCGCGTGCAGTGTCAGTCGCGCGGTTACCCGTTGCTCGGCGACCGGCGCTACGGTAATGAGCTCACAGCCGATCTCAACACGCCGTCGATCGCGCTTTACGCGTCGGCACTGGCCTTTACGCATCCTGTGAAAAAGACGCCGTTACTTTTTGTCGACATACCGGATATTCCGGCATTTCAAGGTTTTTCCAAGGCACTGACAGACGATGCGCTCAGCTGTTCGCGGGCGGCGCTCGCCGCGTATCAGGAGATGAACCCATAAACCGAGAAGATCAAATCACCAAAAGTAACGACAGACACATGTTGTTTTCGGTCCTTGACCTTGTTTGTTTGAAACAATGCATAGGGATTGATATAATTTCAGATTGTTGAGAGTAATGCCACAAGGAGGACTGTATGGCACAATTGAAAGGCTCGAAAACCGAGCAAAACCTCATGAAAGCATTCGCCGGTGAGTCACAGGCGAGAAACCGCTACACGTACTATGCGGGCGTTGCCAATAAGGAAGGCTACCGTCAGATAGAAGCCATCTTTATTGAGACCGCCGAGCAGGAGAGAGAACACGCGAAAGTATTCTTCAAGCATCTGGTCGAAGGTCTCGGCGCCAACACACCGATTCCGGTCGGCATCGAAGCCGAATACCCGGTCGCCCTCGGCAACACGGCCGAAAACCTTCGCTCTGCAGCAGCAGGTGAGCGCGAAGAGTGGAGTGATCTTTACAAGAATTTTGGTGAAACCGCCAGAGAAGAAGGCTTCGACGCGATCGCTGATTCGTTCAAGCACGTCGCTGAAGTCGAAATGTATCACGAAGAGCGCTACAACTACTTCGCCGAGCTGGTCGAAGAAGGTAACGTCTTTAAACGTGACGAAGAAGTCATCTGGAGATGCCGCAACTGCGGTTACCTCTACGAAGGTGCCGAAGCGCCGCGCGTCTGCCCGGCCTGTAAGCACGGCACGGCTCATTTCGAACAGTACGTCGCACTGAAATAAGCGACCTAGTGTACGAAGAAAAGGTACAAACAAAAGGAGGCGCAACGCGCCTCCTTTTTGATGGTCATTTAACACTCATTAATCTTGACTTAAACGAGCGATTTCACCTTGTTTTTTGTAGATCGAAGAAGCCGGGACGACACCGCGCACGAATGACAGCGGATAGACGCGGGCATGTTTTCCGATGACGCTGCCCGGGGCTAATACGGCATTACAGCCGATCTCGGCATGATCGCCGATGATCGCACCAAACTTGCGAAGCCCCGTGTTGATGACCTTGTTATCGACACGTACCGAGATATTGGTCTTGTCGGCTTTTAAGTTAGAGCAGATGACGCCGGCGCCGAGATGCGCGTAAAGACCGAGAACGGAGTCGCCGACATAATTGAAATGTGGTATATCGCAGTGTCCGAGCAGGATGCTGTTTTTTATCTCACAGGAGTTGCTGACCGTCGAATGAGGACCGATGATCGAGTTCTCTCTGATATATGCGGCATGCAGAATCTTCGCTCCCTCAAAGACGATCGAAGGTCCCGCGATGTACGCCGATGGCCAGACGGTCGCTGACTTATGAATGTAGACACCATCTCGCGGCGAATCGAATTCGGTAAGATCGAGTGTAGCAATCAATTCAGTGATGAAATGATTGATCTTCGGCAAGACCTCCCACGGATAGGTCACAGCGGCGAACAGTTTTTCGAAAACCGTGCCTTCGACGCTGAGCAGCCGGTCGGTCGTCAATGTGTTCATCTGATCTTTGATCCACTCTTTTTTTGCTGCCGGATCATTCGTTGAACCGTTCATCTTTTTCTCCTAAAAAAACCGCAGTACGAATACTGCGGTGTAGTGGTCGAGGTGAAGGGACTCGAACCCCCGACATCTTGCTCCCAAAGCAAGCGCGCTAGCCAACTGCGCTACACCTCGATCTGGGACAATTCTAGCCTCCAGATCGAACGCTTGTCAATTTTGTAAAATTTTCAGAACCGTCATATATCGTACGAAGCTTTATGATATGATCGAAGCAGGAACCTAAACGTCCTTTAACCTTGTAGACCGTACGGACCCTTTCGCCGGGGTCATTGATATAAATGACAATTGCACGTAAACAACTCGATCTCGACCAACCGATCGTCGGGAAGGCGCTTACCCTCGAGCCTGTAAAACAAGCTCATATAAGCGCATTTGCGCCATTCTTCAAGGATGAAGACGCGCTCTATTACTATCTGCCGTCGACACTGCGGCAGTATGACGCCCATCAATTGGAAACCCTCTTTAAGGAGTGGGATAACGGGGAGACCGATGTGCTCCTCACGATCCGTCGTAATGACGCCGTGATCGGCTTGATGAGCGTTGACAATATCGATCTTGCGAATCGTAATGCGGAGGTCGGTATTGCCCTGACCGATCGGGAGATGCGCGGCAGAGGGCTTGCAAAGGCCGCGCTACAGTTGTTGATGACGCACTTACTGGACCAGAAAAGATTACACCGGGTATACGCCCGGGTCGCCGTCGGCAATCGCCACTCCAGACAGCTTTTTGAGTCGCTTGGCTTCGCTTTTGAAGGCACCATGCGCGACGCGCTCTATCGCGCGGACGGCTATCTGGACATGGATCTTTTGGGCAAGGTGGGCGAATAGTGGTTCCGGTTCAAAAAGAAGCGGCTTTGCCGCTCATTGACCGGAGGCATATATGATTAGAGCAACGATAACGGCACATATACCGACAGCTTCTTTAAAAGAGCTGACGTTTCAAATTAACGATAGAAGTTTGGGCGGCCTAGCGCTGCAGCGCCAGCAGAGTTTCGTCATGACCGGCAACCGTCGCGTGCAGATGGTGACGGGGCTTTTGACGGATCGAAAACGAGCGAACGCCATCGCCGAGGACCGCTACCAGTTAAGACAGTGGGAAGCCGGCTTTCGCGACCTTCAGACGAGCGGTCTGACCGTCTTTCCGGCGGTCGTCGAACGTGAGCATCTGCGTTGCGATTTCCTCGTATTGATCGATGAATCGCGCTTTGTCTGCTATACATCGCCGCGCTTCGGCATCTATCTAAACCGCGCCAAGCGGCTGTTTCGCGTACAACCGATCGAGCCGCCGTCCGGCGTACCGCACTTCATGGGGCTCGACATGTACACATTTGAGGTCGATGCCGGAGACAACATCATGATCTTATCGCCCGAATTCGTCGATCTGTTCGATGCCGGTGAGCTGATCGATACGTTCAGTGCACTGAGGCAGGTGTCGACCGTGATGACGAAGCTTTCAGATCTGGCTGAAACGTACGGCGAAGGGCTCGTGAAGCCGTGGCTCGCGATTCACGTGCAGCGTCTCTCGGACGATCAAAGTAATCCCGGGTTGCCGCTTCGCTCAACCAAATCTTTTCCCGGAAATCTCGACCGCTCTAAGGTCGTGCGACTCGAAAACGGCAACATGCTGATCCCCGTAAAATCGGCTCCGCCAGAACCGAAGCCGCGAAAGAGCGACCGTATCCACTTGGTTGAACCGGAGCCGCATCAGATTCACCTCGAATCGAAGAACGGATTCTATCCGTCGGGGAGCCGTACGATGGAAGCAAGCGAACGCAATGCGTCACGTCTCGATCGCTTGAAGACGAAGGATATGGCGTCGATCGGCCGCTCCGGAAACCGCTTACTCTACCATCTGATGAACCTGGTGCCAAAGAATAAGATGCTCTCGAGACTCCTGTTTTTCGGCATCATAATCATACTGATTCTGCTACTCGTCCTCGGTGGAAAATCGCTAATCGACAGCCGCAGTAACCGCCAGACGGAACCGACCGCAACGAACCTTATCCAGTCGCCGTTTGATCCGGAGCATGAGCGATCGACGCTGCGTACCGACTATGAGATCGAATGGACGGTGACGGCGCAGTCGATCACGCTGTACAGTGAACCGGGCGGCGGAGACGCGATCGCCTCGGTCATGCGCGGCGATAAGGTTTGGAAATTAACTGAACCGATCGACGACTGGGTATTAATCCGCCTGATCGACGGCCGCACCGGCTACGTCTATGCAGCGATGGTCAACAACTAAGCATAGGAGTGTTTCGCTTAGACACTCACCCGAGTGGAAAACAGCGATTAGGTAGAAAATGAAAACGGGACGTCTCGAGACGTCCCGTCTATTCGGCATACAGGCCGGATGGTGGCGAGCATAGCAGGACTCGAACCTGCGACCCACAGCTTAGAAGGCTGTTGCTCTATCCAACTGAGCTATATGCCCATGCGGCCTGTTTCGTGGAGCGGATGAAGAGAATCGAACTCTCACGGTCAGCTTGGAAGGCTGATGTTCTACCATTAAACTACACCCGCGGATCGGTTTTTGCCGATTGCAAAGGCCATTGTATCAGATGATCGAATGTTTGACACGTGGAATTTGAAAATTTGTCTGAAGAAGACGCCGGAGTGCTTGACTGATCGTTATTAAGCATGTGACAATCGTAGGTTGAACGGAGGGCAAATGGCCAAAAAACAATACGGTAACGAAAGCATCACAGCGCTCAGGGGACCAGATCGTGTCAGGCTGCGACCGGGAGTCATCTTCGGCTCCGACGATTTACACGGTTGCTTCCAGGCATTTTTTGAGATCCTCTCGAACTCGATCGACGAGGCGAGGGAAGGCTATGGCAAGACGATCAAGGTCACGCGCTTCGCCGATCATTCATTGCAGATCGAAGACGAGGCGCGCGGTATCCCTTTAGACTTTAACCCACGCGAAAAGCGATTCAACTGGGAGCTCGTGTTCTGTGAATTGTACGCCGGCGGCAAGTACTACAACGCCGAGGGCGGTCATTACACTTACAGTTTAGGTCTGAATGGACTCGGCGCCTGTGCGACGCAGTACGCGTCAAGCTGGTATGACGTTACCGTCTGGCGCGATCAGACGAAGTACTCCCTGCGTTTTGAAAAAGGCGAAAATGTCGGCGGACTGCAGAAGGAACCGTTTAAGGGTAGAAGAACCGGTACGACCCAGCGCTTTATGCCGGATCTCGAAGTGTTCACCGAGATCAACATTCCGAAGGAATGGTTTGAAAGAGTTTTGAAGCAGCAGGCGATCGTGAACGCCGGTATCACCTTTGAGTTTATCGATAAAATCGACAACACGAGTCAGACCTACTGTTATGCGGAAGGCGTACTCGGCTACGTCGAAGAACTGGCGGCCACCGATTACCTCTCAGCTCCTTTCCTTATTAAAGGAGAAGGAGAGGGCAGCGATCGTAAGGACAAAGAACCTTATCGCGCGTTCGCCGAAATCGCGTTTTCGTTCACGAACCGCTCGCCGCAGATCAGTTACTTTCATAACTCTTCATGGCTCGAACACGGCGGCTCTCCCGACCGGGCGGTCAGAAGCGCATTCGTCTCGGAAGTCGACCGCTGGATCAAGTCGGCCGGCAAGTACCGTGCGAACGAGAGCAAGATCGCCTTTCAAGATATTGAAGACAGCCTTATTCTGGTCACCAGTTCGTTTTCCACGGTGACCTCCTACGCCAATCAGACGAAGAAGGCGATCAGCAATCGATTTATACAGGAATTCATGACTGATCTGATCCGCAGTTCGCTCGAGATCTGGTTTATCGAACACCAGGCGGAAGGACTGCGCGTCGTCGACCAGTTGCTGGCCAATAAGCGAAGCCGCGAGAGTGCAGAGAAGCAGCGCCTCAATCTGCGTAAGAAACTGATGGGCAAAACCGACTTCACAAATCGCGTGGCGAATTTTGTCGACTGTCGTTCGAAAGATATCGAGGAGAGAGAGCTCTATATCGTCGAGGGAAACTCGGCGCTCGGCTCGGTGAAGATGGCGCGCGACTCTGAATTTCAGGCGGTGATCCCGCTGCGCGGTAAGATCCTCAATTGCTTAAAGGCCGATTACGCCCAGATCTTTCGAAACCAGATCATCGTCGATCTGATCCGTATCCTCGGCTGCGGCGTGGAGATCAGCGGCAAGCATGTAAAGGACATTACCGCCTTTGATATTGACAACCTGCGCTTTGGCAAGGTGATCATCTGTACCGATGCCGACGTCGACGGCTTCCAGATCCGGACGCTGATTCTCGCGATGTTTTACCGGCTGATGCCGAGCCTGATCTCGGCCGGCAAGATCCATATTGCCGAATCGCCGCTCTACGAGATCACCCATACGGATAAACGGCTGGAGACGACGTACTTCGCCTACAGTGAGCCGGAGAAAAACGAGATTGTCGCCGGCTTGAACGGCGGCAAGATCAAATTGCAACGCTCCAAAGGCCTCGGTGAAAACGAACCGGAGATGATGTGGCAGACGACGATGAATCCGGAGACGAGACGCCTGATCGCGGTCGTACCGGAGGCTGCTGAATCGATGCGTGAGATGTTCGATATCTTACTCGGTGATGACTTACCGGGAAGAAAACTGTTCATTGAAACGTACGGACAAGATTATATGGGAGATCTCGATGTCGTCTAAAAAGAAGCCGAAGGCAAAGGTTAATCCGAAAGAGCGAACTGAACCGATCGTCGACGCGCCTGTCACCGTACAGGCGATTACCGATACCTTAAAAGAAAACTATATGCCGTACGCGATGAGCGTCATCGTCTCCCGGGCGATTCCGGAGATCGACGGATTTAAGCCGTCGCATCGAAAGCTCCTATACACGATGTACCGGATGAAGCTTTTGGGCGGCAGCCGGGCCAAGTCGGCCGATGTCGTCGGTCAGACGATGGCTCTGAGTCCGCATGGCGATCAGGCGATCTATGAGACGATGGTGCGTCTGACGAGAGGCAATGGCTCCTTGATCCATCCGTGGATCGATTCCAAAGGTAATTTCGGCCGCGTCTTCTCGCGCGATATGCAGTATGCCGCCTCTAGGTATACGGAGGTTCGACTCGATCAAAGTGCGGAACTTTTATTTTCCGGTCTGAATCGTAACAGCGTCGATTTCATGGACAACTACAGCGGCACGATGAAAGAACCGGTGCTCTTGCCTGTGCAGTTCCCGACGATCCTGGTGAACGCCAATCAGGGGATCGCGGTCAGCATGGCGAGCAATATTTGTTCGTTTAACCTGAAAGAAGTCTGTGAGGCGACGGCCGCCTTCATCGATGATCCCGATGTCGATTTGCTGACCTTGATGCCAGCGCCTGATTTTTCAACCGGTGGTCGCCTACTCTATGATGAAGATGAGATGCGGCGCATCTATGAGACCGGTCGGGGAACGTTTCAGCTCCGTGCCGTCTATTCGGTCGATAAGAAGGCGGGACGGATTCAGGTAACCGAGATCCCGTATACGACGACGGTCGAAGCGATCATCGATGAGATTGCGGCACTCGCGAAATCAGGAAAGATCCGCGATCTGACCGATGTCAGAGACGAGACCGATTTAAACGGCCTGTCGATCAGTTTGGAATACAAGCGCGGTGTCGATCCCGACGTCCTGATGCAAAAGCTGCTCCAGATGACATCGCTGCAAAGCGGCTTTTCAGCCAACTTCAATATTCTCGTCGCAAACCAGCCGCAGCTTTTGGGCGTGCGAGGCATATTGGAAGCATGGCTCTCCTGGCGGCGCAATTGCGTGCGCAGGGAAGCCGACTTTATGCGTGCCGAACTGGAGGATCGCCTGCATCTTTTGCGTGGTCTCGAAGAGATCATGCTCGACATCGATCTGGCGATTGCGATCATCCGCAAGACGGAGTTTGAAAAAGACGTCGTGCCGCGCCTCATGGCCGGTTTTTCGATCGACGAGCGTCAGGCTGAGTTTGTCGCCGAGATCAGGCTGCGGCAGTTGAACCGTGAAGTCTTGCTGCGTCGCACGGCCGAGATCGCCTCTCTTGAAAAGGAGATCGAGGATCTGCGCCAACTGGCGGCGAGCAAACGCCGGATCAATACGAAGATCAAGCGCGAGTTGCTCGATATCGCCAAAAAATACGGGCGTGAACGAAAGACGATCCTAATCGACAAGGAAGAAGTGAAGACGTTTAAAAAGACGGACCTGATCGAGGACTACAACGTCCGGATCTTCCTGACGAACGAAGGCTACTTTAAAAAACTTGCCTTGACGTCGCTGCGTACCGGTGCCGAATTGAAACTGAAAGAAAATGACGAGATCCGTCTCTCTTACGAAGCGACCAACAAGTCGGTCATTCTCTTTATCTCGAATAAGGCGAACGCCTATCGTCTGCCGCTCTATGAGGTCGATGACCATCGACCGTCCGATTTCGGCGATTACACGCCGAATCTTTTGGAACTCGATCCGGGGGAGATCATCGAATACATCTTGCCGCTCGACGACGGCTATGAGGGAAAACTGCTTTACTGTTTCGAAAACGGGAAGGCGCTTCGTGTCGCGCTCTCCAACTACGAGACGAAATCGAAACGACGCAAACTGGTCAGTGCCTATTCCGACCGCTCACCGCTCGTCTACGTCGATCATCTGGCGAATGAGACGGTCGACTACGCATTCATCTCGACGCAGGGAAAACTGGCGGTCGTCTCCTCCGACCTGATCCCGATCAAGGCAACCCGTACGTCACAGGGCGTGCAGGTAATGCGCCTGCCGAAAGGACAAAAGGTCGAGATGGTCAGGCGCGCCGACGCCTTTGAAAATTTCAAGATGGATCCGTTTGTGATCAAAAAGATTCCGGCCGGCGGCCGTCCCGTCAAGGACAAGTTACTGGAGAGCCGTCAGCTCAGGTTTGATGCATGAAACGCCGTTTCCCGCTTCGCACCGTGTTCGCCGTCGCGCTCGTCGTGCTCCTTATCGCCGGTATCTTCAGCGTCTGGTTCGTTACACGCTCGCACTGGCGTCCAGTCGTCTCGGAAGCAGCCTTCCGCGCGGCGTATGAGAAAGACGACCGCCAAGCTGTCTTGAAGATGTATGACGAGGCCGTCGAAGAAAAAAATACAGCACCTGCCGACTCACCGCGCAGGGAAGCCGGGGAAAAGGTCGCATCCGCGATCGAAACGACGGTGTCGGAAGAGGCGGAACGTCGTTTTCAGGCGATTTTAGACGGCGCGACGTTAAGCGATGACGACCGCGCTTTTTTCAGTGATTATGACCGGTTGTCGGCGAACGTCTTGCTCTCTTCCTTCTTAGACTTTGCCTACCGCTATCTGGGCGGTGAAGGAAGCGATGACGATATGTCGCACATGCTGGAGCAAAGTCTCAGAATCGATGTCGTATACCGTACCTACGGCCGGGTCGGACAGGAGTATGCCGAGATGGTCAGTACACGTCCGAAGATTCTGGAAGCCGAAGCGATCATGGCGGAAAGCCGCTGGTTCGACGCCGTGCAAAGCTGGAAACGACTCGCCGAAGACCGCTCGATCCCGCACTTCACGGCCGGTTATGTGGCAAAGCGCAGCGAAGACGCGAAAGCACTGCTCCTCGATGAATCGAAGACGATCATCTCCGGCCTGATTGAGCAGCGAAAGTTTTACTTCGCACGCGAGCGCTTAAATACGATCCTGCCGATCTTTCCCTATGATCAGACACTTCTGAATTACAACGTCGAGATCGACCAGCATCTGCCGAAGTCATTTCTCGAATGGGATCGCCCGGTCGACCATATCGCACTGAGACCGTTGATCGCCGATCCGGAACGCGCGTTTGGCGGCGGTCCGTACGCGGCAGCCGCCGATCGACTTCTTTTGTTGACGAGTGAGTTTGAAGCGATGCTCAAAGCGCTCTACGACAATGACTATGTGTTGGTCGCCGATGACCTCTTTTTGACCGACAGCGGCGTCTTTCACAAATTCAAGATTCCCGAAGGCAAAAAACCGCTCGTCCTCGTGTTCGACAGCTTCCATCTGGCGACGACCCGATATCTGAGCGGTACGGTGGAAAAACTGGCACTCGATGCTTCCGGCAGGGTCGTCGGCGCGATGACCGATGAAGGCGGCGAGACGGTCTTGAGAGAAGGAAGCGACGCGATCTCGATTCTCGAGTCGTTTATCGCCGACTATCCCGACTTTTCCTATAACGGGGCCAAGGCGACGATCGCCGTGCTCGGTCAATACGGGCTCTTTGGCTATGCATTAAATGAGACGCAGGCTCAGTTCAGAGCGGAGCAGCGTGCTGCGCACGGTCTTTCGGTCACCGCCTATTCGGAGGAATCGATCGAGGTGGAAAGGAAAGTCGCAAAAGCGATCGCCGACCAGTTGGTAGCCGACGGCTACCGTTTCGCTTCCAACACGTATGGAGATCTCAGTCTGCCGGATGTCTCCGCTGAAGCGATACGGCTCGACGACGAGACGTTCAAGGCGGAGATCAGCCCGCTGATCGGCCCGGTGAACACGCTCGTCTATCCGGGCGGCCGGCACGTGAACACGGTCCGCGAAAAGACCGATCTGCTCGTCGATTTAGGGTACTCGCGTCTGCTCGCCAAAGGCGGCGGCGCCTATTTCGGTTACGGCAACGGCTACACCCACATCGATATGAACTGGGTGAACGGGGAAGTCTTGAATAATCCCGGTGAGTCGCGCTTCAACCGTTTTTTCGATACGTCACAGGTGATCGACCGCGCCAAAAGGCCGTAATCATTAATCGGGGCAGGTACTGAAAAACTCCTGATAGAGCGCCGGTACGGCCCGCTCGCGCTCGGCTTCCGACATCATGAACAAGATCGAAATCTCATAGTAGTCCTGCAGCATGACCTCCACGGAGATGCGTTGACTCGCGAGCGCTTCGGCCGCCCGCGAGACGACCGTGATGCTGTCTAACATCCCTTCGCCGACCAGCATGACGGCCGAGAGGTTTCTGGCGACCACCGGTGAAAAACCGAGTTCATGGATCAGGCGGTGCACGACGCGCTCTTCTTTTTCCGGTGGAAAATTGACCTCACGGATGACGATACTGACCGAGTCGATACCGGTCGGTGCGTGCTCGATTGAGATATCCTCATCGGCGAAGATATTCAAAATCGAGGCGAGGACGCCGACTTGCGGGTTGGACAACACGCGGCGCATGCTGACGGCGCAGAAATGATCGGCCGCGGCGATACCGGTCACCGGATGGTCGATCGGGCCGCGTTCGTGGACGATGTTCGTGCCGGCTCCGTTCGGTTGATTCGTGTTCTTGACGGAGATCGGGATCCTTTTGTCGAAGACCGGCTGCAGTGCTTCGGGATGGACGATCGTAAAACCGATATAGGCGAGCTCACGCATTTCACGGTAGCTCATCTCATGGATCGGGCAGGGATGATGGACGAGTCCCGGATGAACGGCGTACACATGGTCGACGTCGCTCCACACTTCGTAGAGTTCGGCGTCGATCGCGGCAGCAGCGACGGCACCCGATATATCGGAACCGCCGCGTGAGAAGGTGACAATGTGCCCTCGCTCGTCGCCGCCGTAAAAGCCGGGCATGACAATGATTTCACCGTCTTTTTTCGGTTGCAGACTCTCGCCGAGTTTCTGGTAACTTTTATCGTCGATCACGGTATGACCCTGCACGCGGTGCAAAAGAAGACCGCCGGCGACCGGGTCGACAAAACGAGCCGGTAGGTGATTGACGTTCAGGTAACGCGTGATGATGCGCGCCGAACACGTCTCGCCGAAAGCGACGATCTGATCGAAAAACGCTTCTTTAGACAGGTCTTTGCGAGAAAGTCTCGTCTCCAAGGTGCGGAGCAAGGACGACGCTAAATCACCGTCGAGACCGAGATCGTAGATCGTCTCCTGGAGCCGTTCTTCAAACACCTGAAAGACGGCGTCCGTCTCGAGACGACAAAATGCGAGCTCCGCCATCTGGTAGAGGAGATCCGTCACCTTCGTGTCATTCGCGTGGCGTTTGCCGGGTGCCGACACAACCATCACGCGGCGTCTCGGATCTTCACGCATGATCGACACGACTTTTTTTATCTGCACGGCATCGGACAGACTCGTCCCGCCGAACTTACATACAATCATAAGAATGCCTCACAAGGCGCATGATACAATACGCCCATGACGGATACAACCTGGCGTAAAGAAAGCAGTAGAAAAGGCCTGATCGGGCGGTTTGTGCCGACCATGCGGGCTGCCGACCTGCGGACAGTCGATTGGGCGTTACTAAAAGCACACGGCATCAAGCTGATCGCTGTCGACCTCGACAACACACTCGCGGTGCACGGGAGCGATAGACCGGATGCATACGCGAAAGAAGCGGTCGCCCTTATGAGAGAGGCCGGCCTGACGGTCATGCTCTATTCGAATGCGGCGTATGACCGAGATAAGCGTTTTGCTTCGGGACTCGGGATCGAAGCGGTCGAAGGGGTGAAAAAGCCAAACACTGACGCATTAGAGACCTTGCTCGAAAGGAGAAAGTTAACTCCTCGCGACGTTTTGGTCGTCGGCGACCAGTTGATCACGGACGTGTGGTCGGCCAACAGGCTCGGCGCACCGTCTCTCTGGGTGGCCTTGAGAGATCCGAAAGAACTGTTCACGATCCGTCTGAAACGGATCGCCGAAAAGGTGATGGGCGCGCTTTGGAAAAAGACGTATCGCTCTGTGCCGGAGGCGCCGCTCGTCGGTCGTTTACAAACGTCTGACTGATACCGTAAACTAGGGCAAGATAAGGCTCGGGCGAAAGTTTGCCCCCTAAAGAGGAGGTTCTTATGATCAGTGCGGGTGATTTCCGCAACGGAATGACGTTCGAAATGGACGGTCAGGTTTACCAGGTAGTGGAGTTTCAGCATGTGAAACCGGGCAAAGGGGCCGCCTTTGTCAGAACGAAATATCGAAACGTGAAGACAGGCAGCGTCGTGGAACGGTCGTTCAACCCTTCCGAGAAGTTTGAACAGGCACAGCTCTCACGCCGCGATATGTCGTATCTGTATCAAGACGGCGATCTTTTCTACTTTATGGATACCGAATCATATGAGCAGTTGCCGTTCAGCCGTGAGATGCTGGCCGATATTCTGCCATTTTTGAAAGAGGGCACCGTCTGTCGTGTCATGAGCTATAAAGGCGAAGTGATCGAGGTCGAGCCGCCGACGTTTGTCGAGCTGGAGATCGTCGATACGGAACCGGCCGTGCGGGGCGACACCTCGAATAATCCGAGCAAGAATGCGACGCTGGAGACCGGTCACGTGGTGAAAGTGCCGTTATTCATCGGGCAGGGCGAAGTGATCCGGATCGACACGAGAACCGGCGAATATCTGGAGCGCGCTTAAGCGAGATGGAACAAGATCGGGGCGGCTGGTCCATCAAGGGCGAACGAACGATGTCGAGAGGCTTCGTCGCGCAGTATGCGGCGGAAGCAGCCCTCGCGACGGAGGGCGTCGTCTCTTTGGATGCCGGAGTCGTCGCCTCGCTCAAGGAAGCGTTCGGCTATGAACACGAGGGCAACGGTGTACGGGTCTCATTTTCCGATGATGCGCGAAACGCCGTTGAGATGACCGTGTATCCGAATGTGCTTTACGGGCTGACGATTCCCGATGTCGCCTGGCATATACAAGAAAACGTCAAGCGCGACGTGGAGCGTTTTACCGGTCTCGAAGTCGACTCGGTACATGTCCACGTGATGGGCGTGGAGATAGGTGAGGATTAGCATTATGAATCTGTTGACGCGGGCTTTGATACTGTTTATGGCGTTCTTACTGGGAGTTGTCTTCCTGTTTATCCTGACGCTCGGTATCTCACCGACCGTTCTGGACGGCTTTATCGTCTGGTTTTCCGGTCTCGCCAATCGCGCCGGAGATCGGCTGGTGGCGATCATTGTCGGCGGCGTCGGTCTGATCTTATCTCTTGTTTTGTTCGCTTTTGTCTTAATCACCGGCAGGCTGCGCAAAGCCCGCCTGCAAAAAAGTGAGATCGGTAATATCGATATCGGCGTCGGCGCGATCGAAAGTATCGCCCTGAACGCCGCCAAGGCCTCCCAGTCAGGCGTTAAATACGCGAAAGCGGCCGTCGGTTCGATCGGCGGCGATAAGCTGTCGGTCAGAATGACGATCATGACGTATCCCGACGTCGAATTGCCGGTCATGATGGCGCGCGTGCAAGAACGCGTGAAAAAGGACGTAGAGAAATACACCGGTATCGAAGTGGCTGAAGTGCCGGTCAGAATCAATAAGGTCGAAGCGATGGCCACGCGTGTGGAACGATAGATGCGTCAGATCAAGCAGGTATTGGTTTCGCTCGGCGATCGTCTCGCCTCCTGGAACCCGGGAGCCGTCGGTGCCGTTATCGGCCTGGTACTGTCTTTGCTCTGGGTCACCTTCGGCTTTTTCAGAATGCTCTTTGTGGTCGCCGCGACGCTCGGCGGCTATTTCGTCGGTATGCGCTGGTTTTCCAACCGTGAGACCGTGAGAAATTTGTTGGACAAAATATTTCCGCCGGGGTTGTTTCGCTGATGGGTAGACGTAGTACAAGAGAAGCCGCCTTTAAACTTCTTTACAGCTATGAAGTGCAGCGGGACGACAAAGAAGCCCAGTTTCATCGCTTCGTCGAAGAAAACGAGATTTCTGGTGCTGATCTCTTATTTTTCAAACGGCTGATGAAAGGCGTCTGTCAAAAAGTGCGAGAGCTCGACGACATGATCGCTCCGACCCTGCATAAGTGGGATATCTCGCGTTTGCCGCTCGTCGATCTGACGATTCTTAGAATCGGAACGTACGAGCTCTGCTACGCCGAGGACGTACCGAGCGCCGCCTCAATCAATGAGTGTGTCGTGTTGGCCAAGAAATATTCGAACGACGAATCCCGTTCCTATATCAACGCCGTACTCGGCACGATCTACCGTCAACTCTGCCCCGACGAAGAACCGGACGAGAACTTGTTTGATGACGACGACATCGATGAGGTCAGCTGATGTCTGAACTCCTTCGTTCCGTCAGTTGGCTGAACGAATATGTGGCGGCGCGCTTAAGCGAGGATACGGTACTTTCGAATCTGTCGATCGTCGGCGAGATATCGGGCGGTCGCCGTTACCCGTCGGGACACTACTATTTCACGTTGAAAGATGATAGAGCGCAGGTATCCTGCGTTTTTTTCAGTATCGCACGGGCGAGACTGGCGTTCGAACCGAAAGACGGTATGAAGGTCGTCTGTCGGGCCAGGGCCGCGCTCTATCAAAAAGACGGTCGCTTCCAGCTGATCGTGCAGCACCTGGAAGAAGAAGGCGTTGGCCAGCTCTACCGGCGGTTCCTGGAAACGAAAGCGCGACTCGAAAAAGAAGGCCTCTTTGATCCAGCCAAAAAACGCCCGATCCCATACTGGCCGAAACGGATCGGCGTAATCACCTCGTCGGCCGGTGCCGTCTTATCCGACATGATCGTCGTCTTGCGAAAACAGGCGCCGTCTTTTGACCTTTTGCTCTACCCGACGGCTGTGCAGGGCGAAAACGCGCCGGGCGAGATCGTGCAGGCGATCGAGCAGGCGAACCGCGAACGAAAAGTCGATGTCTTAATCGTCGGTCGAGGCGGCGGCTCGTTTGAAGATCTCTATGCCTATAACGAAGAGATCGTCGTACGCGCCATCCGAGACTCAAAGATCCCCGTGATTTCAGCCGTCGGCCACGAGACGGATGTGACGCTCGCCGATTTTGCCGCCGACCTTAGAATGCCGACGCCGACCGCAGCGGCCGGTGCTGTCATGCCGCAGAGGAAGGAATTGAGTACGGCACTCGAGCGCGTAAAAAACCGCCTCACGCTGTCGTTGCAGCGTTTGGTCGAACAGAGAAGACGGGAGCTTTCGTCCTGGCAGACGAGAATCGCGCTCAGGCATCCGGCCAGAGTGCTCGAGACGAAACGTCAGACGCTCGATCTGTTGCGCGATCAATTGTTGAGATCGCTTCGTCGGAAAAAAGAAGACGATGAACGATCGCTTCACTTGCTGAAACAAACGATTGAAAGGCAGATTAGGGAAGCCTTGCACCGGGCCAGTGTGACGCTCGCCGGTACGAAGGAACGCTTGGCGCTTTTGCATCCGGCCGCCGCTTTGAAGCGCGGCTACGCATTTGTCACGACGAGTGACGGCCGGATCATACAGAGTACGACAGAGACAAACGTAGGTGCCGATTTGATAATACGCCTGACCGACGGCAGCCTCGCGGTGACGGTCGATGATATAAAGAAAGAGACGGAGGACGAATCCGATGGATAACGAACAGATGCAGATTCCGGGGCTCGAAATAAGCGGGCAAGAAGAGCAACGAGAGCATTCATATGAAGAAGATATGAAACGCTTGGAGATCATCGCCGCCGAATTGGAACGAGGGGAACTCGGCCTAAACGATCAGCTCGCTCGTTTTGAAGAAGCGATGGCACTGGTGAAGCGCTGCCAGAAGGAACTTGACCGGGTGGAAGAGCGCCTCGCCAAAATGGAAAAAGATGAGACGGAGACACCGCTCGATGACCGCTGATCACCTCTTGCTCGAGCGGATCGAAAGCGCGCTGTCAGGATTGTTGCCGGCCATTTCCAAGATGGAAGGTGGTCGCGCGGTCGAGGCTGCCGCCTACAGTCTGACCGCCGGCGGCAAAAGAATCAGGCCGACACTGCTGCTTCGCACGGCCGCCATGTTTGACATTGAGGAAACAGTAGCCATGCCGTTCGCCGCCGCTTTGGAAATGATCCACACCTATTCGTTGATCCATGACGATCTGCCGGCGATGGATGATGACGATACGAGACGTGGCCGGCCTTCGAACCACAAAGCGTTCGGTGAAGCGAACGCGATTCTGGCAGGTGACGGCCTCTTGAATCTGGCCTACGAGACGATGCTGGCTGCGATCAGGGACAATCCTGATGAAAAGCGCATCGAAGCCGCTTCGATCATCGGTCGAGCAGCCGGCTTTCATGGCATGATCGGCGGTCAATGCCTCGATCTGGAAGAGGAAAGACCCCATGATCCGGAGCAGGCGCTTCGCCTGATTCAACAAAAGAAGACGGGCGCCTTGATCTCGGCGGCCGTGCTGGCCGGGGCCGCGCTCGGCGGTGCCTCGGACGATGTGCGCGAGGCGCTTCTATTGTTTTCCGACAATCTCGGGCTCGCCTTTCAAATCAAGGACGATCTGCTCGACGTTCAGTCGACCAGCAAAAAACTCGGCAAGACGGTCGGCAAGGATCAGCGTGACGACAAACTGACGTTTGTCACCTGGTACGGTGAAGCAAAGGCGGAGCGTTTCTTTTCTGAGACGATGCAACGGGCGAAAGAAGGCCTCGAGCGGGCGGCAAAAGCCGGCTTGGATGTTACGGATCTAGCCTCCATTTGGCATTACCTTGAGCAAAGAGATTATTAACACGTCAAGACGGATTACGGATTTAAAGATATAAAGAGACATGGTGACAGTTAACGATGTGAATCAGGCACTGCCGGCACCGGACGCGCTGAAAAAAATGACGATAGACGAGCTACGCCAGTTGGCCGGCCGGATACGCGAGATGATTATCAAGCAGGTCGCCTCGTCCGGAGGTCATTTAGCGTCGAATCTCGGTGTCGTCGAACTGACCATCGCGCTCTTGTACGTTTTCGATTTCCCGAACGATCAGATGATCTTCGATGTCGGGCATCAGTGTTATCCCTGGAAACTTCTGACCGGTCGCGGTGACCGTTTTTCAACGCTCAGAAAAGAAGACGGTATCGCCGGCTTTCCGAAGCGCGCAGAGAGTCCGTATGATGTCTTTGAGACAGGCCACAGTAGTACATCCGTCTCGGCGGCGGCCGGGCTGGCGCGCGCTGCGCGCCTGCAAGGCGTAGAGTGCCAGGTCATCGCCATGATCGGCGACGGAGCGCTCTCGGGCGGTATGGCTTTTGAAGCGTTGAATGATGTCGGTCAACATGAAGACAACGTGATCATCATCCTGAATGATAATCAGATGTCGATCGATCGAGCCGTCGGCGGCCTCAGCCGCCACTTGGAGAAGGTCAGGCTCTCGCGCCGTTACTGGAAATTGAAATCGACCTGGGAGCCGCGCCTCGAACGGATGGGGCGCCCCGGGCGTCGCATCTCGACCTGGCTTCGTTATCTGAAGCGAAAAGGCCGATCGTATATCGCGGCCGACTTGAACAGCGTCTTTTTCGAACAGTTGGGATTTCGCTATTACGGTCCGGTCGACGGACATGATCTCTTTCAGCTGATCGATTACTTTAGACATATCAAAGAGATTCCGGGGCCGGTCTTACTCCACGTCTCGACCGTCAAAGGCAAAGGCTACGATTTTGCCGAGTCGGAACCGTCCGAGTACCACGGCGTCGCACCGTTTGTGATTGAAAACGGCGCGTGTCGCACCTCGACCAAATGCGAGACGTTTTCCGACGTGTTCGGTAAGGAGATGCTGGCGCTCGCCGAGAAGGAACCGCGACTGATCGCGATCTCCGCGGCGATGACGTCCGGTACCGGGCTTCTGGCTTTCGAAACGACGTATCCGAACCGTTTCTTCGACGTCGGCATCGCCGAGCAGCATGCCGTCACTTTGGCGGCAGGCTTCGCAGCCGGAGGTTTAAAGCCGGTAGTCGCTCTATACAGCACGTTCTTGCAGCGCGCCGTCGATCAGGTGATCCACGACGTCTGTCTGCAAAACCTGCCGGTCGTCTTTGCGATCGATCGAGCCGGTGCCGTCGGCGCCGACGGACCGACGCATCAGGGCTATTATGATCTGGCGATTGCCAAATTGCCGCCAAACCTCACGGTATTCGCGCCGGCGACAAAGGAAGAATTAAGCATGTCGCTGAAGGAAGCCGTGTCGCTCTCGTCTCCCGTCTTAATCCGCTATCCACGCAGTGAAGCGCCGGCCGGGCTCTTCAAGAGAGACAACCCGTACGACGTCATTTCGCACGGCGCTGAAGGCGATGTCGCGATCTTGTCGATCGGTGCGCTCTTCGAAGAGGCGAGCGATGCCTCGGCAATATTGAGGAGAAAAGGCATAGCGACCAGACATTTATCGACACTTTGCACGAAACCGTTCGATTTTGATGGTATGATGGAATGGATCGAAACGGTTGAGCTTCTCGTGATCGTGGAAGACGGAGTCGCCCTGGGCGGTGCCGCTGAATCGATCGCAGCCGAACTGAAAGCCCGCGGCTTTGCCGGTCAGATCGTGTGCCTCGGGCATAGAGATCTGACGACCGGACAGGCATCGCGAGAACGGCTTTTGGCGAAAGAGAAGCTTGATGCGGAAGGCATCGCCGAGACTGTCATAAACATACAAGTCGAGACGAGAGGACATCGATGAAAATAGCGGTTTTTCCCAATGCGTTACGGGATACAGCTTTTACGTATACAAAGCAACTGATCACGCATATCCGAAGGAAAGGTGGCGTTTCGCTGATGCTCCCCGAGATGAAGGAGCATGTCGATCTACCGGGTGTCAAGTACGTCGAGTCGCTTCATGAAGACGCCGATCTGTTGATCTGTCTTGGCGGCGACGGCACGTTTCTCTCGTCACTCAATCTGCCGGGTTGGCAAAACGTGCCGACGATCGGAGTCAACCTCGGAAGCGTCGGTTTTTTACCGCAGATCATGCCGGAACGGCTCGAGGCGGCGATCGATCAACTGTTTGCCAGAGAATACGTGATCGAAGAACGGATGATGCTCTCGGCCACGGCCGTCGATGCCGGCGGCAGGGTGATCCATCAGCAACGCGCTTTAAACGATATTGTCCTCGGTCGCGGACTGTCCGGCCGAATCGTCACGATTTCGCTTCAGATCGACGAGGAGATGGTCGAGCGCGTACCCGGTGACGGACTGATCGTCTCGTCGCCGACCGGATCGACCGCCTATGCGCTGTCAGCCGGCGGCCCGATCGTCCATCCGGGCGTGCAGCTCCTCCTGATCACACCGATCTGTCCGCATTCACTGCATAATCGAAGCTATATCGCTTCAGAAGATTCCTATATAAGACTGTCGATCGACTGGTATCCGGAACCGGCCATCGTGTCGGTCGACGGTCAGACTAATTTTCCTTTAAGTCACGGCGAATATCTCGATATTCGACGTGCAGAGGACGTATTTCGTCTAATAAGGCTCGGCGGTAATCGATTCTATGAGACGCTGTCGGCAAAAATACAGCAACGGGGGACCACTGCATGAAACCGGACAAAAATCAACGACAATCACGCATTATTCGTTTGATCAAGGACCATGTCGTCGAGACACAGGAAGAACTGGTACGTTTGCTGATCGAATCGGATATGGAGGTCACGCAGGCGACCGTATCGCGTGACATCATGGAACTCGGCATCATCAAGGTGATGACAGGCGAAGGCCAGAAGCGCTACGTACTGATGGATCGCTCGGGCGAAGGCGCTTCGGGACGACAACTGAACGCGTTTCGCGATTCGGTCGTCTCGATCGACGTGGCGCAAAACTTCGTGATCATCAAGACGCTGCCCGGCATGGCGCCCGGCTCAGCTGCCGCGCTCGATTCGATGCATCTGCAGGATCTGATGGGATCTCTGGCCGGTGACGACACGATCTTCATCGCCACGCACACGAATCAGCATGCCGAACAGATGCGTGAACGACTGATCGAGATTTCACAGGCCGATCCGATGATGGGAAGAAAACTGCCAAAAAACTAACCGATGCTGCGTGAACTCGACATTCGGGATTTCGCTCTGATCGCCGATCTGACGTTTCGGCCGGAGCCGGGATTTGTCGTGCTGACAGGTGAGACCGGTGCCGGAAAATCGATCCTGATCGGAGCACTCGCCCAGTTGTCGGGAGATCGGGCCGATACGACGATGGTTCGTACCGGTGCGAACGAAGCTTTGCTCTCCGCCGTCGTCGAAACGGCGGACGGGGAGGAGACGATTTTAGGCAGAGATGTTCTGGCTAGCGGTCGCACCGTCGCCAGGATCGACGGCCGGATCGTGACCGTCGGTCAACTGAAAGAGGTCGGTCAAACCTGGATCGCGATCCACGGTCAGCGCGAAGGTCAACGCATTTTCGATGAGACGACGCACCGGCCGTTACTCGATCGCTTCTGCCGTGAAGGACTCGAAGCGCCACACAGCGCATTTGAAACGGCTCGTCAGGAATGGCTCTCGCTACGTCGAGAGCTTTCGGCTTTCGGACGCGATCCGGAAAAACGAGCGAGACGTGCCGATCTTCTAACGCATCAGATTAGAGAGATCGAAGACGCCGAACTGAAAGCAGGCGAGGAAGAACGTCTGCAGGAGACGAGCCGGCTGAATAAGACGCTCGCCAAGGTCCAAGGCGATCTGGCAGGTGCGATCGATTTGCTCGGTGAATCCGAAGAGAAAAATGCACTCGATCTTTTAAACGAGATAGGTGACAAATTGAGCGTAGCCGCCAAGGCGAGTCGTACCGTCGCCGGTTTAAAAGATCGCGTGAATGAAGCGCTCGCCGTTCTGGACGGTGTGCAGCATGAACTGACGCGCTTTTTTGAGCGGATCGATCTCGACCCGGAAGCGCTCGAAGCGACGGAAAAGCGACTTGATGTCTACGGCAAATTAAAGTACAAGTACGGTCCGACGATCGACGATATTTTTCATTTTCTTGATCAGAGTAAAAAAGAGTACGACACGCTGATCAATGCGGAATCGCGTATCGCCGAGATCGAAGCAAGACTTGACGTACTGGAGCAAGAGCTTCTGACCGGTTCCAACGAACTGCATAAGATCAGGAGTGAAGCGGCCAAAAAGGTTGCCGATTCCATCCGCCAGGCGCTTTTAGATCTCGACATGAAAAACGTGCGCTTCGAAATCGAGGTGGAAGAAGCCGACACGAAAGACTGGCAAAACGCGGCCGGTGGAAGAGACGTCGTACGTTTCTTAATCGCGCCGAATATCGGCGAGCCGCTATTGCCTTTGGCCAAGATCGCCTCGGGCGGGGAAGCGGCGCGCGTGTTGCTCGCGATCAAGAGCATCCTCGCGGAAAAAGACGATGTGCCGATACTCGTGTTTGACGAAATCGACGCCGGTATCTCCGGCCATACGGCGCGCCTCGTCGGCGAAAAGATGCGCGCGCTCGGCGCTCTGCACCACGTCTTTTGCGTCACGCATAGTGCCGCTATCGCCGCTGCTGCCGATCACCACTACCTGATCGAAAAAAGAGAAGTCGCTGCCAGAACGAATACGTCACTCGAAAAACTGGAAGGCGAGAGTCGCATCAAAGAGATTGCGAGGCTTTTGTCCGGCAGACCGGATGATAAAGCGACCTTGGCCCTGGCGGAAACGATGCTCGCTGAAAGGCGGACATAGGGTGATGGTCAGCGAACGACAGAATAATCAAAAAATAACGATGCTTATTTGATAAACGATGCTTATTTATAAAAGATGCTTACTTGCAAAGAGGGGGAAAGACATTTATGAGTACACCGCATATTGAAGCCAAAAAAGGGCAGATCGCCGAGACGATTCTGTTACCGGGCGACCCGCTGCGGGCAAAATTTGTCGCTGAAAACTATCTCGAAGACGCCGCGTGTTTCAACCGGATCAGAAATATGTTCGGTTACACCGGCACGTTTGAAGGAAAAAAAGTCTCGGTGATGGGGACCGGGATGGGCATGCCGTCGATGGGGATCTACAGCCATGAGCTGATCACCGAGTACGGCGTTAAGAACCTGATCCGGATCGGCACGGCCGGTGCCTACAGCGACGACGTCAACATCGGTGATCTCTTGGCCGCCGGATTCGTCTCGACCGACTCCAACTGGGCGAACCAGTTCCACGTGCAGGGCACGCTGTCGGCCGGCCCGTCGTTTGAGCTCCTGGCAAAAGCCGCCGCGATCAGTGAGGAGATGGGAAAAAATCTGCGCGTGTCGCACATCAAGAGCGCCGACGTATTCTATGAACCGTCGAAAGCCGACAGAGATATCTGGATCGACCTCGGGGTCGATGCCGTCGAGATGGAGACATACGCACTCTACGTGACGGCGATGCGCCACCGCGTGCGCGCCCTGACGCTTTTATCGATCTCCGACCATGTGATTAAAGGCGATCAACTGTCGCCGGAAGCGCGTGAGAAGGGGCTCGACCAGATGATCACGATCGCATTGAAACTGGCGGCCTCCCAATGAAGACATCTCTGATTCTCGACGGTCATACGCTCGATCTCGACACCTTCGTCGAGGTCGCGCGACACAAAAGAAAAATAACCCTCAGCGAGACGGCACTCGAGCGTGTCAACGAGAGTTTTGCGACGGTCGGTCGGATCGTCGAGTCGGGGGTGCCGACCTACGGTATTTCGACCGGGTTCGGTGAGCTGAGCCGGGTCACGATCAAGCCTGAAGAAAATGAGACGCTTCAACTGAACCTGATTCGAAGCCACGCCTCCGCCGTCGGCGAACCGCTCGCCGAAGCCGAAGTAAGAGGCATGATGCTGCTTCGTCTTAACACGATGCTCAAAGGCTTCTCCGGCGTCAATCCGGCCATCTGTCGGCTGTTGACCGAGCTGTTGAACCGAAACATCGTGCCGTACATCCCGGAAAAGGGATCGCTCGGCGCGAGTGGCGATCTGGCCAATCTGGCCCATATGGCGCTCGTCTTGATCGGTGAAGGCGAGGCGTTTGTCGAAGGGAAAAAAGTAGCGGGAATCGACGCGCTCTCGAAGGCGGGACTTTCACCGGTACGACTGTCCGGTAAAGACGGGCTCGCCCTGATCAACGGCACGCAGCTGATCACCTCGATCGGCGCGCTGGCACTTTTCGACGCGTTCAGATTATATGAGACGGCCGCCGGATCGCTCTCTCTGACGCTCGAAGCTCTGCGCGGGATCACGGCCGCGTTCCTGCCGGAAGTGCATGAATTGAGACCGCATCCGGGACAGATCGACACGGCCGCGCTCGTGCTGGCGCTCGTCGCCGGCAGTGATCTGACGAACAGTCGCCCCGGTGATGTGCAAGACGCATATTCGCTGCGCTGTGCGCCGCAGGTACATGGTGCCGTGCTCGATGCTCTCAACACCTGTCGCCTCGCGATCGAGATCGAAATGAACGCCGTCAACGATAACCCGCTTGTCTTGCGAGATGGACGTATCCTCTCCGGTGGTCATTTCCACGGTGAGCCGTTGGCCTTGCCGCTCGACTACGCGGCGATCGCCGTAGCGGAACTGGCGAATATTGCCGAGCGCCGTATCGAGCGCATGGTGAATCCGCAGTTGTCCGGTTTACCGGCCTTTTTAACACCGCAAAGCGGGCTCAATTCCGGTTACATGATCCCGCAGTACGTGGCGGCTGCGCTCGTATCGGAGAACAAGGTACTGGCGCATCCGGCCAGTGTCGACTCGATACCGTCCTCGGCAAATAAAGAAGACCACGTCAGTATGGGTTCGCATGCGGCCAGAAAATTCTCTGCCATCGTGAAAAATGCAGCCTACGTCCTGGCGATTGAGCTGATGGTCGCCGCTCAGGCGATCGATTTGGGTAAACACACAGACGAAAAGCTCGGTCGGGCGACAAACGCGTTGTATGATCTAATCAGAACGCATATACCGACGCTCGGCGACGACCGCATGCCGGCAGGAGATATTGAGGCGTTGAAGGTCCTCACGCTCGACGGCGCATTTGCCAGGATCGTCTCTGACGTACGTGAAAAAACAAACGAAGATCAACATAGATAACGAAAGAGGGAGGCAACATGAAACTGATTGAATCGGTTCCGAATTTCAGTTGTACAGGAGATACACTCGAAAAAATCGTCGATGTCTTTCGTCAAGCCGACGAAGTGACGCTGCTCGACTACAGCGACGATATTGACCATAACCGCTCCGTCGTGACCGTGATCGGTCCGCCGGAGGCACTCGCCGATGCACTTTTTCTGGCGATCAAAAAGGCGTCCGAACTGATCGACCTGCGCACCCACAAAGGCGCGCATCCGCGTATGGGTGCGACCGACGTCGTGCCGTTCATCCCGATTTCACAGGCGACGATGGAAGACTGCATCGAGTTATCGAAAACAGTCGCGGAAAGAGTTGCATCCGAACTCAACATCCCGGCATTTTTGTACGAACAGTCGGCGGCGACGCCGGACAGAGAGAATCTGGCCACGATCCGAAGAGGTCAGTTCGAAGGCATGAAAGAGAAGATGGCCGGCGGCTTTACGCCTGATTACGGTCCCGCTGAACCGCATGTATCGGCCGGTGTGACGGCGTTCGGCGCGAGAAAACCGTTGATCGCCTACAACATCAATCTGGGCACGAGTGATCTTTCGATCGCCGATAAAATCGCCAAAAAAATCCGGCACGCCGGCGGCGGGCTCCGCTACGTCAAGGCGATGGGCGTGATGCTCGAAGACCGAAACATCGCCCAGGTCTCGATGAATCTGACCGACTATGAAAAATCGTCGCTCTATCAGGTGATGGAGACGGTGAAATACGAGGCGGCGCGCTACGGCGTGTCGGTCGTCGGCAGCGAACTGATCGGCCTGATGCCGATGAAAGCGATGTTCGATGCGGCGTCCTACTACCTTCAGCTTGAATCGTTCGAACCTGAACAGATCATAGAGCAACATTTATTACCGAAAGAAGAAGGTGACCAAGCATGAGTAATGAATTGTACATTCGCTCCGATCGCATTTTTACGGCCGATCCGGAGAAACCTGTGTTGTTTGACGGTTACATCAAGATCGTCGATGACAAGATTGACGCACTGCTGACCGTCAATGAGGCCGATATCCCGGACGGTGTCAAGGTTCATGACTACACCGGACACCTCGTCACGCCGGGTTTCATCGATGCGCACACCCATCTCGTGCATGCCGGGTCGAGACACCATGAACTCGGTGCCAAACTGAGAGGGGAGAGCTACCTCGACATCCACGAGATGAGCGGCATCTTGTATACGGTCAGAAAGACACGCGACGCGTCCTACGAAGCGCTCTACGAGCGTTCCAAAGCGACGCTGCAGCGTATGCTCGCCTGCGGTGTGACGACGCTTGAGGCGAAGTCCGGTTACGGACTCGACAAAGAGACGGAGATCCGCTGCCTCGAAGTGGCACGCGATCTGAACGGCTACCAATGGATCGATATCGAGTCGACCTTCATGGGAGCGCATGCGATTCCGCCGGAATTCGAAGGCCGACCGGACGATTATCTCGATTACCTGATCAAGGACGTTTTGCCGGTTATCAAAAGAAAGCGTTTGGCGCGTTTTGTCGACGTGTTCTGTGAAGATAAATTCTTCACGATCGAGCAAAGTGAGCGTTTCTTGAAGGCGGCCAAGGAGATGGGCTTTTTACTGAAGATTCACGCCGATGAGATCACGTCGTCCGGTGGCGCGGAACTCGCAGCCAAACTCGGTTGTGTGTCGGCCGAGCACCTGATGGCCGTCTCGGACAAGGGGATCAAGGATATGGCGAAAGCCGGCACCGTCGCCTGCGTTTTACCGAATACGACGTACTTCCTGATGGAAGACACATACGCCCCGGTAAAGAAGATGCTGAAAGAAGGGGTGACACTCGCGATCTCAACCGATTACAACCCGGGATCGAGCCCGACCGAAAACATCCAGTTTGCGATGGCGCTCGCCGTCTTCATGATGAAGATGAATCCGGTCGACGTTTTGCTCGCGGTGACGCGTGGTGCGGCCGCAGCGATCGACCGCCACGATATCGGCCAATTGAAAGAAGGCTATCTGGCCGACATCTTCGTCTCCTACTCGAGAGATCCGGACCAGCTGTTCTATCGTCCGGGCAGTAACCAGACGAAGCGCGTCTTCAAAAAAGGCAAAATGGTCTACCGCGGAACTGCGGTGCCGCATATTCTGCATTAATCGATACGGCGCCTACGGGCGCCGTTTATTTTTTTGACAAGAGAGGGAAAGAAACGATGAGGATAGAGAACCAGACGATAGGATCGTATGTCGAGGACGTGATCTCTTCAAAACCGGTGCCGGGCGGCGGCAGCGTCTCTGCTCTGGCTGGCAGCCAGGGAGCCGCCCTGATCGCGATGGTCATCGCGTTGACGGTAAACAAGAAGTATTTTGCGGACTTTGCTCCGGAGGATCAAGAACAGATGAAAGCGCTGGCGGAGTATTTTGCCGCCAAAAAAGATCGGTTGCTCGAGCTATCCGGCGAAGACATCGCCGCCTATGACGGCTTCATGGTCGCGCTTCGTCTACCGAAAGACACGGAAGAAGAAAAGCGGGCGAGGAAAGAAGCGATGCAAAAAGCGCAGATCCATGCGATGGACATCCCGCTTTATTTTGCCCGCCTGGCCGCGCAGGCGCTGGAGCGGGTCCCGCTCGTGGCAAGGCTCGGTAACGTGAATGCGATCTCGGACGCGGCGGTCGGGACACTTTGTCTCGAAGTTGCGGTCAGAGGCGGCGTCTATAACGCCCGCATCAATCTGCCCGGTATCGAAGATCAGGCCTTGGTCAACCAAGTCGCGGTCGAGTGTAAGAGTCTGATCGAGAAGACGGAGGCGCTGGTTAAAGAGATTCTTCAGATCGTCGAGGAGCGTCTCGGCTGATTGATCCACAAAGGCGCTTCAGGTCGCTAGGAAGCGGTGCGACAACCCGCTGATAGCGATGCGTCAACGGATGATAAAAGGTCAATGCATAGGCGTGGAGGGCGGCGCGACCGATCAGGTCGTCCGTCCGAAACGCCTTTTCCGTGTAAAGCGACGCCGCATAGGCCGCGCGATCTTCTTTGACGAGACCTTTCCCGGGGAATATATCTTCCAGATTTTGCAGGCCGTAGAGCCAGTCTCCGACGAGCGGATTGCCGTTCCAGAGCGTATGCACGCGGATCTGATGCGTGCGTCCCGTCTCGAGCCGAAAAGCGGCGAGGCTGATATGTCGGGTCTCGTCATAACCGAGCATAAGGACACGTGTTCTCGCTTTTTTCCCGGTCGGATGGACGACCCGCCTGATGTATTGCTGATTCGAACGCCGGATCGGCCCTTCCAAGGTAACGCGTTTTTCTTGAAATCTACCGTGACAGATGCCGAGATAGAGCTTTCGAGACGGCATCGTCGAGGCGACAAAATGGCTGTGCGCGTCTTTCGCGAGCAACAGGACACCGCTCGTCCCTTTGTCGAGTCGACCGACGGCGCGCAGGGACGGACCGAGTGTATCGAGCACGCTCTCATCATCCCGGATCGACGGGTGCGTCAATAGACCGGCCGGTTTGTTGACGGCAATAAAGTACTGGTCTTCATATAAAACGGAAAACCGATGCCCTGATTTCACCTCACCCGGTGACTCGCCGTCACTGACGGTGATCTCATCGCCGGCATAGACGGGATCGATCAGGCGATGCGGTTGACCGTTTCTTAAGGCCGAACCGTATAAACGCACCTGTTTTTTCTGTCTCGTCGACATGAGCTCCTGCTCAGTCAGAACGTCGCCGAGCCGTCTGCCGTCGTATACGGCTTTGACCTTAAATGAAAGCTCCATGCCGCAAAGCTTAGCAGATTACGGAACTTTCCGTGTCTATTTAGTGCACTTGTTGTGTGTTGTTTCATTGACAAGCCAGTACTCTGGTGGATATCATGAGCCAAGATTCGAGTAATCGACGGCGGACTTTACCGCTTGTATCTTGAAAACTGAATATGGAGGTGATTGGCATAATATTTGTATATATTGCCATTGGCTTAATTGTCGGTGCCGCCATCGCTTGGTGGGCAACCGTTAACTATTATCGCAAAGGATTAAGCAAGGAAAGCATACGTCTGGCTGAAGAACAAAAGCGGACCGAAGAGAAGGCGGAACGCCTGATCGGAGAAGCGAGAAAAGAAGGTGAAGAGAAGAAACGCGAGTTTCTACTCGAAGCCAGACAGGAAGTACAAAAGGTTCGATCAGAGATCGAACGAGAAGTCAAAAGCCGGCGACAAGAGCTTCAGAGAGAGCGAAACAGGATCGACCAGAAAGAGTCGAACCTCGATAAAAAGCTCGAACAAGCTGAAGAACAAAACCGGCAGGCCGAGCAAAAAGCGAGGCAGCTCCAGATCACGGAGCAAAGCCTGTTGGCACTGGAGGAAGAACGAATCCAGGCCCTGGAGCGTGTATCGGGATTGACCGTACAAGAAGCGCAGACGCAGGTATTAGACGAAGCGAGACATGCATATCACCATGACCTGGCGGTCATGTACCGTCAGATGGAGGAAGAGACGAAAGCGCGGGCGGATGAGCGGGCGAAAGAGATCGTCGTCACGGCGATTCAGCGCTATGCCTCCGATTACGTGTCGGATGCGACCGTAACGGTGGTGGCGCTGCCGAATGAGGAGATGAAAGGTCGAATCATCGGTAGAGAAGGCCGAAACATCCGTACGATCGAGACCTTGACCGGCGTCGACTTGATCATCGACGACACGCCGGAAGCCGTTATCTTGTCCTCGTTCGATCCGATCAGGCGGGAAATCGCCCGGTTGACGATCGAAAAGCTGGTGCAGGATGGACGTATCCATCCAGCCCGTATCGAGGAGATGGTCAATAAGGCGACCAAGGACATTGAGGTATCGATTCGCGAAGCCGGCGAACAGGCGATCTTCGAGACGGGCGTCATCGGCGTCCATCCGGAAGCGGTCAAGCTTCTCGGACGTCTGAAGTATCGTACGAGCTACGGGCAAAACGTCTTGCAGCACGCGATCGAGGTATCCTGGCTGACCGGTATTATGGCCGCCGATCTCGATCTCGACGTGACGGTCGCGAAGCGCGCCGGCCTGCTGCATGATATCGGCAAAGCGATCGATTTCGAGCTGGAAGGCACGCACATCTCTCTGGGATCTGAACTTGCCAGAAAGTACAAGTTCGACGAACCGACGATCAATGCGATTGAATCGCATCACGGCGATGTCGAACCGAGCGGGTTCATCTCTTATCTGGTCGCGGCAGCCGATGCGATTTCGGCGGCGAGACCTGGTGCGAGGAGAGAGAACATCGAGACGTATATCAAACGTATCGAGAAACTCGAAGAGATCGCAAACTCCATGGAAGGCGTCGAAAAATCGTTTGCCATCCAAGCTGGAAGAGAGATCCGCGTCATGGTGTTGCCGGATAAGATCAGCGACGATGAACTGCCCTTGAAGGCAAGAGAAATCGCCAAGCAGATCGAAAATGAAGTCAGCTTCCCGGGACAGATCAAGGTATCGATGATCCGGGAGTCACGCTACGTTGACTACGCAAAATAAGAAGTTTAGAAACGACACAAAGAGGGGAGACCGAAACGTCTCCCTTTTTTGTTTGGTGCTACAATGTTCCGGTGAAAGGAACAGGCATGGCCTGTATAGTTTTTTGATGAACATTTTAGCCATCGGCGATATCGTCGGTCAGCCGGGAAGACGCGCTGTAGAGATGTGGCTTCCGGCGCTGAAAGCACAATATTCGATCGATTTTTGTTTTGCGAACGCCGAGAACGCGAGCGGCGGTCTCGGCCTTGATGAAAAATGTGCGAGGCAGCTCCTGGACGCCGGTCTCGATGCGTTGACCCTGGGAAACCACGCGTTCGCCAAAAAACAGGTGATCGAGCTACTAGAAGCCGATTGGCCGATTCTGCGACCGATCAACGGACCTTCGGACTGGCCTGGTAAACCGTATCTCGTCCATGCCGGAAAACTGCCGATCGTCCTGATCAATCTGAGCGGGAGCGTCTTCATGGACAGTCTCGATGATCCGTTTCAGGCAATCGATCAGTGGCTTAAGAGCATCGCTGAACAAAAGCTCGGCAAATGCGTCATCATCGATTTTCACGCTGAAGCGACGGCCGAAAAAACGGCGATGGGACACTTCCTGAAAGATCGGGTCAGTGCCGTACTCGGTACGCATACGCATGTCCAGACGGCCGATGAGAGAATACTGGGACAGGGGACGGCCTATATCACCGATTTGGGGATGACCGGTCCATCGAACTCCGTGATCGGCATGAATATCGAGTCGTCACTTCGCCGTTTTACGAAACGTCTGCCGAGTCGCTACGAGATCGGTGACGGTCCGGCTGTTTTACAAGGGGCGGTGATTACGCTCGATCCGCTTTGCGGTCAGGCGAGGTCGATCAGCCGCGTCTCCCTTCAGGAGGATACGACCGTATGAAACGGCTGACCGTTTACTTGGTGGCGTTTGTCTTGCTTTTTCTGCCGCTTGCTTCCTGCGCACCGACAGTCTCTGAAACGAAGGTTCAGGTCAGCGATACGGTGCCGGTTCAGACCCTGCCGGCACCCGGTGTAGAATTGTCACCGGAACCGGTGCGGATCTGGACGACATCGAGGCAGCAGCATCATCCGCTCAGAGGCGGCACGTATCAAAATCGAGCGATCGATAAACTCCTCTATGACCCCTTGATCGATTACGAACAAGGCGGGCGTCTGAGCGGTGTGTTGGCCGAAAGCTTCGCCTGGAGTGATGACGGACTCTCGCTCATATTTACCTTGAAAGAAGGTGTCACGTTCTCTGACGGTACGTCGCTTACCGCGCGAGATGCGGTCGTCTCCCTGCAGACGCATGTGAACCACCGGCGCGGTCAGGAAAGTCAGCCGGAGGACGAGGAAGGGACCGCCGGCGGCGGTGTCGAAGTCGATAATCCTGAGGCTAGTGAAGAGCCTTTGCCTGAATCAGCGGATGACACGGCTGAACCGGTGGCGGATAACACGCAGGATGAGGCCGGCGCGCCTGTCCAACCGGAAACGTCGCCTGAACCGGAGACGCCCGGAGATGCGCCTTTGGTGCGCCGTTTCGGCAGCGAAACGGACGTCTTTACGGCAATAACCGGTATATCTCAGGATGAAGAAGGCCGCGTCGTCGTCACGTTCTCCGAGCATTTCCGAAATGCGCCGGGCTTTTTGATCTGTCCCGTGTTACCGGCGACCGACGCGTCGAATCTCTATGCACCGACGGCGCCCGGCACCGGTACGTATCGCCTGACGCTCGTGTCGGATACGAATTATGAGGCGAGCACCGTCGAGGCTGGCGCCGGTCTGTCGGTCGATATCCGCGTCGTAAACAATATAGGTGACGCGATGAAACTGATGCAAAACGGCGAACTCGATCTCGTCTTGATGGATCAGGATCAGTATGCGCTCTACAGCGGACGCCAAAACCTTCGGTTTCAGGGTATTCCGGTCAATGCCTACACGTATCTGCGCATGGATGTGCAAAACGGCTTCTTAGCGGAGGGCGACCATCTCGAACAGTTCATGGATATCCTCGGCTGGCAGCAAAAGCTCCTGGAGAACGCCGCCTTTCCGCACTGGCACAGCGTGCTGCCGGTCAGCCGAAGCGATGGCCGTATGCCGTTTCAGTTCAACTATTTCGACTACGCCGGCATCATTCCGGAACTGCCGCTCGGCGACGCACCGATACGCATCGTAAAAGGCACATCGACCTTCGATGCGGAACTGGCTGAAAACATAAGGCTTTTGCTCGAGCGTTTCAATTATCAGGTGGAACTGCTCACCGAGACAGCCGAGAACCCGCAGCCGGCGGCTGAACTTCGTCTGTCGACGTATCATTACGAAGGCTACCCCGATGCCTATGAGTTTATCAGGCTCGCGGAGAACGGCCGTTTCCGGCCGGTGCTCGATGCGTTTCCGGAATCGGCGGAGACCTTGCTTTCACTGCGTGACGTGATCGATCTACCTGAGCCGGAGGCGATCGGCCACGCCGAGCGAATCGCGTATGCGTCTGAAGTACGTGCCTTGACCTTTCAGCTGCCGATCATCGGTATCGGCGTCCCGTCGGCCGGCATCGCCTACAGCACGCGTGTCGAAGGACAACTGAAGACAGCGTATAATTCGCCCTACACAGGATTGGAGGATCTGACCGTATGGCCTATACCATAGCGACCATCATATTTGTGCTCGACCAGGTGACCAAAGCGCTGGTCGAAGCGCACATCCCTTACAGCTCTCATGTCACCCTGAGCGACGGCTTCTTTCATCTCGTCAATACGAGAAACACGGGCGCTGCCTGGAGCCTTTTTTCCGATCTGACGTTTTCCAGACTTCTGCTTTCCGCCGTTTCCCTGGCCGCCGCCTGGCTGATTGCCGTGGCGATCCAAAAGGCGAAGTCGAAATCGGGTATGATCCTGCTCGGCATCGTGCTCGGCGGAACGGTCGGGAACATGGTCGATCGTATTCGCCTCGGCTATGTGACGGACTTCTTTTCTTTCACTTTCGGCAAGTACGCGTTTCCCGCGTTCAATGTCGCCGATATGGCGATCACGCTCGGCGCCCTGATCATCGTGATCAAAGCGATCGCCGATCGCGGATTTATCGATAAACTGTTCCCCTGGCTCGATAAGACGCCAGCGGAAAAGCGAACGGTCGGCCTCGATGAGACGATCAGAGAAGCGCTCGAGGCGATAGACGAAGAACGAGACCACGATGAAAAAAGCGACGGTTAACAGGGAAGATCCGATCAGGCTCGACCGCTTCATGCAGGAGCTGGAACCGGAATTTTCACGCGCCGCCTGGCAGCGGGTGATCGATGAAGGAAGCATCCTGGTTAACGAGACGATCGCCAAAGCATCACTCAAAGTAAAACAAGGTGACGTCATTTCCTACGAACTGCCGGTTGCGCCGCCGACGAGCGTCATACCGGAAGCGATCGCACTCGACATCGTGTATGAAGACGAGTGGCTCGCCGTGATCAACAAGCCGCGCGGTATGGTCGTCCATCCGGCGCCGGGGCATCCGAGTGGAACCTTGGTCAACGCCCTGATGGCCCGCTTCGGAACTGAGTTGTCGTCGGTCGGAGGCGATACGAGACCAGGTATCGTGCACCGTATCGATAAGGACACGTCCGGCCTGATTCTCGCCGTCAAAGATAATACGATGCACAAAAAACTGGCCGCCTTATTGAAACGTCACGAGATCGTGCGCGCCTACGATGCGCTCGTCTACGGCCAGCCCGATACGATCGAAGGCAGTATCGATGCGCCGATCGGCAGAGACCCGAGAAACCGCCAAAAGATGGCGGTCGTCGCCGACGGAAAACCTGCCGTATCGCACTTTCGCTTAATCGATTCGCTGGCGCGGGGAAGTCACCTCCAGGTCGAGCTGGAGACGGGACGCACGCACCAGATCCGGGTGCATCTGGCCTTTATCGGTCTGCCGGTCGTCGGTGATCCCGTCTATGCCAAAGGCCGACCGGCCTTCGGCATCGAAGGTCAGGCGCTGCATGCCGGACGACTCTCTTTCACGCATCCGATAAGCGGTGAGTCAATCCAGGTCAGTGCCCCGCCGCCGGCTGATTTTCTCGCGTGTAAAGAAGCACTCAACCGCTAGATCGAGGGCGTGTGGGCGAAGAGTCGAAATTGCCTATATACTTAAAACAAATGCATGGTCTGCTTCATGGTCTGCGGCGCTGCGACGGCTCGCCGTTTGCCTCGTTGCAGACGATAGCGTTCGTGTGATATGAAGGCATACTTTAGTAGAAAAACACTGATCTTGGAAATCGTTCTGGCGCTC
>DUQI01000075.1 GCA_012837885.1 Fastidiosipila sp.
AGCGCTGCTAAAAGGCTCAGCCAAAACCCGATCTGGTAGATCGCATAACCCTTCATGAGGAGAATCAAGATGCCGGCAGCGAAACCTTCTTCCAGTGCGCCGAGTTCATAACCGCGGTCACTCGCCGCCATACCGACGACACGCATTAAGATAGCCCGCATAACGCCCGTCCTAGCGCCGGCCAAAAAGATAATCCAGAGCATCAGAAAGAAAATTAGAGAACGTCTCACGCGTTTGGTCAGACGTCTCTTTACCTGCCTGTTGTCGAGTGGCAGAAGCAGGAAGCCGACATGCAGTCCTGAGACGGACGTCAGATGCGTCAACGAAAGAAGTGATAAACGAGAACGTTGCAGCATATCGAGTTCACCACCTCCGCCGCCGGCAAAGGCGGCAACCCAAGCTACTTCTTTCGGTAGATGTGTCTTCAGATGCTGAAACACGCTCCGCCTCGCTTCATAAATCGTCCGTCTCGCGTTCGTTAACAAACCTGAATGGAAAGTGATGTCATCCGTCGCCTGCAGTCGTATAACTCCTTTGGCAGCGAGGCTTTTCGCCCAATGCGCTTCGGAAAAGCCGCCGGGATTTCGTTGTTGTTCAGGAGTAGTGACCGGCGCGGTCGTTAGAATCAGTGTTCCGGCGATCAACTGTTTCGCCTGACCATAGACGATGAGTCGTCGGCCGTCAGCCAGGCGTCCGACCGCGTATGTGTGATCATCTGGCTTTTTTTGAACCGGTGCGCCCTGTACGATATCGATCTGCTTTTGTTTCGGCCACTGCGCATCATATGGGGAAAAGTAAGGCAGCATGCAAAGTGTGGTGATGATCAGAAAAAGCGAAAAAATGAGCGGGCGTCGAAATAAAAACAGGACAAGCAAGATTATCGGTAGCAGTACAAAAGTAAGCCAGGATCGTTCCTGCCAGATTAATAGCAGCGCCACATGCGCCACAAATAAAAGGAAAAATGGACGGAGGCTTAAGGAGCGGTTAAAAGCTTTAACGACAGGATGATCCATGCATCGAGCATAGAAAACGCGCTCCCCTATTTATGTCTTTTCGCTGCCGGTAAGTCGACGGTTTCCGCTAATCGGTGTCTTTTGCCTTGAAACCCAATATGGAGGCAATCTTCTCTCGCAGTTCCTTTATCCCCTGGCGTTTTTCGGCCGAGACGGCGAGCGGTTTTCTATTTTCAGGTAATTGAAAGGTCGTTTGCAACGATTGTCTCAGCTTGTTTAGTTCCTGTCGTTTCGTCTTATCAACCTTCGTCAGGACGGTGAGTACGTCGAGTCCAGCCTCTTTCGTGTAAGCAAGCATGTGGCGGTCGAGCGTTGTCGGTTGATGGCGACCGTCCAGAAGACTCAATACGAGATCAGCCGGTCGTTTCATGACGAATTGCTCCGTCAACTTGGAAAACGCCTCCTGATCGGCGCGGCTCGTGCGAGCGAAGCCATAACCGGGAAGGTCGACGAGATGAAAGGCGTTGTCGACGTTGAAGACGAGCACGAGACGCGTTTTCCCCGGGGTCTGAGAGACCCTCGCGTGCTTTTGGCCGGTCAGTGCATTCAATAGGCTCGATTTTCCGACATTACTCTTCCCTACGATGATCACGAGGGGCAGATCTGACTCCGGTACCTGCGAGGTATCCGCAAACGAACCGAGGAAAGTCGTGTTTCGAAAATTTATTTCTTTGATCTTCGTGGTTTCCATCAAAAACAATCGCCTCAAGCTTTGCTATAATCGAAGTGACATAGGTGAGGGGGTACTAGACGTTGCAAACAAGTCTTCTGCACGAGCGTTACGGCTCGTTTAGTCGTCTCGGAGACGACTATCTTGCGCCGAGAGGGCCAATCGCCGTCATCACGTCACAAATCGATCCCGTGTTCTCCGATCAGGTCAATTATCACATGCGAAATTTGCGGGCGCAACATATCCTGCAGGATCCGGATCTCGAAGCAGAGCCCGGATATTTTCGCGCCGATTACCGGATCCAGACCGATTTGTCTCGTTTCGACACCGGCGAAGGAAGGGCCGCCGTCTTGCAGACGGTGCGCGGACACGACCTTTACATCATCACGGACGTACTGAATTACGGGCAGTACTACACGAGATTCAACCAGACGGTGTCGAAGGCACCGGATGAACATTTCACCGATCTGACCAGGTTGATTCAGACAACGAGAGCGGCTGCCACGAGAGTCAACGTGATCATGCCGTATCTGTATGAAGGTAGACGCTACCGTCGTCAGGGACGCGAATCACTCGACTGCGGCACGATGCTGAAGCATCTTTTCGCCTTAAAGATCGACAACTTCATCACTTTTGACGCGCACGATAGCCGGGTGGCGAACGCCGTGCCGAGAAAGAACTTTGAGACATTCCCGACCGCCTACCCGATCATCGACGGTATTTTGAGCGCGTATCCGGAACTCGAGATCGATCCGGACCATCTGATGATCATCTCGCCGGATGAGACCTCGATCTCGCGCGGTATCTTCTACGCCTCGACCTTGAAAGTGCCACTCGGCATCTTTTATCGCCGGCGCGATTTCTCCAGAGACAACGGTCTGATCGAAACGTTTATGACCAAACAGTTTTTGGGTGACAACGTCGAAGGCAAAGACTGCGTGATCATCGATGACTCGATCAATACGGGTGCGACGATGCTCGAGTCGGCCAAGATTTTGAAATCGTTAGGTGCCAATCGCGTCTTCTGCGTCGCGTCATTCGCCATCTTCACGAGCGGTTTCGAGGCGTTCAACCAGGCACACGACATGGGCATCATAGAACGCGTCTTCGCGACGAATTTGACTTATTGTCCTCCGGTCGTACAAAACTCGCCCTGGTTCTATCCGGTCAACATGACCAAAAAACTG
>DUQI01000076.1 GCA_012837885.1 Fastidiosipila sp.
CAGCTTGCCGAATATTCCCCATATCAAATAAGAAACAAGCAGGATAGCCGCTGCTGCGAGTACGATCCAGACGCGCGGATTCGAGACGCGCAGATAATCATTCAGTTGCTCCGGTGATGACAGGCGTTCCGTGCTCGATGTTCGAAAGATCGATTGACTCATTGTGCGTCTTCTTTCTCAATTACTTCGTTCGATGGCTCATTCGATAAACGTTAACCATGTGCCGACCGGGACAATCATACTGCCACGATTCTGCGCACTATCCGTTTGAGCCGCTTGCCTTGCTTACCCCGCTTTCCGTCATGTGCCAAAGCAATCCTGTTGAGGGAAAGCGAAAGTGTGAACAAGAATGGAGGCCTGCTTTGATGAGTCCGGCCTCCTTCACATATAACCTTGCGAAATGCAGTCAGCTGCATTTTTCGATGACCAAGACGGGGGATTCAGCCCCCGACAAGATCTGCCGGCCGTTTTTACGGATTTGGTGGATATTTAATAATCAACTGAGCTGTTATCGGTTCTTCCGGTGCAAAGCTTCCGGTTCCCCCGCTGATTTTTGCGAGATCCTCATCGCTGATCTCAAGCTCGATAATTCTCTTTTTCTCTTTTTCCTGCATGTTTATTTCTCCTTTGTTTTTTGTGTTGTCGTTGTTATGTGTTTCCAGAATAATCTCCGGGATCGCTCGCGATAAGTAACACGTGTCATAGTTCAACTCCATAGATGTCATGGTTTTTGTGACAGAGATCAGGCATAAGCTGTCTCGGGTAGACCAGTTGGTCAGGAGAAAAGCGACACTAGACCCGCTTCTATGCCGACGCGAGTGCACTGGATTACGCTTCTTTGCTTGAATAAATGCTGTTTTTGCCGTTTGAGCAAAGGTTGTCCGTTCGCATTCTTCATCTGGACGTTTGAGAAAGGAATGGCTCAGTTGTTGTCGCAGGATCTGTTCAGACGAGCCGCGTCAGGATTAAATAAGTGCTTTATTTGCTGAGTTTGACATCCGGCATCTGACATGCCCTGCACTTCGTGTTGCAATGATTGATCCTTTTGCGGCACAGCTGCGGCAAATAGCATTGACAGCAGCAAGTCAGGTCAAAGCACCGATTGAATTTTGTTCGCACAATGCTCCTTCGGCGCATCTTATCCAGTTACCGAGTTTCTGGGAGCGCATGTTTTGGGACAAACGCACTTACCGATACATGACATTCGTTGAGAATTTCCATGACAAACGACACTTCGTTTATTTGCGCCAAGACTTCACACTGAAGAAAAACAAGGAGGATAAACTTGTGGAAGAAAAGAATAAACCAAATATCGGAAACGAGCTCGAGGATATTAAAGAAGAGGAAATGGACAAAGTTGCCGATGGTATCATTTTGTATCACGGTCCGAGGCCAGGTCAACCTCCTACCGAGCCGAGCGAACCCAGTACGCCTTAGGACATAGCGTTACCACACCAAGGGGCATAATCGCAAATGTGATCATGCCTCTTTTGGTGTTTTATTCCTTCATCCTGATGCGAACGAAACGGCGAACACCTTGTCTATTGCGTGAATAATCAAGTCATACTCGTCAACCTGATTGGGAAACGATGAGGTAGAGAAATTGAGTCCTCTCACATCAAGGTGATGTCAAAGCAAACATCTGGTTCTTGAGATAGTAAGTATATAGCTTTGATCACACGTCATGGAGAAAGTCATTCGCTTCCGTATACGACCTTATACACTACATTGAAGGTGCTCTCATCGTGCATACCGTTCATCTTGTATTAAATATCAAACAGAAGAATATTCAGTGTTTATTCAGCGTGAACTTAATGCTTCAACTATTGAAGAACATAATAAAACCGCTGAAACAACCTGATTTCAGCGGTTTCGTCTGGTGGAGATGATGGGGATCGAACCCACTACCTCTTGAATGCCATTCAAGCGCTCTCCCAGGTGAGCTACATCCCCGAGGCTTCAACAAATTAGCATGCTTTATTCATTTTGTAAAGCGCTCCGCCTCGTATCGTTACTCCCGCGATTTGTTTTTTTCATGACAAAACATATTCTTCTCGGCAAAACACCTTATCAGCCACCCTGATTGAGAGCATCTTCTAGATCGTCATGATCGAGTTTCAGCTTGCACCAGGCACCATTACCCTCGTCGACGCGGTGACTGACCTCGATCACGGTCCGTCCGACAGCATGCGAATTGATGATCTCGGAAACAAGTTCGGTTAGATCAGGATCCATGCTTCGGAGCGGTTCATCGAGTACGAGCAACGGTGCCTCATAGACGAGTGCTCTGGCGATCGCAACACGACGCTTTTCTCCCCCGCTCAACTTTCCGGCCGGAACATCCATGCGGTCGGAAAGACCGAGCGCTGTCAGCGTGTTCTCGATCTGGCCCGGTTCTGCACCGACGATTGCCAGATTATCCCGTGCCGACAAATGTAACAGCAGTCGATCTTTCTGAAAGACGACGGCACGCTTTTCATTGACTCCGTCAATTGTTCCTTTGAGCGGTACAAGAAACTAGAGTAAGAGACGCAGCAATGTCGTCTTGCCACACCCCGACGCCCCGGTTATCAAGGTCTTCTTCTCTCCTGGAAAGACGTGATTGAAACCTTCAAACAGTCGTTTACCCGCATGACCTTCATAGCTGAAGCAAAGCCCGTTGACCACGATATCCGTTAACGGTTCATCCGCCGCTGCCAGCGGTTTCTTTGCGTATCGTCCGGGCTCTTTTTCCATCCGCCTGAATAGAATCTTCAGTCCCTGTCGCACCAGATACTCAAACAGTGCACCGAGTATCACGACCGCGATCGTGACGGCAAACAGATCCTCGGTAGCCAGATGGATCCTCGCTTCGTAAATGCTGGCACCGAGGGAACGCATCGGCACGGCAATGATCTCCGCCGCGACACCTGCCTTAAAAGACAAGGCGGCACCGGTTCCGGCAGCGGCTGTCAGCAACGGACGAAGCGCGGGCAGGTAAACGGCGAAAAAAACCGTTCGCCTGTCGAGACCGAAGCTTGTTGCCATCTCCAGAAGATTTCGATCGACGTTCTGGAGCGCAGTCAGCGTGTTCATATAGATAAGGGGCAAAACAAGCAAAACGGCGACGGTATGCGGTAGTGGGTCTGGTTTCAAGACGACCAGAAGCAAAACGATAATGGAGGCCACCGGTATCGATTTAATGGCAGCAAGCGGTGGCCAGAGAAAAGTCTGTATCAGACGGTTCGACGCGGCGGCGATGGCCAGCAGAACGCCAAGGAGGAAGGCAATGAGAAATCCCAGCACAATGCGACCGCTCGTCAGCATGGCCATCGTCCAAAAACGCGCCGTCACTACAAGCTCAAAAAAACGCACGAATACGTGTAAAGGTGAAGGCAATAGCACCGGTTCAGCGATCGCCCACGCGGCGAGTTGCCAAAGCAGCAACCAAGTCAACACTGCCGCTGCCCGTAAAAGCCATCGCCTCGTTTCACTCATATTCTGTTTTCTATCCGCCCGCATGTTCATTCATGCTGTTGTGTTGCCAGACGACAAATTGCGGTTTCAATCGGCGGCCGAAATGGCATAAAAATCATCACCTGGCAGCGTACCGCCGACGGCAGCCGCGTCTGCGGCATGCAAGACGCCGAGAAAAGCGGACAGTGAATCCTTCATTTCTGGCCCCGTTACCAGCATCACATTACAACGCGGCAATGCCTTCCTCGCGACATCGGCTTTCACAATGCCGTATGTTTCGATCAAGGTAGCCGTCACTTCCATATCACTATTCGCTTTATCCACGGATTGTTTAAAGTCGGCCAGGAACTTTTTTACCTCTCCGGTACGTTTGTCCAGCACTTCACTTCTGACAACGACTACGGCCGTTACCTGACTGCTGCCGGGATGTACCCTTTTCCAGATGTCGTCGAGCGGGAGCACCTGCAGTCCTTCAACCTGCCCCTCAGCCACGGTGAGAAAAGGTTCCGGCATCATCGCCATCGCCTTCTCTGCCAGCTTTAGATGCGCGACCACCTCGGTCGGTTCCGCCTTCCATTCGATCGTCAGATCGTCTGTGCCAAGACCGCTTTCCTGCAGCAGGTGGGTCAGAATGTATTCCGGCACGGTGCCTTTGCCTGTCGACATCAATGTCTGTCCTTTTAAGTCTTGCAACGAGGTCAACGGCGTCCCTTTCGCAACGAGATGCAACACACCGCCGACCGCCAGGGCAGCCACCTTGATCTTTCCCTCTGTTTTGTTGTAGAGGATGGCGGCTAGATTAGCGGGAATCACGGCACAGTCGAGCTCACCTTGAATCAGTGACGTCGTCAACTCATCGGCCGCGGTGACTATGGTAAAATCGTAGCGTTTCTTTTCTGCATCACCTTCGTTTTCAGCCATTAGGTTGACAAGTCCCATGCTGGTAGGACCTTTGAGAGAGGCCACACGAAGCGGTTCTCCGGGACGATCATTGTCGCCACAGCCTGCCATATTAATGATAAGAAAGAGCACCAGTAAAATAGATAGTTTTTTCATAACGCCCTCCTGAGATCAGTATGCTGACACAGCTCAATCCATATGCGATGGTTTTGCGTCAGCTGGATGCAAGCGATCATTGTAAAGACCGCGCGACACGTAATGCGTGTGGAGCAGACGGTGCGCCGTCTCACTGTTCGGTTCGCCGAGATATACCTCGTAGAGTTTAATCAGGTCGGGATTTTCATGTGACTTGCGCAACTGCTTGCTTTCGTCCTCACTGAATATCGCCTTCATACGCTTTTCTTTGACCAGCGGATCATGGCTGCGCGGTTGACCGCCGCCGGCGATACAACCACCGGGGCACCCCATCACTTCGATGAAGTGGTGCGGTGAAGTACCTGCCTGAATCTCATCGGCCAGCTGCCTCGCACCGTCCAGTCCGCTTGTGACCGCAATACTCACGGTCAGACCGTCAAAGTCGGCATACTGAGGCAATGGATCGGTCAGCGTCAACGTCGTCGTCTTAATCTGTTCGAACCCTTCGATCGCTTCCATGCGCAAACCGTCAAACGGCAGTTCTCTGCCGGTGATCACTTCATAGACGGTGCGCAGCGCCGCCTCCATGACACCACCTGTCACACCGAAGATATCGGCGGCACCGGTCGAGAGACCGAGGGGTCGGTCAAAATCGCTGTCCTCCAAATCTTGAAACGGTACACCGCAGGCGCGGATCAATGCGGCCAGTTCTCTTGAGGTCAAGATGGCATCGACGTTCTTCAATCCGTCGACAAACATCTCTTCTCTTTCGATTTCATATTTCTTTGCCGTACACGGCATGACGGAAACGACAAAGAGCTTTTCCGGATCAATATTGATCTGCTCCGCGTAAAAAGACTTGATCAGGGCACCGAGCATCATCTGCGGTGACTTACAGGTCGAAAGATGAGCCAGTTGCTCCGGATAATGGTTCTCAAAATACTTGATCCAGCCGGGGCTGCAACTGGTCAACATCGGCAGGCTGGCATCACCGCCTTGCAGATGGTTGACGACTCGATTAAGAAACTCTGTTCCCTCTTCGAGAATGGTCAAATCAGCGGCAAAATTCGTGTCGAACACATCGTCAAAGTTGAGTGCTCTCAACGCGGCCGCCAGTTTACCGGTCAACCTCGTGCCGACCGGATAGCCGAATTCCTCACCGATCGCAACCCGCACCGCCGGTGCGACCTGCACGACTACACGCTTGTCGGGATCATTGAGCGCTCTGATCACATCCGCCACGGCATCTGTCTCCGATAACGCGCCCGTCGGGCAGACCGCGACACACTGACCGCAAAACGCACAGTTAGCCTCATCGAGCGGCAGATCCATAGCCGGTCCGATAACCGTATCGAAACCACGGTTTTGCGCGTTGAGCACGCCAGCCGCCTGGACTTCGGCACAGGCGGTCACGCAGCGTCTGCAAAGTATGCACTTTGACATGTCACGCGTGATCGCGACGGATCGCTCGAGCGGAGAGGCGGAACGCTCACCGGCAAATCGCGACTCGGTGACCCCGAGTGTGCGGCCGAGAAGCTGCAGTTCACAATCCTGATTACGGCGACAGAACAGGCAGTCCTGATCGTGGTCGGACAGTTGGAGTTCATACATCACTTTTCTTGCTTTACGCACGCGCTCGTTATTGGTGAAGACTTTCATACCGTCTCTGGCTTTTGTTATACAGGATGCCTGCAACGTTTTTGCGCCTTCGACTTCAACGAGGCAGATCCGGCAGGCACCGGCATCATGTTTGTCAATCAGATGGCAGAGTGTCGGTATATGGATTTGATTGCGGGAGGCTGCTTCAAGAATCGTCGAGCCTTCCTCAGCCTTCACGGCGCGCCCGTTAATAGTTAGATTCAACATCGTTTACCTCCGATCACAGTGCAGACAGCGCATAGCCTCGGCCATGGCATTTAGTTTCTTGAATCCGAGATCGACTTCGGCAAATGAATCGATACGGCCCTCCAGCGGCAGCACTTCCTCGGGGAAACGCTCCAGCTCATCGACATCATCGTCATCCTCAATGGTCGGGATATCGATGGCCGGTCCTTTATTCAGTACGCCATCGCCACCGAGATAACGGTCGATAGCTTCAGCGGCATGCTTGCCGTCTGCGATCGCCGTGATCACCTCGTGCGGACCACGCACGATATCGCCACCGGCAAATACGCCGTCGATGGTCGTCATCTGGGTCTCGGGATCGACGATGAACGTTCCCCACGGGGTCACGCCGATTTCATCTTTCTTTATGAACGGAAGATCGGCATTCTGACTGACTGCCACGATCGCACCAGGTAAGCATTGAGTCGGTTCTGCAACACCATACAGAAGGCAACGAACGGGTGCCGATCGTCATCGTCACCCATCCGGCAAAAGAAAAGGACATGCATGAAGCGCTCGCCACGTTAGACCCGACCATTGCGAAGGTCGAGCAGTTGTTGCGTATTGAAGGATTGACGAACGGACAAAGATAATCGTCCTTTTCCGCTAATCAATGGGAAACGGCCTTTTTGCTACCTGCTTGTGTGCTCATTCACAGCGGCAAAGCTGTAACTTTCGCTTGCGAGATCGACATTCGCTTTTGCGATTATGGAGATGGATCTCGGCAGTTTAAGCTGCCCCGGATCACGATCAAGAGTAAAGAGGTACAAGATGAGCAAAATATACACGAGAGGCGGAGACAAGGGAGGTACGTCGTTATTCGATCAGGTGCGGGTGACGAAAGATGATATCCGGGTTGAAAGCTACGGTACAGTCGATGAACTCGGCGCAGCACTCGGTATAGCCAAGAACTTTACCGACGAGGAGACACGCGAACGGATCGAAGCGATTCAAAACCGGCTGTTCACCGTAGCCTCTAATTTGGCAACTCAGGATCCGGCAAAGGTCGCTGTCAAACTGAAAGAGGAATACATCGACGAGCTCGAATCGATCATCGACCGTTACATGGATGCCGCACCGCGCGAAGGTTGCTTCATCATCAACGGCTCGAGTAAAGCGGCTGCCTTCTTACATCTCGCCAGAACGATCTGCCGGCGTGCCGAGCGCCGTGTGATCTCTTTATCAGGCGTCGCTGAAGTAGACCCACTCGTCATAAAATACCTCAATCGTCTATCGGATGTGATCTACGCGATGGCGCGTTTTAGTGAGGATGAAGAGACCTGCGCCCGCTACGATTAACTAGGTTAAGCAATCAATTTAGAGGCTGCCACAAGAGATGATTCTCTGACAGTTGCATTTTCATGCTGATATTCGTATAGAATACGGTTATGAAAACGGGATTAATTGAAAAGTACAGACAGTTTCTACCTGTCTCCTTTGAGACGCCGGTCGTCACATTGGGAGAAGGTGACACCCCCTTGCTCTATGCACCGTCTCTGACGGCTTTGACGGATGGAAAGATCGAGGTATATCTGAAGTATGAAGGCGTCAACCCTACCGGGTCTTTCAAAGACCGCGGTATGACGCTGGCCGTATCCAAAGCTCTCGAAGAAGGATCGAAGGGCGTCATCTGCGCATCGACCGGCAACACATCGGCCTCGGCTGCGGCCTATGCGGCGAGGGCGAAACTTCCCTGCTATGTCGTTTTACCTGATGGCAAGATCGCCCTCGGCAAACTCGTGCAGGCGCTCTTGCACGGAGCGATCGTGATCGCAGTCGAAGGAAATTTCGATGTCGCCTTAACACTGGTCAGACAGATCGCCGAGGAAGAAAAGATCACGCTTGTTAACTCCCTGAATCCTTTCAGGATCGAAGGACAAAAGACAGCCGCTTTCGAGATTATCGACAAACTAGGCGAGGCACCGGACTATCATTTCATTCCGGTCGGCAACGCCGGCAATATCACTGCGTACTGGAAAGGCTATAAAGAATATCGCGAACACGGGAAATCGAAGCGACTTCCTCGGATGATGGGATGGCAGGCAGCCGGTGCGGCACCGATCGTAGAAAACCGCATCATAGAATCACCGGAGACGGTCGCCACCGCAATACGGATCGGTAATCCGGCTTCGTGGCAACTAGCCGTCAACGCGCAGCATGAATCGAAAGGCCAGATCGGCGCTGTAAGCGATGAAGAAATCCTAGCCGCCTACCGTTTTCTCGCAGCAAACGAAGGTGTCTTTTGTGAACCCGGCTCAGCCGCCTCCGTCGCAGGTTTCATGTCGCTTGCCGAAGCAGGCTTTTTCGACGATAAGTCTTCCGGGATCGCGGTCGCTACATTGACGGGGCACGGACTAAAAGATCCGGATATCGCATTAAAGCAGGCATTCGAGCCGATTCACTGCAAAGCAGATAAAAAAGAGATCTTAGCCGCGATGGGGCTGTCCTTATGAAGTATCTCGTTATCTTAGGCGACGGCATGGCCGATCTTCCGCTTCCGGCATTAAACGGCAAAACACCGTTACAGGTGGCAAAGACGCCGCATATGGATCGTCTTGCTACACACGGCGAAATAGGTCTGGCGCAGACCTTGTTCGAAGGTTATCCCCTCGGTTCCGATGTCGCGAACATGGCCGTTCTCGGTTACGATCCGAAACGCTACTTTTCCGGTCGTGCTCCCCTCGAAGCAGCCGGACGAAACATCGCACTCGCTGCGTCGGATCTCGCCTTACGCATTAATCTTGTCTCGGTTGTTGACGGAAAGATGCATCACTATGCATCGGAGCGGATCAATGACGAGGACGCCTACGCGATCGTCGAGACGCTTCAGGAACAACTCAACTCCGATCAATTCACGATCCACGCCGGCACGAGCTACAAACACCTGCTCGCCTGGCATCACGGTCCGGACGGGCTTATTCTGACCGCTCCGCATGACATCATGGGGCAAGCGATAGAGCACTATCTACCGCAGGGCGTCAGAAGCGACGAACTCCGGCACTTGATGGAAAAGTCCAAAGACATCCTGGCAGAACATCCGGTCAACCGGCGTAGACTCGAGCGCGGTGAACCGGCCGTCTCCATGATCTGGCCACAGGGTGCCGGCAGGACACCGCAAGTGCCAACACTGAGAGAACGATTCGGCATTAAAGGAGCGGCTGTCGCCGCCGTTGACCTGATCTTCGGTCTCGCCACATACGCCGGACTGACGAGAATCGACGTGACGGGGGCCACCGGATACACAGACACCAATTACCGGGGAAAAGCAGACGCAACACTCAAGGCGTTCGATACGTTCGACTTCGTATTCCTACACGTCGAAGCGCCGGACGAAGCGTCACATGACGGCGATTTGGCCGCGAAAATTGCCGCGATCGAGGCGATCGATCGAGACATCGTCGGACCGATTTTAGCCGGACTTGAATCCGACACGAGAATCCTTTTGATGCCTGACCATGCGACACCGGTGTCGCTTCGTACGCATACAATTGATCCTGTTCCCTACTGCCTCACGGATGTTCCTTTCGCTCATGCTGAAACGCATCGCTCATATGACGAGCAGACGGCGGCGGCATCAGGTATTCTGATCGAGGAAGGCTATACACTGATCGAAAAACTCTTCGCCTGAGGAAACGATGCGGGAACTCTATCTGAAACAAAAGGTCTTTAAGATCACCGATCACTACCCGATCTACGATAAGGATCAAAACGTCGTCTATCAGGTCGATCAGGATTTTCGCCTGGTCGGCAATACGGTTCATGTCAGCCGACCGAACGTCGAACACGTCTTCACAGTGAATAAGAAGATCTTTGCTTTACTGCCCCAGTTCACGGTTGACTTTGCCGACCACAGTCAATTGATGATTAAACAGCGACTGACTTTTATGCGTCGCAAGATCGATATCATCTCGGACACGATGAATCTTCAAGTCGAAGGTAATTGGCTCGATTTGAACTTCACCGTATTGAAGGACGGTCAAGCGCTCGGCACGATCAAGCGTGCCTGGATCAGCTGGGGGGATATGTACGAGCTTAAGATCTTTGAACCGGCTTACGAGACAGTTTTCGTTGCGATCGTCATCGCCGTCGATGCCTTAATCGACGACCAGGCGAGCAGCACGACCTGACTTAACCTGTAAAGCGAAGCAATTTACAAAGAAAGGAGCCGTCATTGACAATTTTTCATTGGTCTGCCCTCGCCTTGTTGACTGGTTACGTGCTGGATCTCATCATTGGAGATCCACCGAACGCTCCCCATATTGTTCGGGTTATCGGTTCACTGATCAAATGGCTCGAAAAGCGACTGAGAAAAAACATCTCGCCGCATAAAGAAAAAGCACGCGGCAGACTTTTGGTTTTCATTGTGTCTCTACATTCCGCGGGAACGTCACTAGGTCTATTGTTCTTTGCCTATCGGCTTTTTCAACCGTTCGGCTTTGTCGTAGAGAGCCTACTCTGCTTTCAGCTCCTCGCGACAAAGTCGCTCGCTGTCGAAAGCCGTAAGGTCAAACAGAGCCTGGAGAAAGCAGATATCGTAAAAGCGAGAAAGGACGTCTCCATGATCGTCGGACGAGACACCTCGTCTCTTGACGAGGCAGCTGTGGTGCGG
>DUQI01000077.1 GCA_012837885.1 Fastidiosipila sp.
ACGTCCGGCCGAGTGCCACCACAATCTACCGAATCGGACGTCCATAAGGACGATCCATCCGAGGGGAGAGGAAAGTGTTTTATTATGTCTTGAAGCGACTGCTCATCATGATCGTCATGATTGCGCTCGTCGCCACCATGATCTTTTTCCTGTTTCGGGCGATGCCGGGGGACGCCAGTGCGTTTGCCATCGATCCATCGTTGCCGCCCGAAGCCAGGCAACAAATGCGCGAGCGATTAGGACTCGACAAGGGACTGTTCGACCAGTATGTCGTCTTTATGGGCGATCTTGTCCGATTCGATTTCGGACGATCCTTTTTCTATAATCGACCCGCGATCGAGATTATAGGGGAAAAACTCGCAGCCACCTTGATCTTAATGCTGACTGCGATGGTCTTCGCCTACGTCATCGGTATCTTCCTCGGTGTGGCGATGGCCTGGAGGCGAGGCTCACTGCTCGAGTCCGGCGGGATTTCTCTGGCGTTGTTTTTCCGCTCCGCACCGACGTTCTGGGTCGGCATGATGGCGATTCTCGTCTTCTCTGTCACGCTCGGCTGGTTTCCGCCTCAAGGCATGCGGACAGCCGGTACAGGCGGCGGCAACTTCGCCGAGATGTTCCTGAATCTCGATTTCCTAAAGCACCTCGTGTTGCCGGCTCTGGTCGCCGGATTCTATTTCCTCGCCACACCGCTGTTGATCATGCGCAACAGCATGCTCGAAGTGATGAGCGAGGACTATATCGAGATGGCGCGAGCCAAGGGTATCAAGGAAAGACGGATCATGTTTCGCCATGCCGCCAGAAACGCCTTATTGCCTGTCGTCACGTCGGGGGCCTTGTTTATCGGCTCGGCGATCGGCGGTCAGGTATTGATCGAGGTCGTCTTCTCCTGGCCTGGCCTGGGCCGTGAGATTGTCACGGCCGTCACGCGACACGACTATCCGTTGGCTCAGGGCTGCTTCATCATCATCTCCGCCATGGTGATGCTGATGAATCTGGTTGCCGACGTGCTCTACGCGAGACTCGATCCGCGTATCGTGTACAACAAGTGAGAAAGGAGATGACTATGATGAAAACGGAAACGACCCTGCACCGCAAGGCAAACACGCAAAGCATCTTTCGTCTCTTCTTGAAAAACTTGAGACGCGACAAACTGGCGCTGATCGGTGCGATCTTCATCGTCTTCTTTTTACTCGTGATGATCTTCGCTCCGCAGCTCGCACCGCACGCACCGCGTGACAGACACTATAACGAGGCCGGTAAGATCAGGCGGCTCGAACCGCCGTCAGCCGCCCATCCGTTCGGCACGACCGACGTCGGCCGCGATATCTACAGCCAGGTCATACTCGGCACGAGGACGGCGATTACGGTCGGTCTGCTCGCTGCCTTCCTCGTCACCTTGGTCGGATCGATCATCGGCATCGTCGCCGGCTATTACGGAGGCTGGGTCGACACGGTGATCATGAGAATCGTCGATTTCTTCTATGCGATTCCCTTTATCCCGTTCGTGATCGTCCTCGCTGCCGTTTTACGGCCATCGATCTGGAACATTATCCTCGCCGTCTCCCTCTTATCCTGGCGGACGGTCGCACGACTCGTCCGTTCGCAGGTGTTGTCGGTCGCCAAGCGTCCGTACATCAAAGCGGGACGCGTCGCCGGCGCGTCGAACGCCCGCTTGATGTTCAAGTACATTCTGCCGAACGTCATCCCCCTGATCATGTTGGAGATGGCCTTCATGGTGAACTGGGCGATCACGGCCGAAGCATCGATCGCTTTCCTCGGCTTTGGTGATCCGAACGTGCCGAGCTGGGGACAGATCCTCCATACGGCGTTCGCGACCGGAAACTCACGCGTCGCCTGGTGGTGGATCACGGCACCTGGACTGGCGATCATCTTACTTTTGCTCTCCATCTTCTACGTGGCGAGGGCGCTGGAAGAGGTCGTCGATCCGAGGCTTAGAAGGAGGTAGGCGATGGATAAATTACTTGAAGTCAAAAACGTATCGATAGAATATAAGACGGAAGCAGGCATTATGCGTGCCGTCGACGATGTCTCATTTTCGCTCGACGTAGGTGAGAGCATGGGACTGGTCGGCGAATCGGGCTGCGGCAAGACGACGCTCGCCAAATCGATCATGAGGCTGCTCGCCAAAAACGGTAAGGTCAGCTCCGGTGAAATCATCTTCAAAGGCGAAGACCTCGTGAAAAAGACGGATGAACAGATTCGGAAACTCCGCCTGAACGACATCGCGATGGTCTCTCAAAGTGCGATGAACGCCCTGAACCCGGTACACACGGTAGGCAAACAATTGATCGAGGGTATTCAGGCGCACACGAAGATGAGCAAAGACGAGGCGAGGCGTCGAGCGGCCGAAGTGTTCAAAATGGTCGGCCTCGAAGAAAAGCGGCTGAAGAGTTACCCGCACCAGATGAGTGGCGGTATGAAGCAGCGTGCGATCATCGCGATGGCACTCTCTCTAAACCCGTCTTTGATCATCGCCGATGAACCGACGACGGCACTCGATGTCGTCGTACAGGATCATATCCTGCAGCAGATCATCGAGCTGCAAAAAGCGATCTCTTCTTCGATGATCCTGATCACGCACGACATTTCGGTCGTTTCCGAGACCTGCGAGACGATCATCGTGATGTACGGCGGCAAGATCATGGAGCAGGCGCCGACGAAGGTATTTTTTAAGGCACCGGTCCATCCTTACTCACTTGGTTTAAACAATGCCTTCCCGAGCATCACCGAGATCGGCGAGATCCTGATCTCGATTCCCGGTACCCCACCCAATCTGCTGGAAGCGCAACGCGGCTGTCGTTTCTCCGAACGCTGTCCGTTCGCCACGGGAAAATGCGAAACTGAAGAGCCAAAGCTCGAGTTCGTCGATGAAAACCATACGTCCGCCTGTCACTATAACGATCAGGTCGAACGCTTCCGTGAGGAGTCCGCTAAACCGGAAGTCTGGGCGAAAGTGAGCAACCGGATCTTTGAACGAAGAAAGGAGGGGGCTTCATAATGGCTGAACCGATGATTGATATTCGGGATTTGACGAAGACCTATCCGATAAAGAGAAACTTAAAAGACTTGATCGGCGGCGTCCGGCATGAAGTCAAAGCGCTGGACGGCATCAACCTGACGATTGAAAAAGGCGAGATCCTCGGTCTGGCCGGTGAGAGCGGATCGGGGAAAACGACGACCGGCGAGATCCTGGTTCGATTGCAGGATGCGACGAGCGGCGGGATCACGGTCGACGGACATCCGATCGGACTGAAGGGCAAGCACGACCGCAAGCGGTTTAGAAAAGACGTGCAGATGATCTTTCAGGATCCTTACGAGACGCTGAACCCGCGTTTCAATGTCTACGACACGATCGCCGAACCTCTGCGCATCCACGGTCTGAAAGACAAGCATGTGATGTATGACAAAGTGATCGAGGCACTGGAGATCGCTGAACTGCGTCCGGCTGAGCAATTCATCTACCGTTTTCCACACGAACTGTCCGGCGGTCAAAGGCAGCGTGTCGCGATCGCCAGAGGCATCGTACTCGAGCCGAAGGTTCTGGTCGCTGACGAGCCGGTCTCCATGCTCGACGTCTCCATCCGGGCCGACATCTTAAACCTTCTGAAGCAGCTTCGCGATAAATTTTCCTTGACGATGCTCTATGTATCGCATGACTTGTCGACGATAAAGTATCTGTGCGACAGAATCGCGATCATGTATCTTGGCAAGATTCTGGAAATAGGTCCGGTCAACGACGTCGTCGCAGATCCGCAGCACCCTTATACGCAAGTCCTCCTGGCCTCCGTACCGGTCGCTGATCCGGATCACGTCAAAGAACGGATTATGGTCGACGATGAGGTACCGGACCAGATCCATCTGCCGCAGGGATGTCGCTTCGGACCGCGCTGCCCGTACTTCAAACCGGAATGTCTGGAATGCGATCACACGCTCCGCATGGTCAGCGACAACCATCGCCACGCCTGCGTCTTTGCCAAAGACGAGTTGATTCGAAATGACGTGCCGAAACCGGTAGAGGTGGAAGAAAAACCACTATAATATAGCAACCGAATCCGCTGAATGAGCCAATCAAAAGGGAGCCGCCTGGCTCCCTTTTATATGCACCAATCGGCCGTTACTTATCCCGCATGGCGGTCGCCGTCTCTACAATCGAGAGGTAACGAATTAACTCTTGTCTTTCGTACTCAGCGATCAGATCGGCCAGCATGTTAGGATTCTCATTTTCTTGATGATAGGCATCAAAGCATGCGTAGTACTTTGCGCGATCGACGTACTTAATGTCGACTGGCAACAGCCCTTGTTTGATCAGTTCTAGATTAAGCAGTAAGCGCCCAGTCCTACCATTGCCGTCAATAAAAGGATGAATCGCTTCAAACGCCAGATGCAATTTGGCAATCGCCACAATTGGGTGAAAATCATTTTTCCATTCAGAATAATCCAGCAATAATTGTTCCATTTGCGGCGCCACCAAGTATGGCTCAGGCGGAGTATGCGATGAACCTTGGATGCGTACCGGTATTGAACGATACACACCTTTGTTTTCCATATCAGCCATTAATACAAGCGCATGAATCTGTTTTATCACGAATTCAGTTAAAGCCGACTTTTGTCTGGCGACATCGATCATGAACCAAAAGGCATCCTTATAACCGATGATGTCCAGATGATCTTTGAGCGGTTTTTCCGCAATCGTGATTCCTTCATTCAAGATAAGCGCCGTTTCACGAAGCGTTATGGTATTACCTTCAATAGCGTTGGAATTATATGTCGTTTCAATCATAAATTCCTCACGCATTCGCCGTACCTCTGCGGCATTAAGTGGGCGAAGCGATGATAGCTTCAATGCTAATGCGTCGATATCTTTAAGCTTGTTTTCCATCACTCTCACCTATCTCGGATACGAAGAATACATTTCATCTGTCTTACGATATGCAACCCTATCATATACCCAGATATTTCATTATCGCATCACTTGAGATGATGTCATCTTCACTTTGTTCAATGCTTTTAAGCGCTTCTCGGTAATCACTTTCATCTTCAAGACGTTCCAAAAGCGTGTTTCGCATGAAGGCGGTTGCAGACTGCCCAGAATGGTCAGCGAGTTCCTTTATCTTGAGGTACGCTTTTTCGCTAAGTCGGATGGGTATTTTCCTTTTATTCATGGCTATGTCCTCGTGCGTCAGCACATCCTGTGGAAGGAAGAAGAGTAGCCGATTTAGTCTGCCTCGAACTCGAGTTTTATGCCTTCTTGAGTTTCCAAGGTCTCCTTGACCTTTAATGCCGCCTCTTTACGTCTCGCATGCTTCACTTTCGCTTTCTCCGTATCGCATACGTAGTAGCTGTCATTGAAGCGCGCTTCGATGCCGACGACGTCATCTTCCAAAACGCATTTATCCGCGAGATAGAGCAGACTCGACTCATCGATGTAACGTTGACTTTCTACCGGCAAATCCTGATGCTTGCCGATCACGTCGGCGACTTTCGGAAAGCCTTCATAGAGCAAGATAGCGGCGCCCGCTTTGGCGTGCTTCGGCTCACCTCTGGCAATATCATGCAGGATGGCAGCGGCATTCAAGACATCCGTATCGATAAGTGGCTCGTCGTTGGCTCGACGTTTCTCATTCACTTTGGCGGCGAGTGACAGGGCGAGACCGCGCACCGTCGTCGTATGAGCGACAACACCGGGATGCATGCGATAGCGTCTTTTCAGATACGCTATCTTCGCTTCACTCGGCGCATCGGTCGGCATTTGACCGAGTAGTATCGGTTCATAGCCGTTTTCCGTAATCTTCAGGATATTAAACCCGCCGTACGGCTGCGCCCGTCCCCTGATACCGGTGATCGGCCAGTCGAGTACCTTGGCCAAAAACAACAGGTTGACCATGGCATGCGCCACCACGACGACATCTTCCTTCGTACTTCTGACAATCTCCTCGATCGCAGTAAAGACTCTCTCCTGGCATGCCTCATGCGTCTCCGCTTCGGGCGGCGTATAAAAGGACGGATCGTCACCGCGAAGTTCAAAGGCTTCCGGAAATTGTTGCTCTACTTCGGAAAAGAGCATGCCTTCCCACACGCCGCAGTTTAGTTCCATCAAGTCGTCCAACAGTTTTGGCGTGCCGGCTTCCGGCCATATTTCACTTAGCGCGTCAGCCGTATTTCGGCTGCGCAGGAGCGGACTCGAATAAAACTGAAACGGTACACGTAGCTCTTTTTTCAGACGGTTTGCCATCAAGCGCGCATCTTCCTGGCCAAGTTCACTCAGGAGATAGTCGGTGCGGCTGTAGTAATGGCGTTCTTCATGCGGGAATGCAGGCGTGCCGTGTCTTACCAGAAAAAGTCGTCGTTCATTGGTCATAAAAGGCCTCCGAGCGTATTAGTCATCAATGGTCTCTTCAAAGATATCATGAAAGACACGATCGACCGCCTGCCGCGCCTCATTCGTGAGCCGTTCGAAACGCTCGACCAGTGTTCTCCCCGCGTTCGTCAGATGGGATGAGCCACCGCTCGGGCCGCCTTGTATCCGCTCAATCAAGACTTCTTCCATTTCTTCTTCCATCGTGCGGATCAACTGCCAGCCTTTACTGTAGGAGATATTAATTCGCTGACAGGCATCGGCGACAGAACCGGTCGAATCGATCAAAGAGAGCAAACGCCAGGACGTCTGCGTGAAAAACGGTTTCGTTCTGGCCAGAGAGATATGCACCTGCGGTCGCAGCAACTGGCGGTTATGGTACTTGAGCAGTACATCAAAATCGTCTGGCGTATCGGCATCGAGCTGAGTGCCTACATCCTGGGTCTCGATGTGAGCAACCGTTTCTCCCAAACGACGCAATATACCACGCAACCCGCCGTCGCCGGTGTCTTCCAGTATGGCAGGGATAAGTGAGGTAGCAAGGAGGAGCGGATGGCCTTCCTGACCGTCGACCGTCGGTACGGCGATCTTCGCATCGCTTTCCATCATCTGGTCGACCGTTCTAATTGAAAAAAGCGGTACGTCAGCCGGCGAAAAGAGTACACGATCGCATTGCCCATGAAGCCACTTCAGTCCGATCTTCACGGAATCGATCATCTCCGTTGTCTGGTAATGCTCGTTTCTCAGTACGACGACGTCAAGGTTTTTGACATGCGCTTCAAGCCGCTCCGCCTCATGCCCGGTGATCAGGACGATCGGGTCGACACCGGCCTGCTGGAACGTCGCGATCAGGCGCGAGATGACAGTCGTCTGCCCGATCTCCATCAACGGTTTGAATTGATTCATGCGGCTCGATCTGCCGGCGGCTACAATCAGGCCGGCAGTCTTCAACAGTGACATCTACTCGGCTTCCTCTTTCTCACCCAGTGTCATAATGAAATCCCTGATCATGTTCAGGGCGACCTTCTTACGATATCGACCGGTCGAACGTTTGCCGTCCCTCGTCTGGATCTGCTCATCGCATTGAGCCATGATGGTCTCGATATCAGCTTTGACGTCAGTCAGTTTCCTACCCTCGATCGACGCTTCCAATTCCCGAAGGCGTAGAGGCGTTCTGGAAATCGACCCGAAGGCAAAGCGGAAGACTTCGACGGTATCACCCTTGATGGTTGCGGCAGCGGCAAACGAGATCTTCGAGATCGACGCCGCTTTTCGCTGCGCGATCTTCTCGTAGTAAATATCCGTAAAGTCCTTTTTCGGTAGCCGGATATAGGTCATCAGCTCATCTTTTTCGATCGCCGTATCTTTCAGACCGAGCATGAATTCGTCAAGCGTCAATTCTCTTTCGGCACCGGTCTTTTCGAGCACGAGTCTGGCATCGTATAGCGAGAGTACCGGCGGCGTATCCGCCAGAGGCGAGGCGTTGCAGACATTGCCGACCAGAGTCGCAATATTCTTCAAGGCAGGCGCCGCGATATCGACGATCGAATCTTTCAAGAGCTTAGGGATCAGGTCGGATGCCAGAAGTTTCGTGTAGGTGACGCCGGCGCCGATCTCAATGTGGTCGCCTTTGTCTTTAATATGCTTCAGAGATTCGATCCCGTTGATAAACAGGAAGTTAATCTCCGGCACCTGATCGACCATGATGTCGGTACCACCGGCGTAGACGACCGTCTCTTCAGAGGCACGGATCTGAAGCGCTTCTTCCAGCGTCTTCGGCTTTTTGTTGGCTACCATAATCCGTCTCCTTCCTCCGCTGCCTGCAAGACAGCGTCGACGATCATGTTGTAGCCGGTACAGCGGCAGAGATTGCCGGCGAGCCCGACTTTCACTTCCTCTCGCGACGGATGTGGATTCTTTGCGAGGAGTGCTTCCGTCGCCAGGATCATGCCGGGGGTACAGATTCCGCATTGGACGCCACCGGCCTTCATGTATGCCTTGTCGAGCACCTTGAAACGGTCAGTCTCGCGGTATCCTTCGATCGTCACAATCTCCTGACCTTCGATACTGCCGAGCGCGACGAGACAAGAATTGACGAGCTCACCGTCGATCAGCACGGCACAGGCGCCGCACTCTCCTTCACTGCATCCTTCCTTCGTACCGATCTGGCCGAACTCCTCCCTGATCGAGTCGATCAGGCGGGCACCGGGAAGCATCTTCGATTCAACATCTTTTCCGTTTAACTTAAAGCGAATCATCGCCTAACCTCCTCACAGTAATTCCATGACTTCTTCGACCGTACAAGGAATCTTCATCACGTCTGCACCGAGTGCATTCTCGATCGACTGCGTATAGACCGGCGCTCCACCGTTTAAGGGCAGTTCACCGGCACCTTTGGCACCGTACGGTCCCCATTCATAGGGATTGTTGACAAACTCGAGATCGAAATCGCAGATATCGCTCGAGGTCGGGATGTTGTAGCTGTTGAACGCATTTTGCTTGATCTTCCCGTCGACAGCGACCATATCCTCGATCGAGCCGTAGGCGAGTCCCTGTGTCAGTCCGCCCATCATCTGCCCCATCGCGATCGTTTCGTCGCCCGGCGTACCGATATCGTAAGCGCCCCAGAGTTTCACCAACTCCGTCTTGGCCGTCACCGTATCGACGATCGTCTCCAGCGCGTAGACGCCCCAGGAATAGGTCGGATAAGCATCACCGAAGAATTTCGTGATGTCCCAGGCGATCGTCGTCGGTTCTTCGATAAAGTGTTCCTCATACAGCTTTTCCACGCCGTCTTCCCACTCTTCTTTCATCCGGATCGCAGCCCGCTGAATAAGCCGTCCGACGATCATCAGGGAGCGCGAAGCGACGGTCGGACCGGAATCGGGGACGATGAACGTATCGGGGTTATTACAAAAGACGCGCTCGAGCGGTATATCGAGGGTATCGGCGACGATCTTACAGAGTGTCGTTTTAATCCCCTGCCCGATATCCGTATTGGCTACCCGGACTTCGACCCGGTTGTCGGCGTGCTTGTAAAGATGCGCCACCGACTTCAATAGATCGCGTTCGGCGCTTCCCGTAAATCCGCAGCCGTGCGAGAACATGGCGAAGCCGATGCCGCGACGATAGCGTCCCGTCTGATTTTTGAACTGCTCAACCTTGTTTCGATAATCCGACTTCTTCAAGACGCGGTCGATCAGCTCGGGCATCACAATCTTCGTGCTGTGCTTACCGCCGGTCGACGTATGGTCGCCTTGTTTAGCGACATACTTCAGGCGGAAATCCAACACATCCTGGCCGACATGCTTGGCCAGATGTGCCATATGCTGTTCCATGGCGAATGTTGTCTGCGGTGCACCGAAGCCGCGATAAGCACCGTTCGGCACCGTATTGGTCAAATTGATCGTGCCCAAAGCGCGCACGGCCGGGATCGTATAGACAGACGTCGCGCAGATCAGGCCGCGCTGCAAGACGACCGACGACAGTCCGGGGTAGGCACCGCCGTTGAACATCACGTCGATGTCCATCGCCAGAATATTGCCGTCTTTGTCGAGCGCCGTCCTATACGTTGATTTCGATGGATGGCGCTTCGTCGTCACTTCCATGTCCTCTTGCCGACGGTAGATCATCTTAACCGGTTTGCCGATCGCATAGGCGGCCGCCGCCACCTGACAGCCGATGACCGAAGGATAGTCCTCTTTGCCGCCGAAACCGCCGCCCGTCGCCATCTGAATGATGCGCACATGCTGGTCATCGAGTTTGAAGGCATGCTTGATCGAGGTCTGTACATAGTAAGGGCACTGCAACGAGCCCTTGACCGTCATAATGCCGTCTTCCCATTCGGCAATCATGCCCTGCGGCTCGATGTACGCCTGCTCCTGATAGCCCGTCTCGAACGTCTCTTCAAAGATGTCGACCGCCTCGGCAAAGGCACGCTCGACATCACCAGTCTCATAGCGATACTCATGCGCGATCTCGTTGCCTTTTCTCAGCTCGAGATCCGGTTCCAGTTCTTCGATATCGAGTTTGACCTCGGCTGCCAGTTCATCCGCCATCCGCTGTGTCGGCGCGACGATGAGACAGATACACTCGCCGATATAGCGCACGACGTCTCCCGCAAAGACAGGCTGGTCGGCTTGAATCACGACGACGCCGTTTTGCGGCACATCGTCCATCGTCACCTTGTAGCAACCTTCCGGGAGCTCCGGGAACTCGATCGATTTTATCTTTCCGTGCGGCACGGGAGAGCGCACCGCCTTGGCGTACAGATAGACTTTATCCTGAAGATCGTCGACAAAGAGCGCATGCGCTCCAAATTTTTCGTCGTGATCTTTCTTTTTAACAGGTGCCTGAATTCGACTTATATGCATCGTGACCTCCTCGACTAGATCGCATTAAAGCGCAAAGCCCGGCATCATGACGAGTTCACCGTCGACGTAGCGCTCGGCGATTTGCTCCGGTTTTCCCAGGTACAGCCATTTGTGCAGGCGCTCGGTCGGGGTCAGCGGCCGATATTTGGTCAGCGCTGAATCGTCGATTACGAGCGCATCGAACGCAAAGCCCGGCTCAAAACTACCTCTTCTACCGAAGAACAGTCCGCCGCCTCTCGTCGCCAGATTGAATGCCGCCACTTCGTCGATCGCCGCCTCCGGATTATCGGTTAAGACGGCCAACAGTTTCGACGCTTTCACCGCCTCCGTGATCACCTTCGGCATAAAGAACTGATCGCCGCCGGAGATATCGGAACCGAGTCCGATACGCTGTCCTTCAGCCAGAAGCTCGGCGACCGGCATCACGCCCGACGTGAGATTGGTGTTCGAAGACGGACAATGCGCCAAGAAGATGCCGAGTTCCAGCATGCGGGCGCGCTCATCCTTCGAGTTGTAGATACAGTGCGCCATGATCGTCTTGTACGGACGGACCAGTCCGGCTTTCGTGTACGTCTCGATGTAATCCTTGCACTCGGGACAAAGTTCTTTGACCCACTCGACTTCACTCGGCGTCTCGTTCAGATGCGACTGGATCGCAAGATCTTTTTCCTCGGCGAGTTGGCCGAGCTTGGTCATCAGTCTCATACTGCAGGCCGGGGTGAAACGCGGCGTGATGATCGGTTTGACCCGTTCGCTCTCGTATTCGATAAAGCGAAGCGTCTCGTTATACGAGTCCTCGGTCGTCTCCGTCAGATCGCCGCCGTGACGATCCATATTGACCTTGCCGACATAAGCGTAAAGGCCGGCCTCCTCGATCAGATCCATTAGAAGATGCGTCGTCTTCGCGGAGATATTGGAATAGGCCGAACTGTGCAGCGTTCCGTTTTGCCACAGATCGAAGACGACATCGCGAAAGACCTGCTTCGCGTATTCTTCATCAAAAAAGCGGATCTCTTCCGGGAAGGTATAAGCCTCAAGCCATTCGAGCAACGGTTTGTCATGCCCGAGTCCACGGTTTACATACTGTACGGCATGGAA
>DUQI01000012.1 GCA_012837885.1 Fastidiosipila sp.
ATGCGTCATGTCGCCGACGACATGGCGTTTGATCTGAACGATCTACTCAACGCTTACCCGAAGAAGGCAGCAGAACTGATCGGCGAAGAGGCGGTCGAACCGGAAGCCGTCGATCTACTCCAGGGCGGCACCGTCTATCTGGCCACCGCCGATCGCTTCGGTAACATGGTCTCTTTGATTCAAAGCAACTACATGGGCTTTGGTTCCGGCGTCGTCGAACCGACATTCGGTATCTCGCTTCATAACCGTGCCTGCAACTTCTCCGTCGATCCGGCGAGCCGAAACGCGGTGGCGCCGGGGAAACGCCCTTTGCAGACGATCATACCGGGGTTTATCGAAAAGAAAGGCGAGTTCAAAGGACCGTTCGGCATCATGGGCGGGTTCATGCAGGCGCAGGCCCATGTGCAGGTGCTCTTGAGTTTGATCGAGGACGGGTTGAATCCACAGGCCGCACTCGATCGACCGCGCTGGCAATGGAAAGGCAAAAAGGACATTATCGTCGAACCGGGGTTTGACAAGCAGGTGATCGAGGACCTGAAAGCGCGCGGTCACGAGATAGCGATCGAAAAAAATGTCAATGAGTTCGGCCGCGGCCAGATCATCTTAAGGCGTGAAGACGGCCTTTTGATCGGTGCCTGCGAACCGCGCACCGACTCACTCGTGATCCCCTGGTGATCAGGCTGGGCGAAGAAGATCGAGCAGCCAGAGCCAAAGCGGCACGGTCAGCATACTGAACAAGGTTGTCACGGCCAGCGCACGCGAAGCAGCCAGTGTGTCCTGTTTGAAGCGCGAAGCGAACATCACGATGTTTGTCGCCGTCGGCACCAATACCGGAACAAAGGCGCCGACCGACAACGTCCGATCGTTCGTCAAGAGCAATAAAAGCGGCAGGACGATCGCCGGAATCAAAAGAAGACGCATAAAGACTGCGATGTAAAGATGCTTATCCTTCCAGAATGCACCTAGTGAGACGGCGGCGATTTCAGCGCCGACGACCATCATACCGAGCGGCCGGTTCAAACTGGCGATGCTCGATACGACCGTCATCAAGACGCCCGGCAGACGAATGCCGCTGATGAACAAAAAGAGGGCGATAAAGACGGAGATCACGCCGGGATTTATGAGCGCACGCCTCAGCGACATATTGTTTCCTTCCAAATCTTTCGACAACAGATAGACACCGTACGTCCAGACGAAGATATGAAAGACGAGTAGATAGATCGACGCATAAAAGACACCGATCGGACCGACGCTGAGCGAGATCAGGGGGAAACCGAAAAAACCGATATTGCCGGAGATCACCGCGTAGGAATACATACGCTTCTTGCGCTCAGGCGTCGCCGGTAGCAAGAGTCTGGAGAGCACGATCGCGATCAGGTGCGTGATCACGGCAAACAGTGCCGCGATACCGGCCCCTTTCAAAAGGCGCACTTCGAACGGGATCTGCATCGACTCGATCGTCATCATCGGGATGACAAGATACAAGACAAGCGTCGTCATCTGGGAGACGCCGTTTTCTTTCCACAACTTAATCTTGTAAGCGAACGCCCCGACGCCGATCAAGGCAAAAAGGATCAAGATCTGACTTCCGATCGCTAAAAAGCTCTGCACACTCACCTCGGCCGGCCTATAAACCGGCTCTCTTTCATCTCGCCCTAGTATAGCCGTCTCGGACGCTTCTATCAGCGACAAAGTTGTCGTCTTCAAAAGGTCACCACAAGAACTCAACCAACAAGTTACAATGATTACAACCACCGGTTAAGCAAAACGGTCAAACTAAACTGAAGAACGCTTCTGCCCACACCACCGGCAACATAGACTCAGTGTGTCGGAAACACTCTGACCAGACAGATAGGTGAAGGAGAATTACATATGGATAACAGACAACTGGGAAACAATATCGCGAAATTCAGACGTGAAATGAAAATGACACAGGATCAGTTGGCGGAGATGCTGGCCGTTTCGCCGCAGGCCGTGTCGAAATGGGAAAACGACGTCAGCTATCCCGACATCGAACTGCTGCCGAAACTGGCGGATATCTTCGGTGTCACAATCGACCGCCTGTTTTCAAATGAGCAACCGCCGGAGACATCCTACATGAGACCGGAAGAGAGAAAAGATCCGGACAAGATGCTCTTCAAGATCAACGTGCTGAGTCGCAAGGGCGACAAGGTCAAGGTCAATCTGCCGGTCGCCTTGCTGAAAGTCCTGGACCTGCAGAACATGGACGAGAACGATCATCCGATCAAGATCAACGGCCTCGATCTCAAAGCCGTCGACTGGCAAAAGATATTCATGATGATCGAGCAGGGCGTGATCGGCAAGCTGATCGAAGTCGAATCGGCTGACGGTGACTATGTAGAAGTCTTCGTCGAGTAAGCAGGATCGGTCTATGCGAATTTTGGTCAAAGAAAACGGCAAACGCATCTTCGGCATCCGCCTGCCGACCCGCTTGATCTTCTCCAAGACGACGTTTCGTATTCTGCGGCGGGCGAGCGAGCGGAAACAAGACCCACACGAGGCGGCAGATAAAGGCGAGCAGCGTGATAAGTCGCATTATGGCGATTCGCTCGATTTTCTAAAACATGTGCCGGAAGAAAAGATCGCCGACGCACTCGAAGCCTTGCGCGAGATGAAGAACACGCATCCCGGCTTACCGCTCGTCGAAGTCGAAGCGGCCAGCGGCGAATACGTCCTGATTACACTCTGACAAGACAATACGAGAAAGATAAAAACGCATCTCAAGAGTTCGAGAATATACGAGTAACAGCAAAAGGGGCTGTCTCAAAATGAGGCGGCCTCTTTCCCTTTGTCCTGTAACGATATTTGAACGAAAAAGCGAGCCCCAAAAGCCCGCTCTTCCTGTAAACTTTCGTTATGGAAAAACTCAATTTACAGCCCGAATATAG
>DUQI01000078.1 GCA_012837885.1 Fastidiosipila sp.
AATTGGCGCACCGCTCCAGCGTCAGTTATAGGACTATGAAGTAACGATAAATCGTTTCAAGACAGACCTTATTAGTCGTTCAACTCGACGTTCCAGATCTTCGAAAGCGGGCTCTGGAATGGTGTTACGTCTTCGCCGGAAATGAGCGAATCAGCATTGATCACGGTCGTGTTGTAAACGAACATGTTCTTTCTCTGATAGGTCGGAATCTCGACGGCCAAGCCGGTCGAAAGTTCCAGCGCTCTGGCGTAGATCTCACGACGTTCTTCAGTATCAAGTGTTCTTCTGCCGGCCATGATGAGCTCATTCAGCTCGACCAAAGCGGCTTTCTGGTCGTCACTGCCGTTCTGGAACAACCAGGTTGATCCACGGCCTTTCGGACTGTCGGCTTTGTTGACTGCCGGGTCGGAATGCCAGATCTGGAACATATCCGGATCGACACCACCGCTGCCCCAGGCTGCTGCCCACATCTGGACACCAGACTCATAAGCAGTACCAAGTTTTCCGAGGAGGTTCTGGTCGACTTCGATGTCAACTTTGACACCGATCTTCTCCATGACCTGCTGGAAATCAAGACCGATCGAGCCAGCCGGATGATCCTCGGCGGCGGACGGCAACGTGAACTTAATCGTCACTTGCTCACCGGCTTTTTCGTGGTCTTCCGGATAGGTCATGAGGTTCGCACCTTCGTCGTACTTGTAACCGGCTTCGAGGAACAGGTCTTTACTCGTGTCGCCGGTCGCGTCGTACGGGAAGAGGTTTTCCGGATTATCCGGATACGCCCACTGGACCTTGGTCATCGTGCGGTAGTTGACTGACGCCAGCTCGCCGTAGTAGTTGTCGACGGAGAGTTGAACGTTCAGCGCATGCGCAATAGCCTTACGGACATTCCAGTCGGGGAACGCCTGACCCTGAATGCCGATGTAGCCGTAGCCGTCATTGTCGACGAGCGTGTAACCGAGTTTGGCATAGTCGCCTTCACCGGCCGTGACGTCGTTAACAATTTCTGTCGAAGCAGACGGATCTGCATAATGGACCGTATCGGTTTTCAACGCGTCGAGCTCAGCGCCCAGCGTGATCTCCTGATAACGGAAGTTCTTGATTTTCGGTGAACCGAGGACAAAGTCGTCGAATGCGACATAGGTCACGACACCGTCCGTGTAATCTTGGAAGATATACGGACCGGCACCGACCGGCTTCGAGTTTTTGTCTTTCAGATGCTGCATGAATTCGGTTTTGCCAATGTCAACGCCGTTTTCATTCAGTTCGCCTTCGTAGCCTTCCGTGTAGTAATGCATCGGGACTACGAGGACACTAAACTTAAAGATCGCCGTCGGATCAATGCCGTTGACGTGAATGTTAATGACTTCACGCTCGACACCGTCGTCGCCGACTTCGGTCGTGGTGGTAATACCGGCAATGCTGTCAACGCCGCCTTCGATCTGACCTTCCTTCAGGAAGTACAGGTCGTTAACGTAGTTTTGAATCGTCTTGTCGCCAGCTTTCTCAGCATTGAGGCCGGCATCCGAGAGATCATAACCGTATGCAGCCACCAGGTTGTCCCAGTAGATCTTGGCATCCAGCTTGTCCGTTGTCAGGTCATACTCAGTACCAGTCGAGTCGACAAAGATCGTCTCTTTGACAACTTCCGCCGGTTCGGTTTCTTCTTCATCTGCCGGCTCGGTTTCTTCTTCATCTGCCGGTTCGGTTTCTTCTTCGTCTGCCGGTTCGGTTTCTTCTTCGTCTGCCGGTTCGGTTTCTTCCTCGACCGGTTCAGTTTCTTCAACTTCCGGCTCTTTCAGGCCACCAAAGCCCCAGAGCGCCATACCAAAAGCGGCTTGCAGCGTTTCGTCTTCGGCGAGTTCATCCAGCGTATAGCCCGGGAACATGCCTTCAAAGTATGTGCCTGCATAAGTACTGTTCACGTAATCAATGATTTCCTGCGCAAACTGCTCACCAGCTTCCGGCAGATATTTCCAGAAAGCTTCCTGATCGGCAGGATCAAGGCCTTCTGCTTCGACCGGTACTACTTTACCGTCTTCGCCCGGCTCGGCTTCAATGCCAGCCTCGAGAATAGCGTTGGCAAGGTCGATACGATCCGTACTCGTCTGTAGACGATACTCGTTCATGCCTTCGATCGGAATCGAATAGAAGTTCGAAATACCATCAAACGCCGGATCTGAGAGGACATAGAACGTAAACAGTACGTCTTTAGCCGTCACTTCAACGCCATCACTAAATTTCACGCCCTTTTTGAGCACAAATTTGTAATCCGTTGCAGTCTCGTCATCGTTCACAGTCTGTTCAAAGGACAGAGCAATCGACGCCTCATCAACACCAGCAATCGGAGCACCATCTTTGTCACCTGTAATGAGCGGTAATTGTGTGAGTCCCTGTACGTCATTGTCATATGCTGACGTATAGAAGAACGGGCTGAATTTGCCGTCAAGCGTGCCCGTACTTACGACGAGGGGCGCAGTTTCATTCGCGCCAGTACGTGGATCCACAGTCGCATCGTAGCGATCTTCTGGACGATCTTCGACCGCTGTATCCGCCGCAACCGTCATTGGTACGATACCAATCACGAGGCTTAGGCAGAGTAACGCTGACAATAGAATGCCAAGTGTTTTTTTCATGTCTGAGTATTCCTCCAAAGTTTTTGTTCGTGTTGTGAGTAAAGAGCACATTCGCTTCTTCATCCCTGACACGTATAAACACTTTACCGAATATGCAGTCCACTTTCAAGCTCTAATGACAAAAAATGACATTAATCTTAACAGCAGACGTGAGCAAAAAATCGATCTCGATGAGTTGACAAAAGTTCTCAAGCTATACAGCTTCTTATTAGAAGACCGCCTATTTATCAGCCTTTTTGTGCAAACGTAACATTTGCCAAGTGTAAAAATCGAAAAAGACGATCCGACGTTCCCGGCCTTCTAATGGTTTTCTTGGCCAGTTCGACGATAAAATCATAATAATCCGTTTATGCATGACAATGAGAAGTTATTCGGAGAGCGCTCTTTTCAAATAACTCGCAAATGATGAATAAACAAACAAGCCGAGATATTGAAATATGCTCAATATAGGCCCCGCTCGCCATCACAGCGTATGATAAGTGACGAGCACGGTATATTTTCACATCCTCTTAAACTTATGTGCCGACCAGACCCTTCTGTTTATTCATTGTCAATTCGCACGATTGAGAGCAAAATTTCCACACGTTTATTGCGCATTTTGCAAATGAGGCCGCAAAATCCGATCGGTAAATCGTGATACTCAGCGTTAGATACGGTATATCTTATCGAGCTCCGTTCCGTCACGATAGACGCTTCGTCCGATGACGTCACCGGAAAGTTCAATAGTTGCTGGTTGCCCGGTCAACGCCAACGCGCGCTCAAATAAGGTGTCGATGCTGACGATCTCCACTCCGGCTACGCTACTCAATCTTTCTTCTAGATCTTTTCGCTTAGGATTGACCGCCACACCGCGATCGGTCACCAGGACATCGACCGTCTCGCCGGGTGTTGTCACCGTTGTGACCTTTTCATGTATACAAGAGACTCTGGCATTCACGAGTTTCGACACGATGAGTGAGATCTTCGCACCGGCCGCCGTATCGGCATGCCCGCCTGAGCCGCCGAGCAATGCACCGTTCGAGCCGGTTGTGACGTTCACATTGAAGTCGAGATCGATTTCGCTCGCGCCGAGTACGACGACATCGAGCCTGGAAGCAACATGTCCTTCTTCGTTCGGGTTGGCATAGTAGGACGCCGAGATGCGGTGGTGGTTTTGCTGTTTGCCGGATGACTCGACTGCCGCCAGATCGAACGCCTGAACATCGAAAAGTTGATGGAACAGCCCTTCTTCCAGCATCCCGGTAAAAGCCGACGTAATTCCACCACAGCCGAACGCTCCGACGATGCCTGCCCGACGCATATGATCGCGGACATATTCGGCGACCGCAAGTGACACACCGCCGGCACCGGTCTGAAAGGAAAAACCGTTTTGAAATAGCCCGGAGTGCACGATGATGTCGGTCGCATCCTTGGCAATCTTCAGCCCGACTGGATCTTTGGTGACTCTGGTCGTGCCGCTGACGATGCCGGCCGCGTCGCCGATTTTGTCGACCACACAGATGATGTCGACCGTACCGGCTTCGATGTCTGGTGCCAAAAGATCTGATTCAACCAAATTATCGGTGACGGCGACGACCGTTTTGGCCCGCCAGGCGTCGGCTACGGCGTAGCCGAGTGAGCCGCAGGCGGCATTTCCCAGAACGCCGCTAATCTGCCCCGACCGATCGACGGCCGGTGCGGCGATAAAGGCGACATCGATCGGACATTCACCTTCCAATATGGCGCGTGCCCTGCCGCCGTGCGTCAAGATCCGGATATCGCCTTTCAATCTCCCTGCGGAGACGGCTTCGGCGACCGGTCCGGAGATATACGCCGTATCGATGGAGGTCACCACTCCCTGATCGATGCAATCGACCAAGATCTTATGCGCCGGAAAGATGGAGCTTGCGGCAACTTTCAAATCCTTCATACCGGCGGCCAGAATCTGTCGCATCGTCATATCGAGTACGAAGTCACCGTTTCTCAGATGATGATGAAAGCTGATCGTCATGCCGTCTTCGAGTTTGACGGCTTTGACGGCGTTTTCGATGCCGTGCATGACGACCGGTTCTACTTGCTTCGTGTTGACTTGCCGGTTGAACCGTTGTCTGGCAAACGCTCCGGCAAACGGATTATCGATCACTTCCCGCCCGATCGCATTACGCATCGCTTCCACCTCCAACGGCTTCCATAATCTTTTCGGCGCGCAAAAGGATCGGCCGATCGACCATCTTTCCGCCATAGGAAAAGACACCGCTGCCGGCCGCTTTCGCTTCTTCAGCAAGCTTCAGTACGGCTTCGGCCCAGAGTCTTTCTTCTTCGCTCGGTAGATAGACGGCACGGATCACATCGACTTGTGCCGGGTGAATCGCCAGTACACCGTCGAAGCCGATCGTCTTCGACGACTCGACGTGGCTGGTTAAGCCCTCGATATCCGTCGTATCGGTAAACGGTGTATCGATCGCCTGCCAGCCGTTTGCTTTGGCATGGGTAACCAGAGCCGTTCGTGCGTATAAAAGTTCCAGGGAATCCGAAGTACGCGCCACGCCGAGTGCCGCGGCGTAATCTTCGCCGCCTAAAAGCAAGGCAGAGATATCGAGATCTATAATGGAAAACTGAGGCAGCGAGACGATCGCGAGCGGTGATTCCAGAAGCGGCCAGATCGTCGGTAGGGTTAGTTTTTTCTCGTCACAAAAAATGATCACCTCGCGCAGCGCCTCGGGCGTCGCTTTCGGCACGACGAGCGCATCAGGTGCGGCCGGCAACACGGCCAACAGATCGTCTTGCCAAAACGGCGAATCGAGCGGATTGATGCGTACGGAGACGAGACAATGGCGACGCTCCAACGTACTTAGGGCCTCGACGACGAGCGCTCTCGCCGCATCTTTTTCGTCTAGCGAAACCGCATCTTCCAAATCGAAGATCAGGGCGTCGGCGCCGAGCACGTCGCCGGAGATCAGCATGCCGGGGTTGTTGCCCGGCATGAATAAGAGACTTCTCAAGGTTCTCATGAATGACTCCTGCCGGCGCGTTCCAACGCCACCTTCGTTCTCGCCCGGATCGTGCAATCGAGCGCACCGCGGTCGGTCACGCGGACGTAAGCCTTATCGATGCCAGCGGCTTGAAGTGACGTGCGGACGGCCGCTTCCATTAAATCGCCGAAGCGATCTTTGAGCGGACTTTGCACTTCGATGATCAGTGTATCAGCGGGCGCGACTTCGACCAGGCAGTCATTCGACTGCAAACTGCCGCACACGGCCGGATTGATTACGTTACTCATGTGCACCTCTTAATCCTAGTCACAGACTACCGCATCGTATGTCGGAGAGGCAAGGCAGGAGATAAGACGCAAGTCATAAAGATAAAAGGAAATAAAAGGTCAGGCCAGAGCGGCGCGGAATGTGTATATAAGATAGAAGTAATATAAAAGGCCAATCAGATCGGCACTACCGCCGGTCGTCAAGTCGTGTTCTTCACACCACGCGGAAAGATAGGCGAGATCTTCCTTGCTACCTGCCCGAAGCGCCATCATGCGCAAGGTCTGGAGCATACCAAACCCGCCTCTTTCCAAGGTCGTCGTATCCCACGTACGCTCTAGTATCTCGGGCAAGAGCGGCTCGATCTCGGGCACGGCAGAAAAACGCGGCAGCCACTTTTTCAAAAGTGTCTCATAGCCGCGGATCGCTTCCTGTCTCGCGCCGCCATGCCCGTATTTGACATAACTTTTCAAGCCGCCCTTCAGTTTGACTTTTTCATCATCAGCCAGTTCATCGATGGCCAGGAGTTCACCGAGCAACGGCGCCGCGATCTCCTTTATTTCTTCATGCAAAGCGAAGATGTAGGTCTTAAGTCCCGTTTCGGCGTGCAATAACTCGGGGCGACGGTAGATCGCCGACGTTGCGATCAGGAGATGGAAGATCGCGCCTTTATGCGTGTTGACACCATCAGTCGCGTTGAACATCGCCGCTTCCATCGCTTGTCCCTTCTGACGTAAGCGATCGAATGAGCTTACATCTGTCTCATTTAACGAGCGGATACCGTCCCCGATCACACGAATCGAAGCGAGCAACAAGGGAACATCCATATCACGATGGCTGCCTTTTGAATTCAAGGTCACGGTACCGAATCCGTAATGTCGACAAAGCTCATTCCAGAGCGCAGCTTCCGCCAAGGTAGCGAGCCTCTCAAAAAAGGGTAGTTCTTTCAAATACGCTTCATAAATCGAATCGAAAGCAGTTCGAAGATCCGGTGCCGCATGACGCTCCAGTCGACGGCAGATCACAGCTTCGTCATCACAAAGAAAACAAGATCGTGCTCCTCTTCCGAGATCGGTTCTCGACAATACGGCAGGCTTTTCTTCATCAAGGTAGTAGACATCGATATCGACGAGGCGACCGAGCGGTGAATCTTCGAGTGTTAAACCAAACGATTTAACCTCTTCCTTGTCACCATTTAATCCGAACGCGAGAAACGCGCCGAGCTCGTCATAAGCAGTTAAGAGTGATAGCTCCGGAAAGCGCTCTAGGAGCTTATAGATAAAAGGTAAAAGGACAGCGTTGGCCGTTAGATATTCTTTTGGCCAACCGGGCACATTCGCCGTCAAGGTAACGGCGAGATCAAACGACTGTAATAGTTCGTCGATCGTCGCTTGACGTGACTCGCGTGCCTTACCTGCCTTTTCTTCCATGAATCAGATCAGACCGACGAATTTCAAAAGCAAGGCAAAGCCGATGATCGCCACCGCCGATGCGATATACCAGATGGTCGGTATTCGTTCACGACTGCCGCAACCGGCACAATGTCCGCCGCAGCCTTTCGTTTTCGACTCGCAGGCTTCCTCGCCCACTTCACCGAGAATCTCTTTATTTTGAATGCGTTTTTCGTATTCGTTCATATTGCTCACTTCCACACCGGCTGTCGAATTTCTTAACACTGCCGGCGTCCTTATACTAAACCGCTCTCTTGCTTTCTACAATGACACGCGTAACGAATCGCCTCACGCTTTTTCCGGTTTCATTCGATCCTTGATCCGCTTCGACAGACGACGCATACGCTGAGCGCCGGCGCGGTCTTTCGCTTCGTTGTACTGGGACAGCGCACTGGCGATATGCATCAGGGCATCGGCATCGTTGCCGGCCGCTTCGTAGTAACGACCGAGTCCATCATGGGCTCTCGCTTCGGCGAGCGGAATACCATCCGTCTCGGCAAAGGCCAGGGCCAGTTCGAAATACATACGGCTCTCATCCAAATCACCGAGCGCCAGAAAGACGGATCCCTGCTCGTAGTAGTTGGTCGACAGCTGGAAGAAGTAGTTTTCGTAACGAGAGGAACTGAGATCGAGCTCTCGACGAAAGTCGGAAATCGCCGCTTCGAGTCGTCCCGCCGCGACCTCATTGATTCCGATCAGATGCCAAAACTCGGACGCTCTCTGATTCTTCCCTTGCTGCATCGCTTTGGCTACAGCCGTCAGATACACATCGCGCGCCTCGTCGTAAAGGCTTCTCTCACTCAGAATGCCGCCCCTTCGCTGCATGACACGAAAGAACTCTTCACTCTTTAGTTTCGGATCGTTCAGAAGATCCGAATATCGTTCAAACGCTTCGTCTTGTTTCCCTTTGGCAAACAGTTCCTCGGCCTCGGCCAACCGCTCTTTAATTGACACCATGTGCGTTACCCCACAAAAAAGTAGCTTAAACATACGCTATGCGACAAAAGCCGTCAAACTAACATCTTCATTGCAAGATTGTGACTTCTTATGTGAATCGTTCACAGTTTATTCGCAGTTTTACGCTTGTTGGCTGTACAAATCTACCGTATACTTAATGTATCAATTTTGGAGGTTCGCAATGATCGGCAAACATATTGGTAAGTTTCTGCTTGACTCAGGTGATCCTTTAGTCGTTGCGGCAGATCGAGTCGCAACCGTTCGTACCGAAAACAATTTACTCCACGCTTTAACTCTTCTCTCGTCGCTCGGATACAGCTCTGTACCGGTGCTCGATGTCGAAGGCAGACTAAAAGGACAAATAACATTGGCCGGTATCATCTCCGGCATTAAGGCGATCCCGACTTACGACTGGGATTCTCTACAGACGAAAACCGTCTCCGAAGTGATGGATAGCAATCCGGGACGGGTACATGAGAATGCGGAACTGGAAGATGTACTGCATCTATTAGTAAACAATAACTACGTATCCGTCGTCGACAAAAAAGGGATATTTCTCGGTATTGTCACGCGAAAAGGGATCCTACGGCGAGTCAACCGCCTGGCGCACGAATTCGAGATCGACTATAAAGTGACGCCGAAAGTCGCCGAGGAGGAAATGGAAGAACAAAAGGAACCCTTATATAGTAAAAAAGGCGGCTTGCATTTCGCTTGGCAATAACGAGCGGCAACGAAGGATAATCTGAGATACAAACAGCGGCCGAAAGGCCGCTGTTTTTTCGTCTACTAATCATTAAAGATGCGGCGGCACTTGCCTGATATTCCACGCGTTACATCTTCGGCCTGCAGCCGGCGATAGAAGATGTCTTTATTATTTGTTAAGCAGGGCAGCGATCCGCCTGATCGCTTCTTCGATCGTCTGCTCGGACGCCGCATACGACACCCGGAGCGTTCCCGGTGCGAAAAATGCCTCACCGGGAATGACCGCGACATGCGCCTGGTCGAGCAACACTTTGGCCAGATGTTTACTGCTTAGGATCAGTTCACCGCCGACGGTCTCGCCGATCAGGGCAGAGACATCCGGCATCAGATAGAACGCCCCGTCGACATGAGTCGCCTTGAATCCGTGCAAAGAGTTCAGCCCTTTCTCGATCAGAAGCTGGCGTCGTTCAAACGTCTGGCGCATGTCTTCGATACAAGCTTCGCCGCCTTCCAAGGCAGCGATACACGCCCACTGGACAAAGGTCGTGACGTTACTTGTGATATGTCCGGTGAGCACCGTCGATGCTTTGGCGATATCCTTCGTCGTCGCCAGATAGCCGGCACGCCAGCCGGTCATCGCATACGACTTGGAAAAACCGTTGACGACGATCGCCTGTTCTTTTAGCTCCGGTCGAAGCGAGATGATCGAGGTGTGCTTTCGGCCGTGGTAGATCAGCTTTTCGTAAATCTCATCGGAGAGTACCCAGAGTCCGCGCTCGAGCGCGAGATCGGCGATCGCCTCCAGGTTTTCGTCCGTATAGACGGCGCCGCTCGGATTGTTCGGCGAGTTGACCAGGATCATCTTCGTCTTGTCGGTGATGCTCGCGCGCAAAAGCTCGATGTCCGGCTGGTAATCGTCAGCCGTACGCACCATCACCGGTTTGCCGCCCGCAATCTTCACCATATCGGGATAACTGACCCAGGCCGGCGTCAGGATGATCACCTCGTCACCGGGATTGACGACCGACAAAAGCGCGTTGACAATCGCCTGTTTGGCACCGGTCGTCAAGACGATCTCCGACGGCTCGTAATCGAGATTGTTTTGTTCTTTAAGTTTTTTTGAGAGCGCCTGCCTGAGCGGATAAATACCGGACGCCGGTGTATATCGCGTCTCGCCGCGCTTTAGCGCTTCGATCGCCGCCTCGACGATATGCGGCGGCGTCGGCATATCCGGTTCACCGGCATTGAGGCGAACGATATCGACACCTTTCGCCGTCAAAGCGGCAAGGGTTTCTTGAATTTCTACGGTAGCGGACGGATTCAATCCGTTAACAAGATTAGAGACCACGTGGTGCGCTCCTTGCAAAACATTGGTCAGAGTATAGCACGGCCGTGGCCTCTAAATATTGTCAAATATTAGCCTGAAAGAATAATTATTCTCAGTCGAAATGCCCTAAAAACCGGCCTCGATTACGAGTCTTTCAACGTCTGCTCGATCATCATCTCGATCTGCTCGGCGGTCACCATACCGCGCATCAAGCCGTAGATGTAACCTTCCCGATCAATCATGTAGGTCATCGGGATCGAGTAGATACCGAAATCATTGAAGCTGTTACCGGTCTCATCCATCAGAGACGGGTACGTGTATTCATGCTCTGTCAGATATGCCGTGACTTCTTCGACCGTGCCTTCATGTGTGAACGTATTGTGCTCCGAGCGTGGCGATGCGACGCCCAGGATCACAACCTCATTTTTATTCTCACCGTACTTTTCGTAGGCCGCCTGAATATCCGGCATCTCGATCTGACAAGGACCGCACCAGGTCGCCCAGAAGTTTAGGAAAATTACCTTTCCGCGATAATCTTCGAGTGTGTGTTCAACTTCGTTTTGATCCTTCAGACGGATCGCCGGCGCCATCATTCTCTGGCCTTCCGGCGGTGCCGTCGGCTCGACTGAATCGGGAATATCCTGTGTCTCCGACGTCACTTCAGGTGCCGTCGTCGGCGCCACGGTCGTCTGCGGTGTCGTTTCGTCGGTCGGTGCCATGGTGATGATGATTTCTTCATTCGTTTCTGTTTCAGCATCCGGTTCGGTCGCCGACGTTGACTCTTCCGGTCTCGTCACGGTCGGCACCAGGTCAACCGCGCAGGCGGAGAGCAAAAGCAGAGCGACGAGGAAGATCGGCAGAAAAAGTCTTGATATCGATCTAGGTAACTTCATCAGTTATAACCCCTTTTCTTCATTAACAGGCTTAAGCGTAGCAAAGAATCGCACTCGTTTCGGTTATGGAAGACACCGCTAGAGGCGGATCAGGAAGCCGCTCAGCTCGTAGAGCTTGCCGGTAAACATCAAAATACCGAGCGCAATCATAATGATCCCGCCGATGATCGTCGCATAGCGGACGACCTTTCTGTGCCTTGCAAAAAAGCCGAGCAACTGTGTCGTAAACATACCGACCAGCAAAAACGGAATGACGAAGCCCAAGGTATAGACCCCGATCAGGAGAAAGGCAAGGCCTCTCGTATCGGCTGTACCGGCCATCGTTAAAATCGTACCGAGCGCCGCCGTCAGACAAGGCGTCCAAGCAAACGAAAAGGTGAACCCCAGTAAGAGGGCGACGAGCGGATTCATGCTCAACTTGTCGAAGGAGATTGGCAGACGCCGCTCCTTGCCAAAAAAGCCGCCGCTGCCGAAGACGCCGAGCTGTAACAGCCCGAACAAGACGATAATAATGCCGCCTATCCGGAAGAACCAGATGCGGTTGCCGGGCGACATGAAAAACTGCCCGAGCGAGGTCGCGGCAAAGCCTAATAGTAAGATAGCAAAGCTCGTACCGAGGACAAAGAATACCGTATTGACAAATACCTTGCCCCTCGGATAGACAGAGCGCCCTTCTTCATCGATGTTCTTCGAGCCGCCCGCGAGATAGGAAACATATACAGGCAACAGCGGAATAACACACGGTGAAAAGAAAGATAAAAGCCCCTGAATGAAAACGGTGATAACCGGAATTCCGGCCGTCTCAAACTGGAAAGCATTTAGGAAAACTGACATTGATAAACCTCTCTGGCTACGACCAACTCTTCATTCGTGTTGATCACATGGATTCTGACACCGCCGTCATCGATACGGCGATCTTCAGGTACCTCGATATTTTTTTCATCGGCCAACCTAAGACCGAAATGGGATAGTTTCGACACGACTTCGGCGCGAAGCAGCGGACTGTTTTCACCGATCCCGCCGGTGAAGACAAAGTCGGTCAGACCGCCGAGAACCGCATACGCGCTTCCGACTTCACGCAGGACATGCTCGACGTAGACGTCAAAGGCGAGATTGGCGCGCGGATTGATGTCTAATTGTTCTTCGATGTCACGCAGATCGCCTGAAATGCCGGAGACACCGAGCAGCCCCGATTCTTTCGTGAGCGCCTTCTCGATCGCTTCACTGGTAAGGCCGCGACGCATCAGGAACGGGAATATGAAAGCGTCGAGATCGCCGGCACGGTTGTTGTGCATGACACCTGTCTGTAAGGAAAAACCGAACGAGTTGGAGATCGACTCGCCGTTTAAGATCGCCGAGATCGAGCCGGAACCGCCGAGATGACAGGAGATGATATGCGTCGCATCGTCGAACGCGCCGCCGAGCGTTTCAGAGACGAAGCGGTGCGACGTCCCGTGATAACCGTAGCGCTTGATGCCATAGGCTTCACTCCATTCGAGCGGAATACCGTAAAGCCGTCTCGGCTCCGGGATCGTGCGATGAAAATACGTCTCAAACAAGGCGACCTGAGGGACCTCCGGCCAGGTGTCGGCAAGCGACTTCATCACAGCCAGGTACGGCCCGTTGTGTGCCGGGGCAACGTCCTGCCAGGCACGCATCGCATCCAAGACAAGCGGATCGACTTTGTGCACACCGAAGTAACCGTCGGCGAGGACTGTTTTGAAGCCGAGCACATCGGGCGCGAGCGCCACCTCGTGTTTTTTCGCCTCACTGATGAAGCGCGCGATACCCGATTCGTAATCAGGGATCGAGACTTCCTCTTCAAGCAGCAGTGCATCCCCCGCGCTCATGCTGAACCACGATTTCTGACTGCCGATCCGCTCGATTTTGGCCGATGCGATCACCTTTTCCTCCGGCATCGTAAATAACCGGAATTTTAAACTCGTAGAACCTGCATTGCAGACGAGTACTTGCTTACTGGACATGCCGCCTAGTCTCCTCTTAACTGACGATATTTTTCCGACACATCAGGTCTTTCCCGACCGAACACATCGTGTAACCATAAATAGTCTTTATATAGATCGGCATAGCGATCTCGCGCTTCAGGCTGCGGTTCATACACCTTACCGTCACGCCGCCCCATATGCCGGATCGCCTCCGGCAGGTCGGCGTAATACCCGCCAGCCACCGCGCCGAAAATGGCACTGCCGACCGCCGGTCCCTGCGTATGACCGGACACCCTGATCTTCCGATCCAGAACGTCGGCGTAGATCTGCATCATCATCGGATTTTTTTTGGCGATACCGCCGCCGGCGACAATCTCGGAGATCTTGACGCCGCCGGCCTCGTAATTGTCGACGATGACCTTGGTGCCGTACGCCGTCGCCTCGATTAGGGCGCGATAGACATCCTCCGGTTTCGTCTCCAGCGTCAAACCGACCAGAACACCGGACAGATTGGCATTGACCAGAACGCTCCGGTTACCGTTCCACCAGTCGAGCGCCAGGATGCCGCTTTGCCCCGGTTTTTGCTGCTCGCATTTTTCACGCAACAGTTGATGGATCGAGACACCTCGTTCCTTCGCCTCCGCCCAATAAGAAGGGGGCACAAAATTGTCGACGAATGCCTGGAACATATCACCGACCGATACCTGCCCCGATTCATAGCCGTAATAGCCGGGCAGCACACCGTCTTTGACGACACCGGCCATACCGGGCACGAGGTACATCTTGGGATCGACCACAATGTGACAGGAACTGGTCCCCATAATGATCAGCATCTCGCCGGCACCGGCAATGCCTTCCGCCGGTATAGCGACATGCGCATCAATGTTGCCGACGGCTACGGGAATACCAGGTTCAAGTCCGAGCACTTCGGCCATCTCGGAACTGAGGTGGCCTGCGAGGCTTCCCTGCGGATACACCCGATCGCCCATCTTGGAAAAGACGCCTTCCAGACCGGGATCGAGCGCTTTCAGAAAGTCGTCCGACGGGTAACCCAAATCATCCTGATAAAATCCTTTGTAACCGGCCGCTGAAGCGTTCTTCGTCAAATTTCCGGTCAATTGCCAGACAATCCAGTCGCCGGCTTCGACAAAATGAGCCATCTCAGAAAAAAGATCTGGGTCCTCAGCCAAGATTTCCCACACCTTCGGCAGCGCCCATTCGCTTGAGATCTTACCGCCGTACCGCGCCAGAAAAGATTCTTCTCTCTCGCCACCTATCTTATTGATAAGATCGGCCTTGTCCTGAGCAGCATGATGCTTCCACAATTTCGCATACGCATGTCGTCTTTTGGGGTAGCGCGCGCACAAAGGCTCCCCCGACTCGTCGGTCGGGATCATGGTGCAGGCTGTAAAGTCGGTCCCGATACCGATCACCTTGACCGGTGCTTCGAGTGAAGCTTTCGCTTCACGCACCGCCTCGGTCATCGATTTCAGGTAATCGGCCGGAACCTGCAAAGCATATTCGAGTGGGAGCGTTTCTCCGTCCGGAAGTGCTTTGGTCAAAACGGCGTGTGCATACGGCGAGTCAGCGGAAGCGAGTACCGAACCGTTTTTCGCATCGACAAAGACGGCTCGCGCCGACAAGGTTCCAAAATCGATGCCTAACGCTACGTCGATCACAGAGCTAAACGGAATATGGCTTCCACGTCTTTTCTGCTCAAAGGCTGGAAGAAGCCCAACGTATCTTCGGTGTTGAACTTGACGCGTTTAGCCAGCATCGGGATGTCTTCTTCTTTTGCCCCAAGTTCTGCGAACGTCGTCGGCATACCGATCTCCGTAAGAAACGCCTTAAAGCGGCGGATGCCTTCTTCGGCGACGGCGCGCGGATTCATAAAGTCAGCCTCAACGTCGAAGACGCGATGGGCGAACTGTGCGTAACGCTCCAGACCGTGCTCCAACGTAAACGTCATGAAGGCTGGAAAGACGACTGCCAAGCCCGCACCGTGCGCGACACCGTAAATGGCAGACAACTCATGCTCAATCTGATGACTCGACCAGTCCTGTTCACGGCCGACGCCGAGCAGATTATTGTGGGCGACCATACCGCCCCAGAGAAGTGCGGCACGCGCTTCATAATTGTCCGGTTCTTTCACCGCGATCCGTCCCTGATTAATGATCGTCTTGATCACGGCTTCACTCATGCGGTCAGTCAACTCGACATCCGGCGTGTTGCTAAGATAGCGTTCCAGAACGTGAGCGATCATATCGACGATGCCGCACGCCGTCTGGTAAGGCGGCAAGGTGAACTGCAGTTCGGGGTTTAAGACCGAGAACACGGGACGCATGAAGTGGCTGCCATAGCCTCTTTTTTTGCGGTCGTCTTCGACGTTCGTGATCACAGTCGAATCAGAGCCTTCCGTACCGGTCGCCGCCAGGGTCAATACGCAGCCGACCGGCAACGCCGCTTCCGCTCTCTGACCTTTATCATAAAAATCCCAGAAGTCGCCGTCATACGGGATACCGACAGCGATCGCTTTGGCCGAGTCAACGGCACTACCACCGCCGACGCCGATGATCATATCGATATTCTCTTTACGGCCGAGCTCAATGCCTTCGTACACCTTCGACGCTTCCGGATTCGGTACGACACCGCCCAGACGGACCGTCTCAATACCTTCGTCATGCAGTGACTTTTCAACCCGGTCCAAAAGCCCCGACTTAATTACGGACTGTTGACCGTAATGGAGCATCACCTTCTTAGCACCAAAGCGCTTGGCGAGCTTCCCCGTTTGGTCTTCCGCGTTACGCCCGAACTCGAAAAAAGTGGGGCTATGAAAAGTAAAATCTAGCATATTGTTCTCCTATATGAATCTATTATTCAGGTTCATCCGTTCGCGACTTGCGAAACAGCGGCTGTCCCATATAATCGCGTACGATGCGGTCGGCATCGCGACGTTGATCTTCCGGTGAAACGATGCCCTGACATAGGTCACAGATCGTCTCGCCCCTCTCATTGACGCTCGTCGTCCGCTCTTTCGGGATTTCCTTGTTAAACAATCGTTGTCCAAAGTACCCGACGACGCGCTCGACGTTTGATCTGCCCTGCTTTTCGCAGTGACAGCGCTTCGGCGCCTGTTCGGATACTTGTCTTACGATATCGAGTGTTTCGGAATAGTGTTCACTGTCGGAGTCGACGAGTACCAGGACGTCCCCGACTTTTAGATGTTGCATATAATTATCAACTTCGGACTCGGCCACTCCGCGTTCAACCAGCGCTTTGGCCTCCTCGATCGCGTCACCGAAATATTCGGGATCTTCGGCGAGCACGTATATTTCTTCTTCCGTATATCCTTGCTCCACCAGCAATGCGATGACTTTTGCGGCGTCTTCGTTGTCCTCGTACAAGCCAATAATCGGTTCGTGTTTTGACATGGCGCCCTCCATATATTTAAAGTTCTCATCATTTTGCCACATAATCTTGAGTATGGCAGTTCGCTAGCGTTACAAGCAAA
>DUQI01000079.1 GCA_012837885.1 Fastidiosipila sp.
CTTATCGGCATCGGCGTGGCTGCGCCAGATATTCTTCAAATGCTTGTACGGTTTGCCAATACCGATTCTCAGATCGATCGGATCACGCGAACCGCCCGTTCCCGACAACTGCTTGGCGACACTTTCACAAAAGGCATGAAGCCTCGACTCGAAGTCGGCACCGGACACGCCGACGATGACCACAAAGTCGGCACGCCGCGCCGTAACGAGTCCCCACAGCCCATGGCTTTGCATCGTGGCCGTGACCCAGCGCATATGATCGTAGATATAGTCGTAGACACCGCGGCTGCAAAACGCCTCGTTCTTTTCGTCCGAACAGTCGACGAGGCGGATGATCACCATCTGATACGTCTCTTCCACATCAAGATTAAAGATACGCGCGCGCTCCAGCGCATCGTTTCTCGTCGCTTCGGTGAAAAGGTCACTGACAAATTCAGCGCTGTGCTTGATCTCGATCTCGCGCAACGATTTTTCCTGAACGACCAAAAGCGCCACCGAGGCCGAGACCGATTCGACGGCCGAGCGATCGAAAGGCGACAGTTCCTGATTCATGCCCCAGATAAAGATCGTGCCGTGCATCTGATGCTTGGCGATCACCGGCACGGTTAGACGGTCGACGCCGGTCTTATCGCCGATCGTGGTGATGCCCTCATTCAATTGATTGCGCCGCGCGTAACGCTGCCACACGCCTCTCACATCTTCTTTTAAAGCATTCGATAAGGACTGGCTTTCGGCGACTACGACGATCGGGTCCGATTTGTCGGCATACGCGAAGCCGACCGGATTGCCGGTCGCCTGATTGACGATCGCCAAGACGTCTCTGATGCCGCCGCCTTCGGCCAGGGTCGAGAGCAGGCTGTCGTAGACCTGTTCATGCTTTCGCAAAAGCTCCGCCTGCAAAGCGAATATCTGGTTGAACACTTCCGTGGAGACGTCCGCGACGGCCGTCACCGGATCGATAATGATCAAGGGGAGATTCAGTTTATCGGCCTGTTTTTGCATCGCCTTCGGTACTTCCTGCTCGGGCGAGGAAAACTTGATGGCAAAGGCCGCTATCATTTTCGCCGCCATGCGCGTCGTGAACTCGACCATATCTTCAACCGACTTTTGATATTGCACAAAATTAGGCCAGGTGATCAGGAGCAGTTCGTACGGGGACACCCATTCAAAGATGTCGTCATCGGCATATGTGTTGGCGCGAGTGATCACATTCGACATCCCGCCTTGCCCAGCCAGAACCGTCGACTGGCGCATGATCGGCGCTTCCATCAAGCGCTTGACTGTAATGCCGTTCTCTCTGTCCACACTAGCTCCCTAATTGAAAAGATGCACGTAATCCCGTAACACATTCTACCGAAAAAACGACGACTGATACAAACATCTGTGAAAAACCACAAGTAAAAATACGGTTATCGTATTTTTGCCTATCCTTAACATACCCGCGTAACATGGGGCATGGTCAGAAGCAGACGGCCGATAGAAGATGAGCGTACGCGTTTGCGTTGACATGACAGGAGGTTTTCGCATGCTTAAACGACACGCATTAGTACGTTCACTATCCATATTACTCGTTATCTTTATCGTTTCTTTCGCTGTACCGGTCGAAGCCAAAGGCGTCTGGGGACAACTGACGTCTTACTGGCAGACGTCCACGACAGAACCGACTGATCCGACAAATCAAACGGATCCGCCGCCGTTCGACGGTGTTGGGCTGGCACCGGAAGCGATCGCCCGCGGTGACCAGATGCTTCTAGAGTCGGCTCGATTCTTTGAAGACCGAGACGCTTTCGATGAGGCGTTCGATTATTTCAAACAGGTCGCGTTGGAAGCGGAATATTTAGGCAGCGGTATCAGCCGCTTCAAGCGCTGGAATCAGCCGATGAAACTCTTCATGATGGGAGAGTACGATGCGACCGACAAAGCCGTCGTCGAACAGGTCTTCCGTTGGCTGTCGCAAATCGAAGGTATGCCGCCCTTAAATTTCGTGGAAAGTCAGGCGGAAGCCAATTACACCTATCTCTTTTATCCGCTCGAGGAACTGGAGACCAAGTTTGATCATTATCCGCCGGATAACTGGGGCATTGCCTCGATCTGGTGGGATGGCAACGGACACATGACGGAAGGTAAAGGCGGCATCAGCACCGATAAACCGGATAGAGAAGGAAGAAACCACCTGATTCAGGAAGAACTGATTCAAAGTTTCGGCCTGTTAAACGACAGTTACGACTACCCGGACAGCATCTTCCAGCAGCAGTGGACCTTAGTCCAGCATCCGACCGATATCGATTTTGCCTTGCTTAAGATGCTATATTCGCCGGCGCTCACTATGGATATGGATGTCGATCAGGCGTATCAGGCGCTTATTGAGTACTACGGACTCGACTAGACAAAAAACTTATAAGCTAAACGGCGCCGTCGTCACGCCTTCTTTACGGAAGCGGACGGCGGCGCAACTATTTTCGCCAAAAATTCCATTCATAAAGTCGATATACTCGGCCGTCTTTTCTAGCGGAACATACGCCTGAATCGTACCGGCGAATCCGCCGCCTTGAATACGCGCCGCGCCGTCACCTGCCAGAAAGTGGTCGCTCATGGCGAGCGCCAGCGTAATCGGCTGATTCATCGGCTCCGAGTCGATCCTCGTATTTTGCAAGATCAGGCTGGACGACATACCCGACTCACGGACCAATGAAAAATAGCGCGCCAGCTGATCGTCGCTAAGCGCCTGCAACATCTTCGGTACTCTCTCGTTTTCTGCAAAGAAGTGATGCGCCCGCAACACGGCACGATCGTTGCCGAGCATTCTCAACCTTGCGATCTCTGCATAAAAACGGTCCGGATCGACCTCGCCGAGGATGTCACCGCCCAGAGCATCGGCGATGAAGCGCATCTCTTCCGTGATCTTCGCGTAAGTCGGCGTCAGATCGGCATGGCTGCTTTTTGTGTTGACGACGATCAGGCGGTAGCCGTGCGCTTCGAGATCGAAAGGAATCGAAGCGATCTCCGGATCGTCTTTGGCAAAGTCGATCATTAAGACACCGCCGACCACGGACGTCAGTTGATCCATCAGGCCGCACGGTTTGCCAAAGAAGTCGTTCTCCGCGAGTTGGCTGATCTTCGCGATCTCAGTCGCTTCAATCATAGAATTATTATAGAGCGCCGACTGCGAGGCGACGATCAGGTTTTCAAAAGCGGCACTCGAAGAGAGCCCGGATCCCGGCAGGACGTCGGAGTGCATGACGACGAGCATGCCGCCCGTCTTATATCCTTTTTCTTTCAGAAAATACAACACGCCCCGGATGAGCGACGGCGAATGGCCGCGTTCATCCGGGACGTAAGTTAGATCAGTAATATCGATGATCTGCTCGCCGCGCGCCTCGGCATAGACGATGATTTTCTCATCGGCGAGCGGTGCGACGAGCGCCAGCATATCGAGGTCGACGGCTGCGGATAGTACCTTGCCCCCGTTATGGTCGGTGTGGTTTCCACCCAGTTCGACGCGTCCCGGTGACGAGACGATGTGGGTCGGTTCCGTGTGGTAACGGACCCGGAAGCACTCGAGCAGCGTCGACAGGCGGTCTTGTTCCATGGAGTCAGGTTCGCCTACATGCCTTTGTAGAACCGGAAGTTCGTCATCTCGATCTCTTTCAGACTCGGCATCGGGAAGAACTTCTCTTTGTGTTCATCGACGACCATGAATCCTGGATTGATCTTGCGGTACGACTCCTTCGTAAAGGCTGTATCGAGCGTCAACGCCTTCAGATCTTTATCTTTCCTGCGGCGCAGCTCCAGGATCGCGTTCCTCACCTTCGACGGATGCACGCCTTCGAGCGGCGGCGGCGCGAACGGATTTCTTTCGAACTCGTCGAGGAACAGATCGATGTCAATGTTCACCTGGAGGAACAACAGTCTCGGTACCGATAATTGATGCTTGCCCGAGGTAAACCAGCGACCGAACTCACGCATGTTCTTTTTGGAAAGCGTCAGCATCGTCAACGGCGTGATCTCGGCGAACACCTTGAGGTCCTGTTCTTCCGGATTCGGCTCGTATTTGCCGGGATGGAGCGGATAGCATGTCCCGTCGGCATTGGCCAGGTAGAGCGTCTGGATGGCGTCGATATCGACGTGTTCCAGCACGCGATAACTGGAGATATAGCGTGTCGCTTTCGGGCTGCCGTCCTCGTGCGGGTTCAAGCGGTCGAGCGCCTTGTCGATCTGAAAATAGTCGTTTCTATAATCGATATCGATCTCGGCGAAGATCAGCTTGCCCGAATAGAAGGTCGACGATCCGTAGTTGTATCTGGCGCCGAAATTCTCCGGCGACAGCTGGGACAGCACCAGCGCCGAGTTCGGATAGCAGATCATATAAAGATGTGGTTCATACTGTCGCATTGTTACCCCCAAAAATTCCTCAGCATGGGCGCGATCACGAGCGCGACCATGGACATAATTTTAATCAGGATGTTCAGCGCCGGTCCTGCCGTGTCCTTGAACGGGTCACCGACCGTATCACCGACCACGGCTGCTTTGTGAGCTTCCGTACCGCGTCCGCCGTCATCCGCCTCGATCATCTTCTTCGCATTGTCCCAGGCACCGCCCGAGTTCGACATGAAGATGGCGAGACCCACGCCCGTAATTGTAACACCGGTCAGCAATCCCATCAGCATCGCCGGTCCACCGAGAAAACCGACGGCGATCGGCGAGGCGATGGCGATCAAGCCTGGCAGGAGCATTTCCTTCAAGGCAGACCGCGTACTGATGTCGACACACTTCCGGTAATCCGGCGTCTCCTCGCCGGTCAAAATGCCCGGCATCTCTCTAAACTGACGCCGCACTTCGGCGATCATCTCGAAAGCGGCTTTGCCGACCGCGGTCATCGCCAGCGCAGAAAAGAGAAACGGAATCACCGAGCCGATCAGGATACCGATCAGGACATTCGTGTTCGTGATCTCGATCGATTTCAATCCGGACAGGTCGCGGAAGGAAGAAAACAAGATAATCGCCGTTAAAGCGGCCGAGCCGATGGCGAAACCTTTACCGATCGCCGCCGTCGTGTTGCCGACCGCATCGAGCTTATCGGTGATCTCTCTGACTTCATGCGGAAACCCGGACATCTCGGCTAATCCGCCGGCGTTATCGGCGATCGGGCCGTAGGCGTCGACCGCGAGTTGAATACCGAGCGTCACCAACATACCGACTGCGGCGATACCGACGCCGTAAAGACCGGCAAAAAGATAGGCGACAAAGATGCCGGCTGCAATAATCACAACGGTCGGGAACGTACTTTGCATGCCGACGCCGACACCTGAAATGATCGTCGTCGCCGGACCGGAATCACACGACTTGACGATCGCGTTGACCGGCCGCTTGTTGGTACCGGTGTAATACTCGGTGATCTGCCCGATCACGATACCGGCCACGAGTCCGGAGACGATCGCACCGAGCAATTGGAATTTATTCGTGCCGTCCGCGAGCGTCATGTCCCCGATCCACACCATCAACAGGATAAAGACGAAAACGATCGCTGCACCGCCGGCACCGAATGTGCCGATATTCAAAGCGCGCTGCGGATTACCGCCCTGCTTGGTGCGTACGACGAGCGTACCGAGAATTGAAGCAATGACACCGACAGCCGCGATCAGCAGCGGCAGCACCATCAATTTGATCTTGACATCGATTTCAGCCGGAACGGCCATACCGAGGATCATCGAACCGACGATCGAGCCGACAAACGATTCGAAGAGGTCGGCCCCCATGCCTGCGACGTCACCGACATTGTCACCGACGTTATCGGCAATCGTCGCCGGGTTTCTGGGATCGTCTTCCGGGATACCGGCTTCGACCTTACCGACCAGATCTGCGGCGACGTCTGCCGCCTTCGTGAAGATACCGCCGCCGACTCTGGCAAACAAGGCGATCGAGGAGGCACCGAGCGAGAAAGCCGTACCGAGCGGTAAAATCACTTCTCTCAATGAGTTCTCATCGACACCGAGCGCTCTCGATGACACAAAGAAAACGACGAACAGGCCGACCAGAGCGAGACCGACGACACTCATGCCCATGACGCTGCCGCCGGAGAACGCGACGCGTAAGGCCGCATTCAGTCCTTCATCGTGCGCCGCCTGTGTCGTACGCATATTGGCCGCCGTCGCGACCTTCATGCCGATATATCCGGCCAGAGCCGACGCGAGCGCGCCCAACACAAAGGCACCGCTTTGCCAGCGTAATGCCCCGCTGTTGCCGAAGAACAAAAAGACGGCAACCAGAATGATGAAAGGCAGCAATACGAGGTATTCACGCCGTAAAAAGGCCATCGCACCTTCCGATATAAAGCCGCCTATCTCTTTTAACCTATCTTTCTTGACTTCTCTGCCATAGATCCAGCGCGTCTTACCAAATGCAAACAGCAACGCCAAGACGCCGCCGGCCAGTACCACAATGAGAGCCTGAACAATGACCACGTTTCCCCCTCCAATGCGTATCTCGCAAAATTAATTCAGTGATACTTCACATCTTGAACAATTAATTTAGCAAATGCAACCCAAAACCTTGGCATTTCTCGTATTTTTCCTGCATTTCGGCTTACATTCGGCGCAATCTGTGTGAGCTTACAAACAGCGTCTTCCGTAAACGTCATACAACAAGGTAAAATACGCACATGTTGACGGCAAATGACAGACAACCGGTGCGCATCTTTACGAATGAACTGGTCGGTTCGACGAACGTACTCGCCGCCCGCCTGAAAGAAAAAGGCGAATCTCTGCCCTTCGCGGTGCTGGCCGACGGACAGACGAAAGGCAAAGGGCGCTACGGACGCTCCTTTTTCTCGCCTGCTGGCTCCGGCTTTTACTTCACCTATGCGACGCATATGAGGCCGCTTCCGCCCGGACAGATCACCTGCCTGGCCGCAGTCGCTTCGGCCGAAGCCGTCTTCTCTATCTACGACATCGAGCTCGAGATAAAATGGATCAACGATTTGATGTTTGATAAAAAGAAAACGGGCGGCATTCTGACCGAAAAAATCGGTGACGACCTTCTCCTGATCGGGATCGGGATCAATATCTGGACGACCGGTTTCCCGGACGATTTAAAAGACAAAGCGACCAGTCTTTTTTCGAGTGAACCGAAAGACGACAGACGAGTCGAACTCGCCACCACGCTGAGCGAAAAACTGGAAACGGCCTTGGATGCCCCGATCGAAAACGCCATGCAACAATACCGCGAGCGTTTGATCAAGGACGAGGTGTCGATCATGGGCGGAGATCTCGATCAGCAAAAAGCATGGATCGTCGATGTGTTAGACGACGGCCGTCTGGAGGTCAGACTGTCAGACGACACCGTGAAGACGCTGGCTGACGGCGAAGTGCAACTCCAGCTTTAGTCGCGCTCAGCGTTTCCAGACATCGGCAAAAAAGCCGAGTTCTCTTTGCATCGCCTCTTCTTTTAATTGAAGAAAATACCGATAGTAAGCCGTATTCGGTGGAAATCTGACGACATCGACCAAGCCTGAAAAGACAAGACTCTCATTTAACATCACGTCTTCGTCCAGCCAGATATAGGCGAGTAGGCGTCCATACTGATCGCGCACCGCTTTGTCGAACTCGACGTACACATCCCTGCCGGTGACAAGCGATTTCACGAGATCAGAGACAATATCTCCTTCCTCGGTCTGCCGGTTGACGTCGGGATTCGACGACGATTCCGGCGCATCGATACCGAGCAGCCGTAGGCGATCACGCTGACCGTCTTTACGCACGATCAAGGTATCGCCGTCGACGACGCGCTCAATTTTCCAGACCTCGAGCGTCGAGATGTCGATTGCATGCGGCCTGGAATTTCTCAGCCCGGATGGTACTTCGTAGAGCACTACATCCGAAACTAAGGCTTTGGTCTCGGTATGAAGCGAGGGGACGGTCGGCCGCCCGGGCGTATCCGATTTAGACGGCGATGTTTCATACGGCAGACAGCCGGTCAGCAAAAAAAGTGCCACCAATAAAAGACAAATTCTCATTTTCAGCCGTCTCGATCGCATCGAGAGCCATTTTAGCATGCCAATCCGGTGGCCGCCTCCGCTATAATAGATAGTTGAACTCAGATCAGCATTGGTTTTACCATAAAGAGTAGTCTGAAGAGACTTGCTCAACAGTCAAAAAGAGGAGGATATCATGAGTTACGCAGAACGCAGTCTAAAGTTCCATTACGAAAAGAAAGGCAAGATTGAGGTGGTTTCCACGGTCGACGTCAAGACGAAAGACGATCTTTCGATCGCTTACACGCCGGGGGTCGCCGAGCCTTGTCTCGAGATCCAAAAGGACGTTAACAAATCGTATGATCTGACGCGTCGCTGGAACATGTGTCTTGTCGTGACCGACGGGTCGGCCGTGCTCGGACTCGGCGATATCGGTCCTGAAGCCGGCATGCCGGTCATGGAAGGTAAATGTGTGCTCTTCAAGGAATTCGGCGGCGTCGATGCTTTCCCGCTCTGCATCAAGTCGAAAGACGTGGAAGATATCGTCAATACCGTCTACTTGATCTCCGGCAGCTTCGGCGGCATCAATCTGGAAGATATCGCCGCGCCGCGTTGTTTCGAGATCGAAAGACGCTTGAAAGAGATGTGCGATATCCCGATCTTCCACGACGATCAGCACGGGACGGCGATCATTACCCTGGCCGGCCTGATCAATGCGTTGAAAGTCGTCGGAAAAAACGCTGCAGACGTCAAGGTCGTGATGAACGGCTCCGGCGCCGCAGCCATCGCCTGCACACGCCTGATGCTCGACTACGGCTTTAAAGACGTCACCCTGATCGACCGTACCGGCGCGATCTTTGAAGGACGTCAAGCCGGCATGAATGAAGCGAAAGAGGAGATCGCCAAGATCACGAACCTGAAAAAGCAGGAAGGATCGTTGGCCGACATCTTGAAAGATGCCGATATCTTTGTCGGTGTGTCCGCACCGAATGTCGTCTCGACTGAGATGGTCAAGACGATGGCCGACGACGCGATCGTCTTCGCCTGCGCCAATCCGATTCCGGAGATCTATCCGGAAGACGCCAAGGCCGGCGGTGCCAAGGTGATTGCCACGGGACGCTCCGACTTCCCGAACCAGATCAACAACGTGCTCGCGTTCCCGGGTATCTTCCGAGGTGCTTTCGACGTGCGCGCCAGTGAGATCAACGAACAGATGATGATCGCCGCTGCCGAAGCGATCGCGGGGCTCGTCAGCGATGAAGAGCTGTCCCCCGAATACATCGTACCGGCGCCGTTTGACACGCGCGTGCGGGATGCCGTCGCCAAGGCAGTAGCCGAAGCGGCCAAAAAAACAGGCGTCGCAAGAATCTAATCGACCAGGGGGCTGCCTCATCAGAGGTAGCCTCTTTTCTTTTCTTTTCTTTTTTTCTTCCCTTCCGTTCTTCTTATATATTCCGTTTCATTCTTCTTCACTCCATTCCGCTTGCCCCTTCTCACTAACTGTGTCGCATTCACATCTCGCTATATCCGGCGAGGATGGCTTTTGTTCCGCTTTACGATTTTCGTTCATGGCATACTTGGCACGCATCACACCGTGTACCTGGAGGTCTCGTGATACGAAAAGCACTGACATTACTGATACTCACCTTATTTCTTTTGTCGAGCGGCTCGGCTTTGGCGGTAGCCGACCATCAGGTCGTCTTTCCCGAGGCGAGTGGTTTCGACGATTTTGATAATTGGCTCGAAAACTGGACCGAAAACGCGATCGAGGCAGATTTTTTGGAGATGGTGCAGGAGGTTAGTATCGAAGCCGCCGCCGCGGTACTTGCCGGTTCGGAAGCGAGCGTCAGTTTTTCGCCTCTCGCCTATTACTTTCAGTTGGCCGCGTTGAGCAAAGTAGCCGGAGACGAAAACAACCGTCTGTCGGAACGCTTGAAAACGTCCGCCATTCAAAAGGTTCACGAGCAAAGCGGTAACCTCTACCGCCTCGTCTATGCAGACAATGAAGTGGGAAAGCAAAAGATTTCGAACGCTTTCTGGTTGAACGAAGACACATCGTCTTCTTTCCAGACAGATGTCCGCGAAGATCTCGCTACCGAGCTCTATACGGACAGTAAAGCCGCCGCCTTCGGTACACCGGAAGCCGATACACGATTAAACGAATGGATCGTTGACCAAGCGGGCGGTCAGATCGATGTACATATAAACACAAAGGTGGACGACCGCCTCGCCTTTATCAGCGCCTTTCAGTTCTACGATGAATGGATCGACAGCTGCAATCCGGAAGAGACAACCGTCGACGCTTTCTATCTGTCGGACGGCTCGAGCGAGGACACGACTTTTGTGCATAAACTCGTCTTCTCACCGCTCCATAGAAGTCCGCAAGGGTATGTGCGTTCCGAGCTTCAACTAAAGAACGGCAACCATATGGTTATCGTGTTGCCGGATGAAGGCGTCGATATCGACGATCTCGTCACGCATGGCGACACACTTCGCACAGCTTTGGAAGAAGGCGACACGACCTACGCCGAACTGGCCTGGCAGGTGCCGACCTTCTCGCTGACGACGGATCTCGATCTAGCGGATGCGACGAGGCGCCTCGGACTTGAAGACATTTTTACGGACGCTGCCGACTTTTCCTCGCTTTTAAGTCAAAGCGTGCCACTCAGTGATCTGAGGCAGCTCTCGGCGATCTCGATCACCGAGCACGGGGTATCTACCGACTCGTTTTTGCCACTCCCTACCTGAGGTTCCTTCCCGTCGACCGGGTCAGTCGACATGATCCTTAACCGTCCATTCCTGTTCGCGATCTACGGTACGTTAAATACACTCTTGCTGGTCGGTATCGTCCGCACGCCGTAGAAGATAAATAAATCTAACTCGCTCCACCGCTGTTGCCGTATTATATGAAAATGCCGGGAACCTTTACGGTTGTCTCAACGTCCAACATGTAGTGCGATCACTTTATCGCAAATAACTTCTGGAGTGAGGCCATGAAAAAACTACTAGCGATTTTTCTGACGATGGCGTTGATCGTCTCTCCCGCCTTTGTATGTGCTCTGTCCGAGACGACGAATCCGGTCGCGGTCGTTTTCCCTGAAAGCGTCGGTTTTGAAGATTATGATGCGAAGCAAAAAGTGAGCGAAGAGAATCCGGTCAGTGAAGACTTCACTGAAAACGTGAATGACTTTTCTTATCTGCTGGCTGCCAAAACGCTGGCCGACATGAAAGAGAACGTCACATTCTCGCCGCTCTCTTTATACTTTGCGCTGGCGCTTTCGGCGAGCGGTGCCGAAGGTGAGACAAGAGAGGCGCTGTTCAATCTGTTAGCGCAGGAAGACGGCGACGATTTCGCTGAACAACACGGGAATTTTTTCCGCAGGCTGTATACCGACGATGAGATCGGCCGCTTAAAGATCGCCAATTCCGTCTGGCTGGCGAATGAATTCGACGGCAAAGAAGTCCATTTTAACCAGGAATTTTTGGACACGGCCAGGTCACAGTTTTACACCGATGCTTTCCGCGTCGATTTCAAAACGGCTGAAGCCGGAGAACAGATTAGTGAATGGATCGGAATACATACGGGGGGTCAACTAAATCCCGAGATTAAGACGGCGGACGACCAGATTATGACGATTCTGAACACGATCGATTATCAGGACGAGTGGATCGATCGCTTCAACGAAGGCAATACGAGACCGGGCATGTTTCATCTTGCAAGCGGCGACGAGCTCGAAGTTGACTTTATGCATGAAAAGACTTCAGGCAGTTTTGTACGGGGAAAGAACTACGCCCGCGCGTCACGTCACTTGAAGCACGGCTCCATGGTGTTCATCTTGCCGAACGAAGATGTGTCGATACAGGATCTGGTACGAGACGAAAAAATACTGAAAGAGACATTGACCGGCGGTAAACATAGCTACGGCGATCTCACCTGGCAGATACCGAAATTCGACTTATCGAGCGATCTCGATCTGGCGGATCATCTGAAATCACTTGGACTTTCCGCCTTGTTTGAACAGGATGCCGATTTTTCCAGGATGATCGATCATCTGGCGTTTATCTCGGAAATCAAGCAACAGTCGCGCGTCGCCATCGATGAAAACGGTGTCTCGGCAGCCGCCTTCACCCAAATCGATTATTGTGGCGCAGCACCACCGAGCGACTCGCTCGATATGATTCTCGATCGACCGTTCCTGTTTGCGATTTACGGTCCGCTCAACACCCTGATGTTCGTCGGTATCGTCGAAAATCCAAATCCTTAAGCGCGCACCACGCTTCCATGTTTGAAGGCCGTCAATCGCAAGATCGACGGCCTTCCACATATGGAGGATATATCTTTCATCTGGTTAATCGAAGCTGACGCCGAGCCCCGCCACCTCCGCAAGCTTGATCGCGGAGCCTTTTTGCTCAAACATCACCTGCATGCCGGGTAGAGGATCGTTCAGATTGTGACTGTCGAGATCGGCGTATGCGATGTTGTCTCTCGCTGCGGCCAGAGCAGCCCCGGCGGCGATACCGAGCGCCGTTTCGCCCATACAGCCGACCATACACGGGATGCCCGCCGCCTCGGCGATGTCATTGATCTTCAGCGCCTGATAAATGCCGCCGGACTTCATTAGTTTGATATTGACGATGTCGCACGCGTCTTCTTTGAGCACGCGCAGCGCGTCGGCCGGCAACAGGATCGACTCATCGGCCACTACGTCGATATCGGTCGCAACGCGCACAGCGCGGAGTCCAGCGATATCGTGATACTGCACCGGCTGCTCGATCTCCCGGATGTTGTACGGCTCCATCGCCTTTAATACGGCCAGGGTCTGTTTGACCTGCCACCCCTGATTGGCGTCGAGTCGAAGCTCGATATCCGGACCGACGGCTTCTCTGATCAGGCGGATCGCCTCGATATCTTCTTCGTCGTTCAAGCCGACCTTTACTTTTAGCATCGTAAAACCGTCATCGACATACGCCTTCGCCAGTTCGGCCATTTTCTTCGGCTTATTGATCCCGATCGTCATATCGGTATACACCGTTCCCTCGGAGCCGCCGAGATAACGGTATAGCGGGAGACCGACCGCCTTTGCGCAGAGATCGTAGAGCGCGATATCGATACCGGCTTTCGCCGCGTTGTTGCCGAAAGCGACGTCGTTCATCAAGCGATGAATGGTTTCGAGTTCAAACGGACTTCTGCCAATAAGCAAAGGAGCCAGAACCTCATAAAAGCCCTTGACCGACTGAATCGTCTCGCCGGTCACCGCACGAAAAGGCTGCGCTTCCCCGTAACCGATCAGGCCTGCGTCCGTATGCAACTTGATCAGTACCGTGTCATCGAGCGAGCAGTTGCCGTCGGCCAAAGCGATGCGAAACTCGACATTCATGACGGTCTTTTTCGCTTCGAATGAAAACTCGGTGATCTTCATCTAGGCCTCCGCATACTCGAACGGCTCGATCGCGATCATGGTCGATTTTGTGATCCGTTCGTCACCGAAAAGCGGGCGATCCTCGTATTCGGCTTCCCCGTTCTGGTTGTCATACGGATCATTTCTCAGGTGCTTCAATGGCGGATGCATCGGGTGTTGAAACGCCGAGGCGTAAGGAATGCGAAACGGATCGATATTGGTCGCATAGAAATCGTGCCGTTCGGTGTTTTTCGCTCTGTGCGCTGATCCGCCGAAAGACGGATCGGCGAAGATCCAGCCGTACGGCTCGACGTAAAACTCCGCCCAGTCATGATTACCGATCGACAGTGGATTGGCATACATGCCCGACTGCCAACGCGCCGGGATACCGGCCGCCCGACACAACGTGATAAACGTTAGGGCCAGCACACCGCAGTCGCCCTTGCGCGACGTGATGCAGTATTCGGGGATATTGGTCAGTGTGATGTACGGCCGCATGAATGAGTAGATGATCTTTTGCGTCACGTAGTCGTAGATTTTTCGCGCCTTGATCAAAGGATTTTGTTCCGTGCCGACGATCTCTCTTACGACGTCACGAATCAGTGGCGTGAATACGATATGCGGCGGACTCTCCTCTGTATAGAACGTCGGTTGCAAAGCAGAGACGGCGGCAGGATCCGGATTGACATACGCCGTATGGTTTTCAAACGAAAAACGTACCGAAAACACCTCTTCGGCATCGTATATCCCCTCAAAATATACGGTCCGTTGCGGATGGCGCGGAGCGCCGATATGAGCCGGCTTAGGCGCTATGTCCATAATCTCGACGTTTCGCACCTGAGCGTACTCGACAGGCAGCGGCAGATGGACGCGAAGTGTCTTATTTGGTTGCCACACATCCGGCCTAATCTTCAGGCTCATCTCGACCGTCATCCGGTAGGCGCTGCCGCCGTCTCGTTTCATCTTTGCAATTTCGCCGTCAAGCAGTGAAAAATTTCCTTCTCTGTCTTCTTTTTTCATGCCCGGCCTGACACGCTGATCCCACGCGGCACGCGTTTTCGTGATGTTTTCTAAAAAGTCATTTTTGAAGCGAAGCTCACCGTCCACGTAGTACCAGTCGGCCGCGTCGGATTCACGCACAGCCGTCAGATCGGCCGGTGTCACATCGTGAAACATCGCCTCCATCTTTTGCAGGGCATCCATCTCACTGTATCGGTATTCACCCGGTATCCGCTGCAAAATCACTTTCTCGAGTTCCAGCCGAGCGCGCAGGATCGACGGTATATCTTCTTGTAAACGGCTATCGATGATCTTTATAGCGAGATCGAATGCGCCGTAGCCTTTCAGTTTTTGAATATCCTCCGGCAAAGGCACCATCAGACTTTTCAACGTCAGATCCATCTTGTCCCCTCCACAGCAATTATACTATAAGTTCAATTACTCATGACTCGCGTCGCATAGTCAATGAATGCCTTGCCGGCGATACTATCTATATCTTGCCTGCTGTATCCGCGTTTTTCAAGTGCCAAAAAGAGATTCTTGAGTTGTCCGGGATGTTCCAACCCCTCAATCTTTTTTGACATACCGTCAAAATCGCTCCCGATTCCGATCTTGCCTTCGCCACCGATCGCCATCAGGTGATCGATGTGGTCGACGACGTGCTCGATCGTTGCCTCCCCTTCTGTCAAAAGGTAGGGCAGGAAGTAAACGCCGACGAAACCGCCCGCCTTGAAAAGATCTTTCAGGTTACGATCACTCATGTTTCGCGAAGCCGGCATCAACGACCGACAACCGATATGTGAGGCGAGCGGCGGAACATCCGTTTTTCGCAGCACATCCTGTACGCCGGCGTCATTCAGGTGCGACACATCGATCATGATGCCGAGTTGTTGGCAGTGTTTGACGACGTCGAGACCAAACGCTTTCAACCCGTCATGTTGGTTGACGTTATGCGATGTAGCCAGCGCATTCTCATGATTCCAGGTCAACGACATCATGCGTACGCCGATTTCATAAAACTCATCGACACAGGAAAGTCCCGGTGTCAACACCTGACAGCCTTCGAGTGAAAGCAAAAAAGCGACCTGACCTTCTTTCAGATCCTTCAGGTCGGTAATCTGAATCCAGCCTTCTTCTTCTTTCAACCGTAAAAACTCATGCCGCATGGCGGCATTCAATTGCACGGCGCGGTCGAACAGGGGATCGGGGCCGGAGAAAAGCGCCAGTGTCTGGAGCGTGACGCCGGCTTCCTGGAGGCGCTCGAGCGTCACATCCGGCGCGGCATTCGTTTCGGTTACACGTTTATAGAGCGTGTCACAATGAGCATCACAAATAAACATGGTTACAGCATACGACGTGCCGTCGACAATTGACAGCGACCGCCACTATTACCGCGTCACGTATGCCGATTGGCACCGATCACACCGGCCAGGATCATGACGGCACCGACCAGCATCGGCGGTGTCAGTGGCTCATGCATGAAAAGTGCGCCGGCGGCGATCGAGATCAAGGTGGTGAGAGGCGCAAATGACGCTGAACGGGTCGCTCCGATCCTGCTGATCGCGACATTTTGTAAAAAGAAGGCAAGCGCCGACGTGATCACGGCCAGATAGATGAGGGAGATCAGAAAGTTCACGTTCTTCAGCGGCAAAGTAAGCCAGAAACCGACCGTGCCGGCATTCGCATGTTCATAGAGCGCGAGGGCGGAAAAAAAGAGAGAGCCGCTGCCCATCATGACGAGTGTCTTTTCGACGCTTGAGAAACCGGCGGCATGTTTGGAGAGCACCATGAACAGCGATCCGGCAAGGACTGCCACACCGAGCAACAGATACCCGGTCGCTTTGGACGTCGTGTCGGTCGCGTCGTTCAGCAGGCTGATCACGGCGACGCCGCCAACCGATAAGAAGATCGACAGCTTCTGCAGCCAGGTCGTCTTCTCCTTTAAGAATAGCGCGGCCAACACCATCGTCGCGATCGGTATCGTGGCGATGAAAAGACCGGCTTCGGACGATGCCACCTGGCTGATCGCGGCGGCTTCCGCCAAAAAATAAGTGACCGGATAGACAGCACTCAAAAGCAAAAGCGGTACGACGTTTCGTCCTCTGAAGTTCGTTTTGAGGACACGAAACAAGCGAAGCAAAAGTAAGATAAAAAACGCCAGCGTAAACCGCCAACTGAGTAGCGAGTAAACGGACACGTCATTGACGGCGCGCTTCGTGAACATAAAGCTGAGACCGAAGATCACGCTGACGACGATGATCGCCAAAAGTCCCGCTCTGTCTTGTCTATTACTTGTCGTATCCTTCATAAACCGGCAGTGTCCCTCATGTTTCGCCGATCATAGCGCGAAACGATCGTATCTGGATAGTCAACACATTTTTCTTTATCACTATGGGCGGGAAGGACGCTACATGGTAAGATCGGTCAATCGTACGGGAGGCGAAAGCGTGCAACATCGTTATGGTCAATTGAAATACGTGTTACTGCTCCTTTTAGCGGCCATCATCTGGGGCAGTGCTTTTGTCGCCCAGCAGGTCGGCATGGATTATGTCGGCCCGTTCACTTTCACGACGATCCGAAATGTGCTCGCCGTGCTGGCCCTCTCGCCCTTGATCCTGCTCAAGATCGGTGAACCGAAACACGGTACGGATGTCTCTTCTGAAGATGTCCGCCGGGACAAAGAGCGTGCCAACCGTATGATGTGGCGGGCAGGCATTATACTCGGTCTGTTTCTTACCGTCGCGATGAATGTACAGCAGATCGGGCTGCTCTATACGACGCCCGGTAAAGCTGGATTCATCACGGCGTTTTACATCGTGCTGGTCCCGATCGTCTTGTTCTTCAAAGGACGGCGGATCGCGCCCTTTATCTGGCTGGCCGCGATCATCGCCTTCATCGGTCTCTTTTTATTGACGATCAATGAAGATCTTTCGGTCGGTTTGGGCGAGGTACTCGTCTTTATCTGCGCAATCGTCTACACGTTTCATATTCTTCTCGTCGAGCAGGTCTCGCCGTTTGTCAACACGGTACGTCTCGCAGCGATTCAGTTTGCCGTCTGCGCCGTCTTAAGTTCTGTCTTGATGTTCGTCTTTGAAGCACCCAAGATCGAGTCTATCCTGGCTGCCTGGCAGCCGCTCGTCTTCGCCGGCGTATTCTCCTCGGCGATCGCCTATACCCTGCAGATCGTCGGTCAGCGCGGTCTGTCGGCCCCGGTCGCCTCGCTCATCTTGTCGCTCGAAGCGTCCTTCGCCGTTTTAGCCGGCTGGCTCTTGCTGAGGCATGCCTTGACGACAAGGGAAGCGATCGGCTCGCTCCTCATGTTTCTCGGCGTCGTGCTTGCTCAGTTGCCGGGACTTATGGCGCTTCGGACAAGATCCGGCCGTCGACTCCGACCGTAACTTTTTCCAGAACAATCTCGTTCCCGGCTTCCCTCTCAGCTTCGACATATTGATTCGCCGCATACCATAGCCCATTACAGCAGGGCACATCCATCACGACGACCTTGATCGACTTCGGCTTATGTACGCTGAAGATCTGACCGAGCCTCTCTTCGTAATCCGTCTGATCGAGCTTCGGGCAGGCGATCAACGTGGTGTAGGTGAATGGAAAAGCGCTTCGGAAATCGCCCATCACGACCGGTGCGCAGTCGGCCACAAGTAAAACATCGGCATCTTCGAGATAAGGCGCCAGTGGTGAGAGTAGTCTTGCCTGCACCGGAAACTGACGATTGATCGACGCCCGCTGCTTTTCTTCAATATGGGCTTCGACCGCCTGCCTGTCGTACGCGGCGGCTTCCCGCTCGGTGAACGTGATCGCGCCGGTCGGACAGGTCGGCAGACAGTTGCCGAGACCGTCGCAGTAGTCGTCTCGGAGCAAGACGGCTTTTCCGTCTTGCAGCCCGATCGCGTGTTCATGGCAGGCATTGACACAAAGCCCGCAGCCGATGCATTTGTCCTGATCGATCTCGATTATCGTGCGGATCATGCGCGTTCCTCCGGGAAGACGACGGTGAGCAGCATCTTAAAATCTTCGATGGCATAGACGGCGTGCGGAATCGTCGCCGGCATGACAAGCGATTCGCCCTCCCCTATGACGTAATCTTCGCCGCCGACCGTCAGCCGGCCTTTCCCTTCGAGGCAGGTGACCATCGCGTCGCCTTCGGAATCGTGACTCGAAATCGCTTCTCCCTTGGCAAAAGCGAATACGGTCAAACTGAGCGCATCATTTTGGGCCAGCGTCTTACTGACAACCTGACCGGGGCGTACCTCGACCTCGTCGGTTAAGCGGAGAACCGTTTGGTGTTCGATATTTCGGATGTATTTCACGTCTTGCTCCTTATCTTTTCAGCGGTATTCAGCCGCCTATTATCGTCTTCTCTTTTCATTTGCACATTGATCGGCGTCAAGTATGCCATGAAACACTCCCGTCACATCACCGGATAGCGACACGTTTGTTACCCGTCACTTATATATTGGCTTGTTTTGTTACACTTAAAAAAGATCCGTCAACACGTATGAAGAGGCGTGTTCGACTCACAAAACAGAACACAGATTTGCAAGAAGAAAGGACTTATCACTTATGGCAGATGAAAAGAAAAACCCGATGGACAAAGCAAAAGCGGGGCCACCGGTTCCGAGTAGAAACGATGAAATCGGTGAGTTTCCGGGGCTGACGACGGTCGCCGGCGCACCGGTAGAAAGCAATCAGGATTCAATGACCGCGGGTGTGCGCGGCCCCATGATGCTTCAGGATGTGTGGTTTTTAGAAAAACACGCCCACTTCAACCGTGAGGTGATCCCGGAGCGGCGCATGCACGCTAAAGGATCCGGAGCGTTCGGTACGTTCACCGTGACGCATGACATCACGAAATACACGAAGGCGAAGATCTTCTCCGAAGTCGGTAAGAAAACAGAGATGTTCGCGCGCTTTTCGACTGTCGCCGGCGAAAGAGGCGCGGCCGACGCCGAGCGCGATATCCGCGGTTTTGCCCTGAAGTTTTATACGGAAGAAGGCAACTGGGACATGGTCGGTAACAACACGCCGGTCTTCTTTTTCCGTGACGCCTTGAAATTCCCGGACCTTAACCATGCCGTCAAACGCGATCCGAAGACGAACATGCGAAGCCCGAACAACCAGTGGGACTTTTGGTCGTCCCTGCCGGAAGCTTTGCTTCAGGTCACGATCATCATGAGTGACCGCGGTATTCCGGCATCGTATCGCTACATGCACGGCTTCTCGAGTCACGCCTACAGCTTCATCAATGAGAACAATGAAAGACACTGGGTGAAGTTCCATTTCCGCTCCCAACAGGGCATCTTGAACCTGACCGATCAGGAAGCGGCGGAAGTCGTCGGTGCCGACCGAGAGAGCCACCAGCGCGATCTGTTCACCGCGATTGCCAACGGCAAATTCCCGAAGTGGACGATGTACGTTCAGATCATGAGCGAAGAGCAGGCGGATGCGATGGAGAATAATCCGTTCGACCTGACGAAGATGTGGCTGAAAAAAGATGTACCGTTCATCGAGGTCGGCGAGTTCGAGCTGAACCGAAATCCGGAAAACTACTTTGCCGACGTCGAGCAGGCCGCCTTCTCGCCGGCCAACGTCGTCCCAGGTATCTCCTTCTCGCCCGACCGTATGCTGCAGGGCAGACTGTTCGCCTACGGCGATGCCCAGCGTTATCGCCTCGGCATCAATCACCATCAGATTCCGGTCAATACGCCGAAAGGCGCGGCCGAGTATCACAGCTTCCATCGTGACGGTCAGATGAGAGTTGACGGCAACCGGGGCGGAGAGATCCACACCGAGCCGAACAGCTACGGCAACTGGGAGGACAAGCAGACCAAAGCGCTGCCTGTGGAAAAAGGCGGTGACGTCTACCGCTATGACTTCCGAGAAGACGACCACGATTACTACACGCAGGTCGGCCTCCTTTACAACGCGATGACCGACCGGCAAAAGCAGGTGCTGTACGACAACACGGCGCGCGATCTGAAAGACTGTACGCTGCAGATCAAGCATCGCCACATCAATAACTGCTACCAGGCGGATCCCGGATACGGCGAAGGCGTAGCCAAGGCATGCGGCATCAATATCGAAGATGTCGACACGAATCTGCCGCCCCGCACGAGCCAGGCAGGAAACGAAGAGGCGAACCGCAAGCATCCGGAATTGAACGAAGTGCATGTCGTCATGCCGCCGATGGAAGAGATCGACACGAACGTCGACGATCCGACCGTCTATACCGATCCGATGCAAGATCCGTTCGTGCTCTAAGTAAAAGACAAAACCAGCAAAAAACAAAAATAGGTTTAACGTTGACCTGTCTCGAAAGAACCGCCGCCCGGCGGTTCTTTCTCTTTTACACGGCGTCTTGTCCTTGACGTGACGGTGCCCGGCATAGACACTGGTATTACTGAAGGAGGTGGCAACATGGAAAAACGTTCGATAGGTCCCGGCACCCTGCTCGGACCCTTACCGGTCGTGCTCGTAGGCTCGTATGGTGAAGTCGAAAGACACGGGACGACCTCGGTCATTCAAAATCCGATGACGGCCGCCTGGACCGGCATCGTCAACTCCACCCCGCCGATGGTCTCGGTTTCGATCCGACCGGAAAGGCTGAGCCATCGTTTTATCATGGAGACGGGTGAGTTCACGTTGAATATCGCTTCCAGTTCGCAGGCGGCCGACGTCGACTTTTGCGGGGTCAAGAGCGGCCGCGATCTCGATAAGGCGAAAGCATGTCATTTGACGCCTCTGAAACTATCCACTTTATCGGTCACGGCCGGGTATAAGGAATGTCCCGTCATTCTGGCCTGCCGCGTACACGAAGTAAAAAAGCTCGGCAGCCACGACATGTTTATCGGGAAGATCGTCGATGTGCTCGCCGATGACGCGTTGTTCGCTAAAGACCAGCTCGATCTGACGAAGGCCGATCTTCTCACCTATTACCATGGCGACTACTACGGCCAAAGCAGGCGCATAGGCTTTTTCGGTTATTCCGTCGCCAAGACGAACGTATTGAAACGACGTTTACCAAAAGAATTCTGGCCGGAAGCCAGGTAGTCGGCACTGAAATTGCGTTAAGATAAAAGCACCTTCCAAAAGGAGATTGACCTAATGAAAAAACGCACCATCCTTCTCATTCTCGCCCTGATCATGCTGGTCTCCGCCTGCGGCGGCAGCAAAAAGACGCTCGATGTCAAAGCGTTCGGCCAAAAAGTGCACGACACGATCGACTTTGAAGTCGAGATGACTCACCGCGACGACGATGTCTTAAACCAGCTCTACGGCATTGAAGATGCCGACATCAAACAGCGCTCGTTCTATGTCAGCACCGGCTACACACCGGAAGAGATTATCGTGATCGAGGCGACCGACGCCGAGGCAGCCGCCCGTGTCGAAGCTGCTTTCCGTCAGCGGGTCGAAGATCAACGAGAAGCGTTCACGAATTACATCCCCGAGCAGCGCCCGAAGCTGAACGATCCGCCGATCAAGCGAAACGGCAATTACGCGGCGATGGTCATCTCGGGTTTCGATGAGAAAGCGGCGTCTTTGATCGACGATTTCTTTAAAGGGAACTGATGCACTTGAGTGAATGAAAGACACGGACAAGGCCGGCCGGACCGGTCAGAATAAAAGAGATCAACGAATGCAAGGAGCACTATGTACGATTCCAAGATGATTGAAAAATACGCCGACCTGATTTTGAAAGTCGGCATCAACCTGCAGCCGGGAGAAGGGCTCGTCCTCTCCGGCAGCACTGAAGCACTCGACCTTTTGCGTCTCGTCACGGAGAAGGCATACCAGATGGGCGCGAAAGACGTCATCTACATGCCGCTCGATGACCGTATGAATAGAGCGCGGTTCGCCTACGGTCCGAATGAAGCGTTTGAGGCGTACGACGATTACCGTGCCGAGTACCTGATCCATCTGTATGAGGATCGTTATCAGCATGCGTTTATCCCGAGCACCGATCCGAACCTTCTGAAAGACATGGATCCGGCGAAGATCGCCGCGTACAATCGCAAGGTCGCCGGTATCAATCAGGATACGGGACTCAGCAAGTACCGCATGACCGGAAAGACGCGCTGGACGATCGCAGCGATGCCGGGCGAAGGCTGGGCGTCACTCGTCTTCCCCGACAAAAAAGGCGAGGAGGCGAAGGCGGCACTTTTTGACCTGATCGCGCACGCCGTGCGAATCGATCAGGAGGACCCGATTCAGGCCTGGCGAGATCACAACGATCAATTGGCGAAAGTCCGCGAATACATGAACAACCGCCAGTTCGACTACGTGCACTTTAAAGGTCCCGGTACCGATCTGAAGGTCGGTCTGGCGGACGGCCATGTCTGGCTCGGCGGCTCGAAAGACAGCAGTGTCGGCTCGATCGACTATGTCGCCAATATGCCGACCGAGGAAGTGTTCACCACGCCGCATAAAGACAGAGTCGACGGCACCGTGCGAAGCACGAAACCTTTGAGTCTGCACGGCAACCTGATCACCGATATGGAGTTTACGTTCAAGGACGGCAAGGTCGTCGACTTTTCCGCCTCCGCCGGCAAGGATGTACTGGAAAACCATCTCGGTCAGGATGAAGGGGCCAAACGCCTCGGCGAAATCGCACTGGTCGAAAACACATCACCGATCGCCGAGACGGGCAAACTGTTTTACAACACGCTTTTCGATGAGAATGCCTCCTGTCATCTCGCATTTGGCCAGTCATACGGCTATGCGATGAAAGGCGGCGCCAATATGGAGAAAAATGAGCTCGAAGCACTCGGTGCAAACCAGTCGATGATTCACACCGACTTCATGATCGGCGGCGCCGACGTCGCCGTAACCGGCTACACAAAGGACGGCAAAGCCTACCCGATCATCGTAGACGGCTCGTACGTCAAAGAGATCGTGGAGGGATAGCGTATGGCGACTGCCGTATTGCGCGGCAACCAGAGTTTCGAGCATATCCGTCAAGGTATGCTGGACGGTGTATTGCGAAGCGGCGTCTCGGTCAATCTGGTTGACGAAGCCTTCTACGATTTCGAGCAGATGAAATTTTCCGTGCTCGTCTTCGAAAAGTACTTTATGCGTGTCGGAAACCGTCTGTCGGTCACGATCTCGATTGTCGAGCCGCCGCAGGGCGATCTCGAGGTTATCGTGATCGGTGCCGCGGGCGGCACCGGCGCCTTCCTTCGCTTTTCCTGGGGCTCGGAAGACAGCTTCGTCGGTAGCGTGATCGATGTCGCCACGTCACTCGGTCTGACGCTGGTGTCGAGCACCTGACACTAAAGGGGAATGAAAACATGCACGAGATAAAAGAAATTCTGATCGAAGAAAAGGCGCCGTTTCCAAACAGCAGGCATCCCGTGTTGTTTTATCCGCAGGCTCTCGATCCGGCTGAACAGTGTTTTACGGATCTGTTCGCAAAGAACGGTTGGACCGGTATCTGGGTCAACGGCGTGTATCGCTATGATCACTTCCATGTCAAAGCTCACGAAGCACTCGGCTGCATCAAAGGCTGGGTGAAGGTGCGCTTAGGCGGACCGGATGGTGACACCTACACCTTGAAAGCAGGTGACGCCGTATTACTCCCTGCCGGGACGGGACACCGCAACATCGAAAGCTCCGCCGATTTTCAGATCGTCGGCGCCTATCCGCCGGGACAGTCACCCGACCTGCAGACCGGCGACATGGCACGTTACGATGCACTGAAAAAGCAGGCGGCCTCGCTCGAACTGCCGGAGACGGATCCGGTCAGCGGAAAAAGAATCAGTTGGTCTGACTAAATTAGATCTAAATAACTTTTGCTTAAAGCCGGAGCTAAGCCTCCGGCTTTAACACGAATCCCTGCGCAGCGATGTAGTCGAGCATGCGCTGGCGCTTTTTCGCGACCGTATTCAAGCGGGTGACCACCTGTTTGGAAAATGAGTCGACGCGCCGATTCATGTCGCGTAAATCGTAGTACGTTTCCATTTCTGCATCGTAGCGCGCGAGCGCCTCCGTATCGATCTCGAGCTTCTCGTACGTATCGGTGAATAGTTTTTCCGAGAGCGGCATACGCGGCTTCAGCATCGGTTCCTGATTGATTTTGCCGAAACCGACACCGAGTGCCGGGAAGGTCAAGGTCGGTAATTTCAATATCTCGATCACCCGCCCCGGATCGTTCAGGATGCTGCCGAAATAGACGGCACCGAGTCCCGATGCCTCGACCGCCGTGGTCAATGTCTGGGCGGCTAAAATCGCGTCGGAAAACCCTTGGAAAAACGCGTCCATCGTGTTCCCGGCGACGACGCTTTCGCCTTTTAACGCTGCGATCTTGTTGTTCCGGTACAGATCGACGATAAAGATGACGAGTTCAGGTGCTCTGGCCAGATACTCCTGACCGGCCACGTCGGCGAGTGCCTTTCTGACCGCCTCATCTTTCACGCGAATCATCGAGTACTGCTGCATGCCGGTCGAGCTGGCCGTGCGGTTGACGGCCTCAAACAGACGTGCGAGCAACGCGTCGTCAAGCGGCTCATCCTTGAACTCCCTGATCGTCCGGCGCTGCAAAAGATTGCGAATCGTTTTGTTGTCAACATCAAAAATGGTATTCATAAGCGTTTCAGGTGACGATTTCTTTCGTCCGCCGCCTCCTTCATTCATTTTCCGTCCTCAGGATAGCATGACGATCGGTCACTTCACGTTACGTCGTCGGTAAAAACCGAATTATTAACGTCCGTCATGGTATATTAAGCATATATGACCGTATCTATACCCAATGTTGGAGGTCTTCTATGAGCCAAGAAATTACGCTGGATACTTTAGCAAACAGGAACAACAGCCCCGTCGACGAACACGCCTCATATCATACGGTCGATGTGGACTACGCGCCCGATCCTCAGGTTATCGCGGACAAAGCGGCAAATATCGATCTATTGAGCAGTGAGAATATCGCCTCGTACGGTGAGCAGTCTTATCGCGATGTGCTCGCCTACGGACAACGTCTGCTGGCACATGTACGTACGAACGCCTTCGCCGGCATCGATCAAAAGCTCGCGCAGTTGGCGAATGTCGTAAAACATTTGAACGTAGAGCAGATGAATGACGGCGGCGTGCTTGGACGCATCCCCTTCCTCAAATCACTTTCGGGCGGCATCCGCGCCTTCGAAAAACGTTTCGGACAGGCACTGGAGCAAAGTGCTCAGGCGGAAGCTGAATTAAATGAACTCGCCGTCGCGCTGAGAGAAGACAAGGCGGTTTACGACGAGCTTTTGAGCGCGAAGCGCCCGCTCGTCGCGCAGTTGGCTGTCGATATCGAAGCCGGCAGACAGACGCTTGAAAACGTACAAGGCGGTTCATTACCGCAGCTCGAAGCCGAAGCGGAAATGAGCGACGATGGTCAGGCGAAACATCTCGTGTCCAATTACCGTCGCCGCGTGACCGGATTTAACAGCCAAGTCGACGATCTCGACAACACGCAGAATGTGTTTTCGGAAATCGGCCCGCGCATCGTCAGTATTCAGGCAAACAACCTGCAGCTGGCCGACAAAATCTCGCAGATTACGGGCAAAATCATTCCCTACTGGAAATCCCAGATCGCTTTGGCCGTCTCGATGGTCAAAGAGCAAGAGCTCCTGAAGCAAAAACGCGAAGAGATGAAGCGGATGCAAAAACAACACGGCGGCGAAGATTACGGTGCGGCGACGCATGCGGAAGATCTGCAGCTTGTCGACCTCGAAGCCGTGAAGAAGATCAATAACAATCTGCTCGGCACGATAGACGATGCCGCGATGCTGCAAAGAGCCGGTCAAGCCGTACGTCTCGATACGGAAGCGACGCTCCTGCGTCTCGACGGCCGCATCCGCCAGGCCATGATCTCGGCGGCGGCGTTCGGTGACGACCTGCAGCCGGAACCGGTGATCTCCGAAAAGCGCACTGATCTGGAAGCCGATCTGGAAACAGAAGAAGCTTTTGCCGGTGATGATGCCTTGTTCGAAGATGACGATGTCGCAAGACTCGACGATCAGAAGGCGGAACCCGACGTCGACTGGGACGTGAAAGAGACGGAAGAAGACGACGCATCGCAGTTACCGCTGCCTGACAGTGAACAATCGAACCCGCAGGAAGGCAGTAAAACACCGCCGCAGTATGGCACCTACGATTACAAACCGCGTCAGGGCGACTACGATAAGGTATTCGCCGGCAGTATCGATTTCGATAAAGAAAAACGTGGCGACGGCGCTTCGGTGGAAGAACTCGAGCATGGTCCTCAGGCAGTGGAATCGCTGCACGGTACGATCGAATCGACAATCCCCGGCGGCCACAAACTCGACTATGATCCGGGCGAGTATACACAGCTCGATGGTGAGCGTCATCAAGACGACTGGCATCCGGATGAAGAGACTGCACAAGGCGACACCGGCGGCGGTTTTGAAGTAAAACCGGAGGAAGAACCGACACCACATGACCATGAGACCGGAGGCGGTGAAGCACCCCCACCGGAGTGGCAGGATCATGAGTCGGATCACCAACCTAACTAAACAACTAAAAGTGGCGGCAAACCCGCCACTTTTTTTTACGTCTACACGCTTGACAAGGAGCCATATCTGAATGAAGAAAACGTACGTACTCGACACCAATGTCATCATCGTCTCACCGCACGCCCTCCTCTCTTTTGAAGAAAACGAGGTCGTGTTGTCAGTCGTCGTCCTCGAAGAACTCGACTTTCTCAAAACGGAGCGCGGAGAATCCGGCGTCAACGCCAGACAGGCGATCCGCATTCTCGAAGCGTTGAGGCAAAAGGGCAGTCTGCAAGACGGCGTGATGCTGCCGGACGGCGGCACGCTGAGAGTCGAACTGAACTGTGAAGACGGGGACATGCCGGCAGGTTTCGGTGTGGAGAAAAATGACAACCGGCTACTTCGAATCTGTATGCATATCCAGAAGCAAGGTCACCCGACGATTCTCGTGACAAACGACATCGTACTCAGGATAAAGGCGCAGATGCTCGGTATCAAGGCGGAGGGATTCACGACCGACCAGGTGCCGCAGACCGACGATCAGTATCGCGGCAGGCGTGAAGTATTCGTACCGGAATCGGCGATCCAGCACTTTTTCAAAGAGGGGATCGATCCTACTGTGATATATCAGGATGAAGCGGAGGGGCCGTTCCAGGATCCGGTGCTAAACGAGTTCTTCCTGATCCGAAACGACTGTAATTTGAAACATACGGTACTCGGACGTTTCAACGGGAAGCGAATCGTCCCGCTCGAAACGTTGAACGCCACGCCGTTCGGCGTACAGCCGCGCAATGTCGGTCAGCGTTTTTTGCAAGAAGCGCTGATGGCCGGTGTCGATCAGGCACCGCTCGTCATCGTCAAGGGCATGGCCGGCACGGCGAAGACTTTCTATGCGTTGGCGGTCGGACTGGAAAAAACGATGGAACAAGACGGTATCTTCCGCCGCGTCATGGTCGTACGACCGAACACCCAGTTCGACGATGATATCGGTTTTCTACCGGGATCTGAACAAGAAAAGATCGCGCCGCTGATGCGACCGATCATCGATAACCTTGAGATTCTGGTCGATCGAAACGAGCATGAACGCTACAAGGATGAAAGAGAACTGCGCGGTAAAATCGAGGAGCTTTTTGACCGCGGGATCATCACGTGTGAAGCGATGAACTTCATGCGCGGTCGCTCGATTACGAAAACGTATCTCGTGATTGACGAGGCCCAGAATCTGACACCGAAACAAGCCAAAGGCATCTTGACCAGGGTCGCGAAGGGGACGAAGCTGATCTTGCTCGGAGATCCGATGCAGATTGACAATCCTCTGCTCGATGAGAGGACCAACGGCCTGGCTTATGCGTCAGAGCACATGAAAGGCAGCCCGCTCTGCTGGCAGGTGACGATGAATCCTGACGAATGCGAGCGCTCGAGTCTGGCCGCGGATGCGATCTTGCGACTGTAGCTAACCGACAAATCCGGAGATCTTCGCTCCCGGCGGGACGCTTTTCGTGATAAAGGCGTTACCTCCGATCACGGCGCCGTCACCGATCGTCGTATCACCGCCTAAAATCGTGGCGTTGGCATAAATTGTGACGTCGTTGCCGACGGTCGGATGGCGTTTGACGCCGGAGAGCGCCTGGCCGTCCCTGGTCGTAAGCGCACCGAGTGTCACCCCCTGATAGATCTTGCAGCGGTCACCGATCGTCGTCGTCTGACCGATGACAACCCCCGTCCCGTGATCGATCATGAGGTATTCACCGATTGAAGCACCGGGCGAGATCTCGATCCCGGTACGGCTGTTTGCGTACTCACTCATCATGCGCGGCAAAAAGGGGACGCCGAGCTCGAACAGGCGGTTTGCGACCCGGTAGACGAAGATCGCAAACACGCCGGGATAAGAAAAGATGATCTCTTCCCTGCTGTTGGCGGCCGGATCCCCCTGATATGTCGCCTCGATGTCTTTCATAATCTTCTCCCGCAACAGGGGGATGAAGTCCAAAAACTGTTCGACCGTCGCGAGCGCTTCCGAACGAAACCCGTCGGGACACCGCTCGACGGTGTCGCCGCTCTTTCGACAATGCTCAAACGCGTAGGCGATCTGCACCTGCACGAGCAGGCGTTTCGCTATTTTCCGCAGGCGACCGACAATACGTCCGTTGGACGTCGCGAGCCGCGGTAATTCAGATCCGAAATAGCCGGGAAAGATAAGCTTTCTCAGATCACGCAGGATCTGTACGGCCACATCCTTGTCCGGCAATATGAGGTCGGTGGAGCAGGCATGCGTCAACGTCTCGGCGTCCGTTGCTTCGAGGCGTCCGGCGGTTGCGCGCAGCTTTGACTCGAGTGGAGCGAGCAACGAATCGTCTTTTGTGTTCTTATTCTTACTTATCTTCTTATTCATCTTCATCATCACTCTTAAACAGTCTGCCGGATAAATAGCGGTCACCTGAATCCGGCAAGATGGCGACCAGTGTCTTTCCGGACCATCTCCCAGTCTCTATCAGCTGGAGACAGGCATCAAGGGCGGCTCCGGATGAGATGCCGATCGAGATGCCCTCCGCCTTCATGAACGTCTTAGCGGCCGTGAAGGCCGACGCGGACGGGACACGTACGATTTCGTCGTAGATCGATGTGTCGAGTACGGCCGGAATAAAGCCGGCGCCGATTCCCTGAATCTTATGCGGTGACGGTTCACCGCCGGAAAGCACCGGACTCTCCGCCGGCTCGACGGCCACGACATGTACCCGGTGGCCGGCTTTTTTCAGAAAGCGTCCGACGCCGGTGATCGTGCCGCCGGTGCCAATGCCGGAGACGAAAACGTCGAACGGACCGCCCTCTGCCCAGAGTTCGGGACCAGTCACATCCTCATGCACCTGAGGGTTCGCCGGATTTTCAAACTGCATCGGCATATAGGACCCTTCGATTGACTCAAGTAGTGATCTGGCTTTGGCAATCGATCCTCTCATCCCTTCTTCGCCCGGTGTCAGTACGAGGTCGGCGCCGAGTCCGCGGAGCAGCGCTCGGCGCTCCATGCTCATCGTATCCGGCATCGTTAAGATCACTTTATATCCTTTGGCGGCACCGACTGCAGCCAGACCGATCCCCGTATTGCCTGAGGTCGGCTCGATGATCGTCGCACCTGGTGTCAATTGGCCGGCGGCTTCCGCCGCTTCAATCATCGAAAGGGCGATGCGGTCTTTGACCGAACCGCTCAGATTGTATCCTTCAAGTTTGACCAAAAGACGCACGTCATCGATACGTTCTGCCGCCAAAAAGCGGCTGGCCTCGATCAACGGCGTGTTGCCGATCAAGTCTGTCGTTCGTTTCATAAGGTCTCCTCAAACGCGGCGAGTAGTCGCCAGAATGTGGCGAGCGGAAAACCGACGACGTTGTAGTAATCGCCTTCGATCCGTTCCACTAAAAGCGCTCCGAAATCCTGTATGCCGTAAGCGCCCGCCTTATCGAGCGGTACGCCGCTGTCGGCGTAGGTGTTGACCAGCGTCTCCATCTCGTCGGACCAGGGGTAAAACGTGACATCGGTGCGTACCGCGTCAGATAACAAATGGCCGTTAGAGATCAAACAAAGACCGGTGTACACCTGATGCGTTTTACCCGAGAGCATACGGAGCATGCGCTTTGCATCGCTCTCATCTTCCGGCTTACCGAAGCAGCGACCTTCGACTACCACGATCGTGTCGGCGCCGCAGACGATTCGGCCGGGAAAGCGCGAAGCGACTTCCTTCGCTTTCGACTCGGCGAGCTGGCAGCAGATCTCACGCGCGCGTGCTTCATCGATGATTTCGTCGGACGAAAAGAGCACCGGCTCTTCGGATCTGGCAGGCATCACGACATGGTCGATGCCGACCATCTTGAGCAGTGCCGTGCGCCGCGGTGATTTACTTGCTAACACTAGGTTCGGTTTACCTGTACGATTTCTCATGCCGAACAGTATACAGACAAATATTGACCGACACAGTATGCCGGCCATAATGAAACATTTCGACATGAATCCGCATGCTTCCCTAGCGCCAGGCCTGCCAAAAAAGAAAAAGCCCGGTGCGAAAACGCAAACCGGGCGATGAGGGGAAGGCCGGCCAGCGCCGGCCCTCTGCTCACTTACGTTTTTTTGTCACGAATAATCCGTGATTACTCAGCCGGTACGAAATCCGGCACTTCACCTGTGACGGCGACTTCCGCGGCGATGTAGCCGTGGACCAGGGCGTCCGGTGTGGCGTTCGAACCGAGGCGGTTCGTTCCGTGCACACCACCGGCCACTTCACCGGCAGCGTACAGACCGGGGATGATTTCATTCCACATGTCTTGCACTTCAGCGCGCGGCGTGATCGCGAGACCACCCATCGTGTGGTGAGCCGACGGCCACTGCGGGATGGCGTAGAACGGGCCTTCTTCGATCGTCATCATGACGCCCGAGTCGATCCGTTTTCCGAAATCGGGATCCTCACCGTTTTCGACGTAGCCATTATGCGTTTCGATCGTCTTGGCCAGCGTAGCCGGATCGATCTCTACCTTGTTATCCATGTAGGTTCTGGCGTTGATTTCTTCCGCCAGTGCCTCGAGGGAATCGGCTTTGAAGATGCGGTCGGCATCGATACCGTTTTGCAGCTGCTCTTCAGTGATGAAGCCGCCTTCGTCGACAATCTTTTGTCCGAGGATACAGAATGTCGGGAAGCCTCCGGACTGCTGCGCTGCCATCGAGCAAACGTCACGACGTTCACCTTCGTTGACGTAGCGCTCGCCCTTGTAGTCGACATAAACGACACCGGCAGACGGACCGGAGAACGGGATGACGGCTGTGGCGTCCAAGACACCGTTATTCGGATTGGCAAACGGATACAACTGGATGTAGGACATCTGGAGCGTGTTCGCACCGATCTCCTGCGCCATCGAGATGGCTTCACCGGTCGCACCGACGTGGTTCGTGGTCGGCACGTCCTCGGTCAAGGTCGGCACGTGCTTGGAGCGCATCTCGACGTTACCGGAGAAACCGCCGGTCGCCAGGATAACACCCTTCAAGGCACGGATGTTTTTCTCATTGCCTTCGGCATCCGTGACACGAATACCGACGACGCGGCCGTCACCGTCTTGTTCACGGTAGATGCCCGTCATTTTTGTGTTCAGCAGGACTTCCGCGTCGGTCTTATCGAGCATCTCTTTTTGGACGCGCGTGATGTCGCCGCCGATGCCGTTGATCGTGGTGTACGTACGGTAACCGTAGTGGCCGCCCGGACGCGTAATCGACTCACGCAGCTCGAGGCCGGCATCGATCAATTTGTCGAGATAGACAGGCGAACCGTAGACCAGATTCTTGATCAATTTGGGATCACCCATGTAGTCACCACCGACGATCGTGTCTTCGATGTGTTTTTCTGCCGTATCCGGTTCCAGATTCAGCTTCTCATAGAGTTCGTCGGCAATTTTGCTGGTGTAGGAAGCGTAGACGCCACCATTGATCTGAGAGTTACCTCCCAGGACCGGCATTTTCTCGACGAGAACGGTGGAAGCACCGAGCGTAGCGGCGTGTTCTGCAGCCGCGAGACCGGCAAACCCACCACCGACCACGACGATGTCATATTCGGAGTCAAACGTTTCGGGAACCGCGAGTCCGCCCATCTGAGGACGTGTCACGTCGTTCTCGTCGTCTTCAGGGTCTTTAGCGAGACGGAAGTCGTCCGGATTGCCACCGGCTTCTTCAATGGCTTTCGCCACGGCCGCCAAAATACCTTCACCGGTAATCGTCGCACCTGTGACCAAGTCGATGCTCAAGCTGTTTGCTTCAACAATTCTTCCTGGCACTGTCTCGAGGGCTGCGTCCGATACGCCGGGCGTCTCTTCATGCGAGACAATCTCAACAGCTTCGATCGCGTCTTCCGACAGCGTGACTTTGACCACCATGCCGGGGGCGTGTGCATCGACTTCCACTGTATATTCACCCGGTGTGAGCGGGGCTTTTTCTTCGGTTTCGGCCGCGGTTCCGATGACCGGCATAACGGCGAAAGCGAGAAGCAAAGCGAGTACACTTGTTAGAATGCTTTTCAGTTTTTTCATTAGATCCTCCTTCGTAAAATCAACCACATGGCGACATTAGCGACTAGTTTTCTGGTGTCTTCATGTGGCTGTCAGTCACAACTGATAATTGACCGACCCGCCAATCCTAAAACGTTTTAGCACGCTCGTCAAGGCACTACTAAGCAGCACTTTTCCGGTCGCATAATATGGCAAAAACTCAAATAAAAAGATCGCATAGAAATAAAGCGGTTGCCTATGTCGGATAACTCGCTTAGGATATCTGCATGCCTGAATCACCTGCAAAAAAACGTCCCTTTTATCGACGCGCCGATGTCTTGATCCTTGCGGTTATTGTGCTGATCGCCGTCGTCTGGCTGCTTCTCTTACAAAAGTCGGTACCGCCTTCCGAGATGGTCGCGGTCGTCTATATCGATCAGGTCGAAGTCGCGAGAATCGACCTTCTGCCGGAGCATGAGCAGGATTTTGTTTTTCCGGAAAGACCTGCCGTTCGTCTGCACAGGGATGCGAGCGGAGCGATCCAGTTTGTCGAATCCGATTGTCCGGACAAAGTCTGTATTAATACGGGAAAACTGCATCTGCCATATCAGGATGCAGCATGTCTACCGAACATGATGGTCGTCAGTATCAAATCAAGAGATAAACTGGAATCAGCTGACGCTGATGACGTCGACCTCGCCCGCTAACTAAAACCGCTAAAAAACCAGGCCCATGTCGCCAACCCGGATCTTTTTTCATGTAAGGCGATGTCTCAACTATTTATCTATGAGGATGGCGATCCAGGTTGACGACACGGTTATGCTGATCCACCCGCTACATGATGGACAAAAGACTCATTCAGATTAGATAAGCGGTTGCTTGACGGCCTTCCTTCTTCTCGCGCGAACCTTTTTTCTCTCCGTGAGCCATCCTTCGTTTCGCATCCACTCGATCGTGTCATGAATCGACTCACTAAACGGACGTACGCTATACCCGAGTTCATCGATCGCTTTATCGCTCGAAAATAAGCTGTTGCTTCCGAGCGTATAAAGCGAGTACAGCGTGAAGAGTGGTTTTTGCTTGCGAATGCCGGCGGCAAGCGAAATAAACGGCAACGCCAGTCGCGCGATCCACATCGGCACGCGTTTTTTCACTTCTTTGGCTCCGGATTCGACCGAGATGCCATAAAACAGTTCATTGAGATCGATACGTCGATTGGCGAGGATATAGCTTTCGCCATTACGTCCCTTGTCAACCGCCGCCACAATACCTCTGGCTGCGTCCCTGACATCGACGAAGTTGTAGGCACCTTTCACGCCGGCCGGGATATTCCCTTTCGCCGCCTGTTCGATCAGCGTCGTGAAAAAGCCGCGACGATAATCGCCTGGCCCGACAATGCCGGCCGGAAATAGAATTGTCGCATTTAACCCGGTCTGAGCGACAGCGTCCATGACGATCTGCGACGCCTGTGCCTTCGTCTTGCCGTAAAAACCGACAATATCTTTCTTACTAAAAGAAACGACTTCCTTAATGATCTGACCATGCGGCAACTCGGGGATGGCATGGACCGAGCTGACATGGATCAGTTTCTTAACGTTCGCATGGATACATTGCGAGACGACATTGCGGGTGCCTTCGACGTTCACATCATGAACTTTCTGATCGAAGCCCCACTTAATCGTAATGATCGCCGCCATATGGATGACGACAATCTCAGTGTCGGAAGCCACGGTAAAGAAACGTTCCAAAGATTCGACGTCCAAAACATCGCCATGGACAATCTCTACGGAGGACGGCAGGCGTGCCTGGCCCGGATCGTCCGGTAAAACGAGCGCGCGAACATCGCCGCTGTTTTCTAATAACTCGCGGATCACGTGATTGCCTAGATGCCCTGTGGCACCTGTAATTAAATATTTTCTTTTCACGTGATGACCTTCCTTCGCTGGTGTTCAGCGACACAGTGTTGTTTATCTTTCACACTGCCAGTATAATGAGTCAGAGCTCAGATTATTAAACACATGGGGGCAAAATGGAAAATATCCAACAGATTGCAATAATCTGTTGTTGAAACAGGCAAATTGATAAACATGAAACTGGATCGCCGGGCAAAATACACGAGAGATACGTTAAAAGACAGCCTCATCGAATTGATGAAGGATCAACCGATACAGAAGATAACGGTCAAAGCACTATGCGAAAAAGCCGACATCAATCGGGCAACTTTCTACGGTCACTATGAAAACATCGAGAGTCTGCTGAGTGAGATAGAAAATGACTTCTACACGTCGGTCAATGACGTCTTCGCCGGAAGCACAAACATCCAATACGATATTTACTCGATTCTCGTAAACATCCTAAACCGCATAAAGCAGCAAAGCGAGCTTTGCACCGTCCTCGTGTCTCCGTACGGCAACAAGAACTTTCTAGAGAGCCTGCTAAACATGGTATACGAGAGAGCCGTTGTCCACATGGAGCAGCGCTTTCCCCATGCAAAGAGAATCCAACTCGAGCGCACATACGGCTTCTTTGCACATGGCAGCGTGAACATCATTGTCAATTGGATCCAGACGGGACTGGTAGAGCCACCCGAAGAAATCGCCACTTTCATCATTGGCTTAATGGAGGAAGGACTTCGATCCTTCCGCAAAACGAGATTCGAAAACACGGCATTTAGATAAAGCATCGAACGACACTTCGCTAGCGAGAAGGCCGACATCATTGCTATTTCTACATTATTTACTATACTGAAACCAAGCGTAGTAAACGTTTATGAACACTTGCCCTTTAGGGGCGCTCTTAAGAATCGAGGCTCAGGATGTTACAAAAGCGATGGCCATGGGTTGTATTTATTATCGTTATTCTCGCCGTGGCAAGCCTCCAAGTTCTTTTAACTTCGGAGGAGCATACCGACAATACGTTATTGACCAATATTCCTGACGACGTGCGTCCGCAGGCAACCGCTCCCGGTCTGCCGCAAAGTTCCGCATGGGTGCCGCCTCGTTCAACCGGTGTTCCCGCTACTCCTCTTGACACGTGTGAATTGAATAAGTCGGTCGTCTATGATGATCTCACCATAACGTTCCTCGATATCGTCGAATCGAGCGGTAGCAGCCGCGTGAGACCCAGAGCAGGACACGTCTTCATCCAGCCGCTTTTCAGGCTTGAGAACAACTCAGATCATGATTTTGCGATTAGTAGCGTGTTATCATTTGCCGTCTTCATCGATGGCAAATCGGTGGGCGAATCGTATCTGTCCTTGCAGGACCTGCAAGTCAGAAAACTCGACGGAACGATTGCACCTGGAAAATCGATGGAGGGCGCTCTGGCTGTTCAAGCGCCCGAAGATTGGGAGATGATCGAAATCCACTTCAGACCGACGATTCAATCGGATAAGATCACATTCCAGTGTCGAAACAGCCGAAAGACCCTAGCAAGCGGAAGCGACTGACCGTAATTTGACTTCAAGTTTTGAAGAAAGACAAACTAAAACACAAAGAGAAAAGTAAGTGTCGAGCTTACGAGCACGGAAAACCCTGCCAATCAATAATCAGTATTTTGTAGCTTATCTGCGTGTAATTTGCGTGTAATCGTAAGGTTTTACACGCGATCTTACGAAAATGCAAAAGCCGTGTAAGACTGTAATACCAGTCTTATACGGCTTTTAAGGCTTTGGAAAAAGTCTTGTGGCGGAGAAGGAGGGGTTCGAACCCTCGCACGCTTTCACGCCTAACGGTTTAGCAAACCGTCCCCTTAACCACTTGGGTACTTCTCCAGGTTATTGGCGGAGAGAACAGGAGTCGAACCTGCGACGGGCAGTACCCGTTCCGGTTTTCAAGACCGGTGCCTTCGACCTCTCGGCCATCTCTCCGTGTGCTTAAGCAGGATAGCCAATTCACTTGAAGGTGTCAAGGATTAGCGGCTGCCTTCAAGCCCCCACTGATCCAACAGACGATCCAATTCATCGAGAGAGGTATAAGTGATGACGACTCTCCCCTTCCCTTTTTTATCCTGAACCGAAACCCTCGTTCCGAAATGA
>DUQI01000080.1 GCA_012837885.1 Fastidiosipila sp.
CGTTCGCCGTGGCGCGTGTCAATCAAGGTCGACGCCTCGATCGGCGCAATTTCCTCGCCAAGCTGTTCTGCCAGCGTCTTGGCTACATGTTCACTATTGCCCGTCGCACTAAAGTACCAGACCATATATACCTCTTCTTAACAAAACCACTCGGGCATGCAAGGGTTTTCTTCATTTTCTGCTGACATGACTGCAAGTACAGTCCATACATCTGCTGCCTTTATCGCTCAAAACAAGGCATGTCATGTCGACAAGCTTATTTTCACATGTACAGCCAACAGATGATCACTCTTCCCCGCTCACTTTTGCCACACGCCAACGTACGATATCCCTAACCAACAATAGGTCGAGTGGCTGATCGAGCGGCAGGCGGATCGCGCCTTTACTCGTTATTAGACCGGTCAAGCGGTCGGCGAAAACTCTGATCGCTTCTTCTCCCGGATAGATGCCAATATGTTTTTTAGCAGCGGCGAAATGGATCAGGTTTTCAGACTGCCAATAAGTCGGCATCTGCCAAGCGATCTTTTCAATAGCGTCAGGTGCCGCTTTCCGGATCTCACGCCGGATAGCATCAAGGAGAGGACGAACTTCGGTTGCCTGTTTCGCAATATATTGGTCGACCGAATTTGTCTCACCGCAAAAGTGATGTTGATTCTCGTTTTTGAATGTTCTCTGACATTCCGGGCACTGCCACATCGGATTATGCTCCACGTTTCATCATTATTTCTTCGCTCGCAGTATAACTCAATTTTTATTCGTTATGGAGCGGCACGGTCAACATGTAAGAAGCGCGGTAAGACCGCGCTCCATGCAGGTAACCGACTTATTGTGATAAATCACTTAGCTCGTTTTTTACGGCGTTCATAATCGGCGTTTATTGACTGTTTCCAGTCATCTTGTATCTCTCCATTTGACCGCAAGCAGTTCACGGCCTCGCTCACTACGGCAAAGTTTTTTTCGATACCAATGCTGTCTGCGTGATAGCTCTGAGCGCGCTCGGCGGAGATACCGATATGAGACGCCGTTTCGACAGCATCGATGTTGGCACCAAGGAAAATAAATTCCCAGCCAAACTCGGACTTTTGATACTCGATCATTTGCTTGACTTGCTCGGCACGGTACTTTCGACTCGCATTTTCATGGCCGTCCGTGATAATCACGAACAGTACCTTATCTGCTCGATGCTCCCCGGTTGTCATCTTTTGGACGGTTTCAATCTTTTTGATTGTGCGGCCGATTGCGTCGATAAGAGCCGTCGAGCCGCGCACATAATAATCATCGGTGGTGATTTTTGAGACAGCAGCCAGATCGAGACGGTCATGTAGAATTTCATACTGGTCATCGAAGAGCACCGTCGTTATACGGCACTCACCGGTGTCGCGCTGTTGCTTCTCGAGCATACTGTTGAAGCCGCCGATCGTATCTGTCTCCAGTCCACTCATAGAACCAGAACGATCCAAAATAAATACGAGTTCTGTCTTTGTCTTTGTTTTATTCATGTGGCTGTCCTCCAGTTTTTACTAACTTGAGGATAGCCGGATCAACCCAATATAAGGTCGCTCCAAAAGCGACATTTATGCACCTAACAATGGCTGATCGTAGTCGAATAGTACATTATTGATCTCAAACAGGTCATAACGCTCGTTTTCAATGAAGAACGCTACAATGACGTCCAACAACTGGCTTTTAGAAAGTGCATATCCAGCCCGATTCAAAAGATCATTTGTTTCAGCCAGCGTAAGATTCAAAGCGATGGCTAAGGCTAGAGCGGTTCGCTTACTCGGTGTGTACGTTTTTATGTTGCGGATCTTAGAAAACAGCTTACGGTCGATATTGGCACGCTTATAGACATCGACATCCGTCATGCCTTTACTATCGATCATGCGGAATAGTGTCGCGGCAAACGATTCGTCCAATTTGAAAACAGCTTTGTCGATAGAGGCATGCTGTGTATCGTAGAGTTGCTTTGCTTCGGCACTCCTCAAACGACTCTCATGCCTAATGAATTCTAGATCCACCAAATGTTCAGATATATATGACTCGATTTCGCTACGCAGCGTTTTACTCAAACGGAAAGCCTCTTTGTCAAAGACAACCAAGGTGACATTCAAGTCATTGGTTGCAAGAAAGTCCTGAATCTCCGACAATGCGACATCCAACGCCTCTTGTTTCGGATAACCGTAAATTCCACTCGAGATCAAAGGGAACGCGATGCTTTCCAAATTATGGTCGACAGCCAATTGCATCGAGTTTCGATAAGCGGCTCGAAGCAACTCCTCTGCACCGGACTGCCCATCTTTATAAACGGGCCCCGCTGTGTGAATAATATGTTTTGCCGGCAGGTCGAACCCTAGTGTTATCACCGCGTCGCCTGTTTCTATCGGTGCCAGCGGATCACAAGCTTCTTGCAACCGCGTAGAACCAGCCGATTTAAAAATCGCACCGCAAACACCGCCGCCTCTTTTTAAATCAGTATTAGCAGCGTTGACGATTGCGTCGACATTTAGGGTTGTGATATCTGCTCTGATGATTTTAAAAGGCATTGGTTGTTCTCCTTTTTTAACTACTAGTCACCTATTGTAAACAGACGGAATCCAGTTGTCTAAATGGGGCAACACATTAATAGCGATTGACTCCATTACGTCATTTTTATGCTTCTCGCCGGTACTGGAAATATAACTGCGTATCTGAATCGCTACCGACCGACACAAAGGAATTACGAATCTCAACCAAAGTGGAGCCAAGAACGTACTGATGCTGTTTAATCAACTGACGGACAACAGAGCCCACTATGTTTCCAAAACTTCATCCAGCATTGAACCACCTGCATAGTTCAGTTCATACTCAAAAAAACTAGAGTACAGCGGCCTAGAAGTCAAACCTTGATCGCAGGACGAGACTCTTGAATCTATGACTAGTCAGCAACCTACGAGAGTGTAACGTGCCGACAGTGATCACGTTTCCCTGCAACTCAAATCACGCCACTCACCCGGGAGAGAGCGACAAGGTCAATCCCGTACGTCCGGCAACGAGATGCTCAAG
>DUQI01000081.1 GCA_012837885.1 Fastidiosipila sp.
CGGAACTGGCTGAAGAGCCTGTCGAGCCGCCGGCCGAAGACGATCCGAAGCTGGAGCTCTTCCCTGACGCGACGTTTGAAGAAGTCGACGCTACTCCATACGAAGAAGAAGGCGTAACAGCCATCTACCAGACGGAAGAAGGCTACGTCATCGAAGCTGTGACCAAAGGCTACGGCGGTGACCTGAACTTCTCCGTCGGCTATAAGATGGACGGCGAGATTACGGGACTTCTGGTCGGTGAAAACAACGAGACCCCCGGTTTCGGCAAACAGGCGGAAGAAGCCGAATATCGCGACCAGTACAAGGGATTGAATGCGAACGAGACAGTCGAAGTCGACGCCATCTCCGGCTCGACCGTGACCTCGAAGGCGATCGCCGAAGGCGTCCAGAAGACGGTAGACGTATTTAAGCAGCTGAGCGGTGAAACACCTGAGGAACCGCCGGTCGAAGACGATCCGAAGCTGGAGCTCTTCCCGGATGCGACGTTTGAAGAAGTCGACGCAAGTGAATTTGAAGAAGAAGGCGTGACAGCCATCTACCAAACGGATGAAGGCTACGTCATCGAAGCCGTGACCAAGGGCTACGGCGGTGATCTGAACTTCTCCGTCGGCTATAAGATGGATGGCGAGATCACGGGACTTCTGGTCGGTGAAAACAACGAGACTCCTGGTTTCGGTAAACAGGCGGAAGAAGCCGAATACCGTGACCAGTACAAGGGATTGAACGCGAACGAGGAGATCGAAGTCGACGCCATCTCCGGCTCGACCGTGACCTCGAAGGCGATCGCCGAAGGCGTCCAGAAGACGGTAGACGTATTTAAGCAGCTGAGCGGTGAAACACCTGAGGAGCCGCCAGCCGAAGACGATCCGAAACTCGAACTCTTCCCGGGAGCGACCTTCACGGCACTCGACATCACCAACGTCGACGCCAAAGGCATCACGGAAGCCTACAAAACGGATGACGGCTACGTCGTCGGTGCCGAGGCGCAGGGCTTCGGCGGAGCGATGAAGATCCTGATCGGCTACGATCTGGATGGCGTAATCAAGGGCGTTCTGCTCGAATCGCACGGTGAGACACCCGGCTTTGGCAAGCAGGCCGAAGAAGCCGAATACAGAGACCAGTATATCGGCCAGAATGCGGCGGATGAGATCGAAGTTGACCAGATCGCCGGCTCCACTGTGACGAGCAAAGCGTTCGTCGGAGCTGTGCAGCAAACGGCTGAGATCTTCAAGATCATCGACACCTTGCCGGAACTGACCGACGAGCCTGTCGAGCCGCCGGCCGAAGACGATCCGAAGCTGGAGCTCTTCCCTGACGCGACGTTTGAAGAAGTCGACGCTACCCCATACGAAGAAGAAGGCGTGACAGCCATCTACCAGACCGAAGAAGGATACGTCATCGAAGCCGTGACCAAAGGCTACGGCGGTGATCTGAACTTCTCCGTCGGCTATAAGATGGACGGCGAGATCACGGGTCTTCTGGTCGGTGAGAACAACGAGACTCCTGGTTTCGGTAAACAGGCGGAAGAAGCCGAATACCGTGACCAATACAAGGGATTGAATGCGAACGAGACAGTCGAAGTCGATGCCATCTCCGGCTCGACCGTGACCTCCAAAGCGATCGCCGAAGGCGTGCAGAAGACGGTAGACGTCTTTAAGCAGCTGAGTGGTGAAACACCTGAGGAACCGCCGGTTGAAGAGCCGGTCGACAAGCGCCCGCTCATGGCACAAGCAGTCAAATACGGCGTATGGTTCATCGAGCAAGATGTCGACAGCGACCTCGCCGATAAGGGTATTCGTGCAATATTCAACGCATACAACGGTGCCGGTGCCCCGGTCGGTTCGCTCTACGAGATCGAGTTGTCCGAGCTGCCGGATGTCGAGCTTGAATCACCGGTAGTTTTGTTGGTCGGACTCGATACAGAAGGTCTGGTGCAAAACGTGGTCGTGAAAGATGCATCCGATGACGCAAAAGAAGCACTGACAGATGACTATTTCGCGCCGCTTATCGATCAGACATTTGACGATGTCTTGACCGGATTCGACGCCCAGAGAGCTGATGTCGACGTGCCGGAAATCGAAGACCTGCGTCCGCTTTTCGCGCGGGCACTTCCCTACGCCGCCATTTTCTCCGAAAGAGAAGTTGGCGACGATCTGGCGGAGCAAGGCATACAGAAACTGATCGATGCGAAAAATGCTACCGGTTCACCGCTCGGCACGCTTGTCGAGGTAGCAGTCGACGGTTTTGCTGCAACACACGACGGAGAGCCGATCGTATTACTCGTCGCCCTTGACATCGAAGGTACCGTGCAAAATGTTCTCGTCGTCTCGCATGAAGAGACGGAACGTTATGGCGGTCGTGCGCTCGATGAGGATCATCTGGCGGAATACGTCGGTCTGGAACTCTCTGAAGACAACGATATAGACGCCATCGGCGGCGTGACGGTCACCAGCCGCGCCCTTAACAAGGCTGTTGACCTGGCACGCGACACGATGCGCGATACGGATTAATGGAGGTAGAGCATAATGGCTAGAAAAACTTCATTAGGTCGTGAACTGACGAAAGGCGTTTTAAGGGACAACCCGCTCCTTATTCTGCTTCTCGGTTTATGTCCGGCACTGGCTGTCACGACCTCGGCGATCAACGGGCTCGGCATGGGCGTCGCTTCGACGTTCGTGCTCGTGATGAGCAACCTGATCGTCTCATTGTTGAGAAACGTGATTCCCGATAAGGTGCGGATCCCGGCGTATATCACGATCATTTCGAGCTTGGTGACCATGGTCCAGTTTGTGATGCAAGGGTATGTACCGGCGCTAAACCAGGCGCTCGGCATTTTCATCCCCCTGATCACGGTCAACTGCATCATCTTGGGCAGAGCCGAAGCTTTTGCGAACCGTAACACACCGCTCGCCTCCGTCCTGGACGGCCTCGGCATGGGCATCGGTTTCACGGTCGCACTCTTCCTGATCGGTGCGACAAGAGAGATCCTCGGCAACGGAAGCATCTTCGGATACTTCCTGCCATTTGTCGGTGAAGGCCACATGCTGAAACCGATCATGATCTTTGCGATGCCGCCCGGCGGCTTCGCCGTGTTCGGCCTCCTGATCGCGATTACGCAAAGATTGAACAACAAGTTCTATGCGCGGCAACCGCTCGGCACGATGGATCGTGCGCACTTCCCCGGCAGTATCAGCGCCCGTACGGACGCGGCGATGCACGGTGTGGAGCAGCGCTTTCCTGAAGGCGCGAGTGCCGCTCAGGTGCCTGGGGCTGTGCCCGAGACACTGAAGAAGGACGGTAAACCGATTAAGGAGAAAGACCAGCAATGAAAGAGTTTTTGATTATTCTGTTCAGTGTCATCTTGATCGATAACCTGGTTTTGTCGAAATTCCTCGGCATCTGCTCGTTCATCGGTCTATCGAAAAATCTGAAGAACGCGATGGGCATGAGTGCCGCCGTCATCTTCGTCATGTTCGTGGCGACGGCTGTCACCTACCCCATCTTCTATGGTCTGCTCGAACCAAACGGTCTCTCCTATCTGCAGACCGTCATCTTCATCCTGGTCATCGCCTCAGTCGTGCAGATCCTCGAAGCCATTCTGCGGAAGGCCTTCCCGCCGCTCTATCAGGGCATGGGCATCTACCTTCCCCTGATCACGACGAACTGTGCGATTCTCGGCGTCATGCTGATCAATATGACGGAAGGTTACACCTTCTTGCAGGCGATCTTCTCCAGCGTCGGTGCCGGTATAGGCTTCATGCTCGCCATGTTCCTGTTCGCCGGAGTCCGCTCAAAGATGGAGCATTCCGACATCCCTCATTTCATGCGTGGATTACCGATCACGTTCGTCGCTGCGGCGATCGTCTCGGTATCCTTCATGGGATTCAAGGGCATCATTGAAAATCTGTTTGGTTAAGGAGGAGACATGAATATTTTGTTACTAACCGGTTCTGTCTTCACCCCCGCAATAATCGGCGGTGCGGTCGCTCTCGTGATGGGCATCGCAATCTTTATCATATTTAAACTGTTCGCCGTCAAAACGGATCCGAGAGTCGACGAAATCAACGCCATTTTGCCTGGCGTCAACTGCGGCGGCTGTGGTTATTCCGGCTGTATCGGCTACGCCGAAGCCCTCGCTTCCGGTGCCGATGTCGATTCGACTAAGTGTACGGCCGGCGGTGAAGATACGGCCGCCGAATTGGCGGCTTATCTCGGTGTGGAGGCAGGTCTATATATACCGAAAGTCGCCCACGTCTACTGCCAGGGTACGCAGGATCACACGAAAAAGCGCTACGAGTACACCGGCACGTTGCACTGCGCTTCGGCACACGGCTTGTACTCGGGTCCGAACTCCTGCACATATGGTTGCTTAGGCTTCGGTGACTGCGTCAATGTTTGCGAGTTCAACGCGCTCTATATCGAAAACGGCATCGCCCACGTCAATCATGAAAACTGTACGGCGTGCGGCAAATGCGTCGACGCGTGTCCGAAGCATCTGATCCATATGATTCCGAAGCACGAAGCGGCGACCGTCTGCACCTGCAGCAACCACTGGCCTGGAGCGGTGACGAGAAAGAACTGCTCGATCGGCTGCATCGGTTGCACGCGCTGCGTCAAGACCTGTCCGGTCGACGCCATCCATATGGACGATTCCCTCGCTGTCATCGATCAGATGATCTGCATTCACTGCGGTGAATGCGTCAAGGTCTGTCCGACGTTCGCGATCCGCCAGGGTTTATTATCCGGTCCGGGTACGACGGTCGACAACAGTGTCATTCAAAAAGCGGCGAGAGCGAAAGAAAAAGAAAAAGTCAGCGCCAAAGTCGCTGAGTAGGTAAAGCATCCGGATCCAAAGATCCGACACATTTAATGATTAAGAAGCGCCTCTGCGGACACTCCACAGAGGCGCTTCTTCTTATGAATCATCTCTCTTGAATGATTGACGTGGCGTTTGTGCCACGTCAACTATGGTTACCTATTAATCGATATGCGTCAACAGCATGTCGAGCGTTTTTGCCGCATCACCGAACAGTAGTGTCACCTTCGAAGCATCCGCAGCATAGAGCGGATTGTCGACGCCGGCGTACCCCGGTTTATCATCCATGTTCAGGATAATGACGTGCGCCGCTTTATCGACTTCCAGGATCGGCATACCGTAGATCGGCGTTCCTTCAGCCGTCTGAGCAGCCGGATTGACGACGTCGTTCGCCCCGATGACGAGCACGGCGTCGGCCTCAGGAAACAAGGCATTCGCCTGATCCATCTCCAGCATCAGATCGTAGGGAACATCGGCTTCTGCGAGCAGGACGTTCATATGTCCTGGCATCCTCCCGGCGACCGGGTGAATCCCGAAAGCGACCTTCGTCTGCCGCTTCGCCAGTGCCTGGCTGAGGCGATTGACAAGATGTTGAGCCTGTGCGATCGCCATACCGTAGCCCGGCACGATGACAACAGACTTCGCGTCATTCAGGTGAGCGGCAGCCGCCTTGTAGGGGTCAGCATGCGCATCTGCTTCCTCTTCATGCGCTTCCTTCGCGCTTTCCTCAGAAGGCGCAGACATCAATTTGTCGAGTGAATCATTTGCGTCACCGAACAGGCAGGTGACGCTCGGATGGTCGCGGTAGAGCGGATTGTCGACGCCGGCGTAACCCGGTTTGTCGTCCAGATTTAAGATCAGGGCGTGCGCTGCTTTATCGACCTCGAGGATCGGCATACCGTAGATCGGCGTCCCCTCCGCCGTTCTGGCTGCCGGATTGATCACGTCGTTGGCGCCGATCACGATCACCAGATCCGTGTCGGTAAACGCCTCATTCGCCTGATCCATATCGAGCATCAGATCGTACGGCACGTCTGCTTCCGCGAGGAGCACGTTCATGTGTCCAGGCATTCTGCCGGCGACCGGATGGATGCCGAAGGAGACGCTGGCGCCTTTAGCGATCAGATCCTGACTTAAGCGCCAGACGAGATGCTGCGCTTGAGCGATCGCCATGCCGTATCCCGGCACAATGACGACCGATTTTGCATCATGCAGCGTCTTCGCCGCTTCAGCAAACGGATCGTCTGCTTTCTTCTCTATCGTCTCAGTAGTTTCCGTCTTTTCCGGCTTCAACAAAAGATCGAGCGTCTCCGTCGCGTCGCCGAATAGGCAGGTGACCTGCGACGCTTCAGCGCGGTAAAGCGGATTGTCGACACCAGCATAGCCCGGTCTGTCATCCAGATTCAGGATCAGGGTGTGGGCGGCCTTATCGACTTCGAGTATCGGCATGCCGTAGATCGGCGTGCCTTCAGCCGTTTGTGCTGCCGGGTTAATCACGTCGTTCGCCCCGATCACCACGACCAGATCCGTGTTGGCAAACTTCTCGTTCGCCTGTTCCATATCGAGCATCAGGTCGTATGGAACGTCAGCTTCCGCGAGGAGCACATTCATGTGTCCCGGCATCCTGCCGGCGACCGGGTGGATGCCGAAAGCGACATCGACGCCTCGTTTCATCAGATCCTGACTCAAGCGCCAGACGAGATGCTGCGCCTGAGCGATCGCCATGCCGTACCCGGGCACCATGATCACACGGGAGGCTTCCTGCAGGCGCTTAGCGGCCGCGCGCTTTGGATCTTCCGGTTCAATGACCGCCGTCTCCTCGCTGGTCGGAGCTTTTGCCTCTACCTCCACGTCGCTCTTAACGCTCACGTCCTTTACCTGAGGCGTTGCGACAGAGGTCGCACCGAGCAAAATGTCTTTAAGGCTTCTATTCATGGCGCGGCACATAATTCTGGTCAATAACAGACCGGATGCACCGACGACACCGCCGACGGCGACGAGCAGAGGATCAGAGATCGCCATACCGGCGATCGATCCGGCGACACCGGAAAAGGAGTTCAACAGAGAAATCGTAATCGGCATGTCAGCACCGCCGACACGGATCGAAAAGAGAACGCCAAAGACGCCGCTGACGATAGCCAGTAGGGCTATCAACAGATAATGGAGACCTACCGACAGGAGTGCACCATCGGCAATCGTCAAGACGACGATCAAGACGACCGACGAAATTAACGACAGATAGATCCAGAACTGGTGTCCCGGTATTTTGACCGAGCGTCCGGATATCACACCATGTAGTTTGCCGGCTGCGATCAGGCTGCCGAAGAAAGTCAGTGAACCGACCGCAATCGCCAGTCCGGCCGTGGCCAGAGAAAAGACCGACGGTTTTCCGGTCGCGACCAGTGTCAGAATACCTGCCAGCATCGAAGCGGCACCGCCGAAGCCATTCAGCAATCCGACCATCTGCGGCATCTGGATCATCTTCACCGTGCGCATCAGCCAGATGCCGATCGCGGCACCGACCAGCATGGCGATCCACAGCTCAACAATGCTGAGAATATTGAAATACCAGAGCGTCAAGACGATCATGGCGAGCATTGATATCGCACCGAGGCGGTTTCCGATCGCGGCCCGCTCAACCTTGCTCATCAGCGAAATGCCGACCAGAACCGTGATGACCAATACGGCTGCAATCGCGTAATAGCCGATATCGCGTGTGGAAAGACTCGCCAGCATTAAAACACTGTTAATCACGCTCCACCTCCTTATCGACCTTATGGAACATCTTCAGCATCCGGTTCGTGACGCCGAAGCCGGCGACCACGTTAATCGTCGCCAGGACGATCGCGATCATGCCGAGTGCTTTCGCCCCGACACCTATGGCGACCGCCGTCACCGCCAGACAGCCGAGCAAAGTCACGCCCGAGAAGGCGTTCATACCACTCATCAGAGGTGTATGAAGCATACTCGGGACGCGATTGATGATTTTATATCCGATTAAGGTGGCGGCGATGAAAATCAGGAGCAATACAGCATGCATCCAGGTCATCGTCAACCCTCCGCGTTCATTGCTTCCAGCGTACCCTGATGGACAATCTCACCCTGATAGGTCGTCAGAGCGCTCTGTACGATTTCGTCACTGACGTCGACCGTGTCGACCGTCGGCACGACGACTTTCAGCAGATTGTAGATGTTCTGAGCAAACATCCAGGTGGAGCTGGTCGGGATCAATCCCGGAATATTCTTAATACCGACGATCGTTACACCGTGTTTAAGATCGGCACTGCCGGGAGGCGTGATCGCACAGTTCCCCCCCTGGTCGATCGAGATGTCGATGATCACCGAACCTGGTTTCATCAGCTGCACCATCTCTTCAGTAATCAGAATCGGTGCCTGTTTTCCCGGAATCAGCGCGGAAAGGAACAAGACATCGATCTCCGGCAAGATACCGGCGATAATCTCTCTTTCTTGCAAAATGCGTTCTTTCGAGAGTTTTTTCGCGTAGCCGCCTTCACCGACCGCTTCTTCCACCGGTACACCGAGGTCGAGGGTCTTCGCACCGAGCGACGCGGCCTGTTCAACGGCATCCGGTCGGATATCGGCCGCGTGGCAGATTGCGCCGAGACGCTTGGCCGTGGCAAGGGCCTGCAGACCAGCGACACCGGCACCGATCACGAGCGTCTTGATCGGCTGGATCATGCCGACCGCGGTCACGATCATCGGCACGAATTTCGGCAGCGAGCTGGCGGCCATCAACATGCCTTTATAACCGGCACACGTGCTCATCGAGGTCAGGGCATCCATGCTCTGGGCTCTCGTAATACGCGGAATGCCGTCGAGCGTGATCGCCGTAACACCGTTTTTAGCCAGGGTTCTCACCAACTCATGATTGGCAGGCGACGCCGGATGAATAAACGTGATCAGGATCTGCCCCTCACGCATCAGATCCGCTTCATGCTTACCCAGCGTTTCATTAAACAGTGGCTCTTTGACTTTCAAAATGACGTCGGCCTTGGCAAACAAGTCTTCCACATCGTCCATAATCGTTGCACCGGCTTCTTCGTAAAGCTCATCACTTTGAAACGAACCAAGACCTGCACCGCTTTGCACCAAAACCTGATGCCCATCTTGTACCATGCGCTTTACCGTATCCGGTGTCGCCGCGACGCGCCGCTCACCATCCATGATTTCGGTAGGTACCCCAATAACCATGACAAATCTACCTCCAGAATTGTGTTATATGCCCATATCATAACAGGAGAAAAGCCAATAATCTACGAAAAGCATAATGATCCGCAAGGTATCTCTAGCGTTTCTGGCAGAATGCTCGAAACATCTGCTATCAGGTCATTACGGGCACCTTATTAAGCTTTATGCAATAATGTATAAATCGGGTTTTGCGCATCTTTATACATAAGGATTTATGCCTGTTAAAAGAAGCCAGTGCCGCATCATTTAAGACGCCTAAAAAGTCAGACATTTGCCTCGTTTTCCGTTGATCTCGGCCAATGCAAGTAGCAAAATTGCGAAGTTTTCGTCGAAAATAAAAAGACAGGCGAGCCATACATATCTCACCTGTCCTTCATTAATTCTTTACCATTTACAAACGATCGCTAATCGATCGTCGGCATCTGATTACTCCAGAAGCAGCGACGCCGCCTCCTGATCGAGCAGAACCGTGACATCGTCGTGGAGTTGCAGAATCGATGCCGGGCATTGGGGATCGACCGGACCGTCGATCATCGCTTTGACGGCTTCCGCCTTATTCGCTCCGAAGGCGACGAGCACGATCTTCATCGCTCCCATGATCGTACCGATTCCCATCGTCAGCGCCTGACGCGGAACTTCGCTCTTATCGTTAAAGAAACGTGCATTGGCTTCGATCGTCGACTCGGTGAGTTCCACCGCATGCGTCGCCTGCGAAAAGACATTCGACGGTTCGTTAAAACCGATATGGCCGTTGATACCGATACCGAGCAGCTGGATATCGATACCGCCTGCTTCATCGATCATGTCTTCATACCACACGGCTTCCGATTCCGGATCGACGGCCATGCCGTCCGGCACATGCACTCTTTCCTCATCGATATCGAGGAAACTAAACAGATTCTCATGCATGAAGTAGTGATAGCTTTCTTTGTGCTCTCTTTCGAGCCCCACATACTCATCGAGGTTGAAAGTCGTCGCTTCCTGAAAGCTTATGATCCCCTCCTGATTGAGGCGGACCAGTTCCGCATAAAGGCCGAGCGGCGTGCTGCCGGTGGCAAACCCCAACACCGACTCGGGATCATCCATAAGCTGGGCGGCGAACAAGATCGCGCCGGCTTTACTTGCCTGTTCTTTTGAATCAAAAATGTGAACGTTCATCGCATTCCTCACTTTCCTCGCTTAATTTACCGCTTTTTTTTGTGTTTGGCTATATTTTCTTTTATTGTCAAAATGGCGATTTTAACCAATCCTCCGGCGAGAACTCCGTATCGCTATCGAGCGGATAGAGCGGTCTCGGCACATGTTTATACGGAAGCGATGGCAGATCTTCGTTCGTGCTTCCTTTTGTCAAGACCAGGATACTTCTTTTCGCATGTGCCTTATGTTCCGGTGTTAAATACCCCAACTTGCAAACGACGATCGGCCTTTCGGCCGGGTCGGCACCGAGATCTTCGAACACATCTGTACCGGTAAAGCCGATGTGTCCCGAAGCGAGGACGACGTCGACGTTGCCAATCTGGATGAGCGCGAGATCCGACGGCACGAGCGATCCTTGCCAGTCGGACACATAACCTTTGACAAGTCCCGTCGCCGTCAAAGGCGACGAGGTCACCTGGTCAAAAGATGCACCAAACGTCAGCGTGATCTTTTCTCCGACTTGTCCTCTGCAACGGCGCGTTGCTTCAGGATCGTAGATTCCGCCGTACAGTACCGGTTTATTTAACTGTTCGACTCTTTGATCACTGATCAGGCGCCTCAGAAAACCGGTACAGTCGCCACTCGATCCGGCGGTCGGATTGTCGCCAGAATCAGACAGGTATATCGGTGTATCAGCGCCATTTGCAATGGCCTCAAACACGAGATCCAAGGCCTCAGCTTCCTCATACGCTTCCGTTTCGAAGGCAAATTCGCCGCGACGCTCCCAGAGTAAGCGGGCGAGGCGCACGGCTTCTTCATCAGCCGTCTTTTTCGTCGCCGCCGTCACCATAACGCCGGCGCGACTGTCCGGCGTATCGGCCCAGGGAAAACCCATCACATAAGATGCCGCCCACACATCGGCTTTCGCTTCGACGTCGATCAAAGTTGATACGAGCGACGCCATCGGTTCCACCGTCGTCGCCGATTGCTCACCGGCGACTAAAAGAGGAATCGGAATCCAGGAGGTGAACGGTTCGACTTCCTGATGAAGCGCCTTCAGGGTCATGCTCGCCGCCAGCGCTCCTGTCTCATTACGGTCGATATGCGGCGCCGTTTTGTAGGCGGCAACGCCGTCTATCAGACGATAGAGTTCGTCCGTGATCGTCGCATGCATATCGAGAGAGACGAAAACAGGCGCGGTCGGAAGTGCATCTTTTATCTTAGTCAGGATCGTGCCTTCGGCCGCTCCCACCCCTTTCACCCGCATCGAGCCATGCAACGCGAGCGTCACTGAGTCAATCGGTCCTTCCTCTTTTGCAAACTCGATGCGCTTCATCAATTCGCTTATTAATTCATAGAAGAACAGATCGTCTATTTCACCGTTCGGTACAGCTCCGGCGAAAACGGTCGGCAGTACCTCAACGTCGGCATTTTGTAACGTTTCGATGATGCCGCTGAACGGACAGTTGGCTTTCAAGTGTGAGTAGACGTCCGTACCGTAGATGACGCGAAAATTTTCTTTGCCGGTGACGATCGGATTAAAGCCGTTTGATTCATGTTGGAACGACGCAACGATCACGCGTTTCATTCACTTCACCTCTTCAATCAGGCGTTTGACGGCCTCGGCGTCCGTCACCTTATAGCGGTCTTCCGGCGGGTAAAGGGCGCCGCCGAAATGAATCGCGGAGTTTCCTCCGGTCGAGCGGTCATAGGCCAGGCGATGCAGCGTCAAGTGCACCTGATCGACACCGGTCATTTCGACGACGTGTCTGACGAACGGCGGTCTAATGCCGCCTCCGGGCAAAATCTCGATTCTGCCATCGGCGTAGTCGACCATCTCCTTTATCGTGTCGAGTGCTTCCATCACCTGTGGCATCAGGCCGCTCGTCAGCACCCGCGTCACACCGATCTCAATCAATTGGTCGAGCGCTCTTTTCCAGTCAGAAACGACGTCGAAAGCACGATGAAAACACGTTTCTTTATCACCGGCGAGCGAGACGAGTTCAGCCGTCTTATCGACATCGATCGTCCCGTCTTGATGGAGGAATCCGAAGACGAGTCCGTCGGCGCCGTGTTGCAGCAGATTCACGGCGTCCAAAAGCACCGTCTCGTACTCAACGTCGGTATAGCAAAAGCCTCCCTCACGTGGTCTGACCATCGCCATCACGTCGATGTCCGTGTGTTTTTTGACCGACTGCAAGCTACCGATCGACGGTGTCAGACCGCCCAGGAATAAACTGGAACAAAGCTCGACACGCGTCGCATTGCCTTTGGCCGCCTCAATCGCGTCTGCAGCTGAACCAGAACAGATCTCTATCTTTACCTTATGCATAGATACGACCTCCACATCCACCTTAGCGCTAATCGTCTGATTTGGATATATGAATGTATTCACCAAGGTAAGTGATCTACACTGAATAGATTCGCCAAGCGAAATCGACATGATATGATGACCTTGGAAATTATCTTCACAGAAAGTGATCGATATATGGGAATCTTAAAAGACATCATCAAAGCGAGACAACAAGGTAAGAAAGCCGGTATTCCGTCATACTGTACGGCCAACCCGGTGACGATCGAGTCGGTCATGCGGGCGTATCTCAATAATGATCGGCCGCTTCTGATCGAATCGACGGCCAACCAGGTCGATCAGTTCGGCGGATATACTGGCATGCAGCCTGCCGACTTTGTGAACATGATTCATGAGCTGGCCGACAAGACGGGATTTGATCGTTCGCGAATCGTCCTTGGTGGTGATCATCTCGGACCTCTCACGTTCAAAGACCGACCGGAAGAAGAAGCGATGCAACTGGCTGTCGATCTCGTCAAAGCGTATTGCCAGGCTGGCTACAAAAAGATCCATCTCGACACGAGCATGCGTTTGCAAAGTGACGATCCGCAGGCGGCGTTGCCGGTGGAGACCGTCGCCAAAAGAGGCGCCAGACTCTTTGCCGCCTGTCTCGATACACTGAAGGCCGAAGGCGTACCTAGAGAGGAATGGCCTGAGTTTGTCATCGGCAGTGAAGTGCCGGTACCTGGCGGCGCGGCCGAGGCGCTGGAGATCGACGTGACCTCACCGGCCGATTACGAAAAGACCGTTGAACTCTATAAAGAAGCATTCAGTGAAGCCGGACTGATCGACGACTTCGACCTGATCGCCGCCGTCGTCGTACAGCCGGGCGTCGAATACGGTGACCACGATGTGGCCGTCTATGACCGCGATGCGGCAAAAGACCTGATGGCCGCACTTAAAAAGGACCCGGAGCTGATGTTCGAGGGACATTCGACTGACTATCAGCCGCTTTCGGCGCTGAGTCAGATGGTCGAAGACGGCGTCGGTATTTTGAAAGTCGGTCCGATGATCACAAACGCCTACCGCGAAGGCTTGTATGCGCTGGCCGAGATCGAAAAATGGCTGGTGCCTGAAGCGAAGCGTTCCAATCTGATCGCCGTCATCGAACGCGTGATGACCGAAGACCCGAAATACTGGCAGGCCTATTACAAAGGCGATGAGACGGCACTTCATATCGCGCGCCATTTCAGTCTGTCTGACCGCATCCGCTACTATCTCCCCTACCCGCAGATCGATCAGGCAATCAAGAAAATGATCGGCAATTTCGAAAACCTTCAGATCCCGGCGCCTCTGCTTTCGCAGTATGCACCGTGTGCTCTCGGCGCCGCTGTGAAGACGGCCGACGATGTCACCGACTGTTTTGTCGCCGAAGTCGTAGAACTCTACGAAGCAGCGGTCTCCTGAGATGTGGCAGTGCATCGAAATAACGGGAGCGTCCGTCTTTCGAGACGGTGCTTTTCATGACGAATCCGTCTATGTGATCGGCGACCGTTTCGTCAGCCGTGAAGCCTTCTTCGAGCATAGCCGTTTCGATCAGATCGAGATCATCGACGGCAGCGGTCTTTTGCTTCTACCGGGACTGACCGATATTCACCTGCACGGCGCGATGTCGCATGACATTACCGACGCTGATGAAGAAGGCATCTATCAGCTTCTGCGCTACGAAGCGTCGATCGGCGTGACCCAGATCGTACCGGCGACCTTGACGGTCTCCGGCGAACAACTGGAGGCGGTGTTTTCTGTCATCGGGAACATCGTCAGGAAGGGCGGCCTCGCCGATGCCGCCTGGCTCGCCGGTCTTCATATGGAAGGCCCTTATATCAATGTTGAAAAGAGAGGCGCCCAGAATCCGGCATACGTGAAGACGGCATCGATTGAGCAATTCGATCACTTGAATACGCTCGCCGCAGACGCCGTAAAAATCGTATCGCTCGCACCTGAGACGGCCGATGCTCTGTCCTTTATCAGTGAATTAAAAGACCGCGTGCGCCTCTCGCTCGCCCACACCACGGCGAACTACGCCGAAGCGACGGCCGCTTTTTCAGCCGGTGCCTCGCATGTGACACACTTGTATAACGCGATGCCGCCGTTTCACCACCGTGATCCCGGCGTGATCGGCGCCGCGTTCGATGCTGCAGACGTCTCGGTCGAACTGATCGCCGACGGCGTCCACATCCATCCGGCTGTGATTCGGGCGACGTTCCAAATGTTTCCCGGACGCGTCGTCCTCGTCTCCGATTCGATGCGTGCGACAGGGCAAGGCGACGGTATCTTCGATCTCGGTGGACAGCAGGTGACGGTCCGCGGAAATCGGGCGGAGATCGAAAATGTCTCGATCGCCGGCAGTGTAACGAATCTCTTCGACTGTCTTCGCTATGCCGTGTCGATCGGTATACCACTCGAGGCGGCCGTATATGCCGCGAGCGAATATCCGGCGTCGCGTATCGGTATTTTGTCTGAAGCAGGGACGGTGAAACCGGGCAGACGGGCGAGCTTCATTCTGGTCGACCGCGATCTGAATCGTCAGTATGTCTACGTCAACGGTCAGCGAGTGTCGGACAAGGCGGAAGACGCGCTCCCACGTTGACGGCTTAATCGGCGGTCATACTCTGCCTTTTCGCCCAACGGCGGTACGCCGACGGCGACATGCCGCGTCTGTCTTTGAACATTTTGCAAAAGTGTGCCTGTGAGTTGAAACCGACGATCTTGGCGATATCTTCGAGCGTATGGCTCGTCCGCGTGATCAGGGTCTCGGCCATGCTGATTCTTCTTTCCAAAAGATAATCGATCGGGGTGCTGCCATACGACTCCTTAAACTTTCTGACGAGATGGAATTTGTCCATGTAGCTGTTCGCGGCCAGATCGTTCAAGGTCA
>DUQI01000082.1 GCA_012837885.1 Fastidiosipila sp.
GACGAAAGCATAAAAAAAACCTGTATGATATGAAAAAGACCGGAGGCACGTGCCTCCGGTCTTTTTCATATCATACAGGTTTTTTTTATGCTTTCGTCGCTTTGAGTCTTTCTTCCAGTTTTGCGAGTTCGTCGAACAGTTCCTGCGGCATCTTCGGACCGAACGTCTCGAAGTAGGCACGGATCGAGGCGGCTTCGTCGAGCCAGGCGTCGACGTCGACGTCGAGCAGTGCTTCGATATCTTCCTGCGGCATATCGAGACCGCTCAGATCGAGATCATCCTTTGTCGGCATGTAGCCGATCGACGTCTCTTTCGCCCCGGTTTTACCGGCACAGCGTTCGACCACCCATTTCAGGACACGGCTGTTTTCACCGAATCCCGGCCACAGCCAGCGACCGTCGTCGCCTTTTCTAAACCAGTTGACATAGAAGATCTTCGGCAGTTTGTCTTCACTCGAAGCGCGGCCGATCTCGAGCCAGTGATTCAGATAATCGGCGACATGATAACCGATGAAAGGCAGCATGGCGAACGGGTCGCGACGGACCTGCCCGACCTTGTCCGAGATGATCGCCGTGGTGATCTCGGAACCCATGATCGAGCCGAGGAAGACCCCGTGATTGAAATTAAAGCTCTGGTGGACAAGCGGTACGGTGGTGGCGCGTCGTCCGCCGACCAGGATCGCGTCGATCGGTACGCCGTTCGGATCTTCCCAGGAGGGTGCGATCGAGGGCGCCTTGCCGGCCGGTGTCGTAAAGCGGGCATTCGGATGCGCGGCCGGGGTGTCTTTGTCCGGTGTCCAGTCGTTTCCGCGCCAGTCGATCAAGTGGTCGGGCGCCGGCTCATCGATGCCTTCCCACCAGACATCGTTGTCGTCTTTTAAGGCAACGTTCGTAAAGATCGTATCGGACTGAATCGTCTCGAGGGCGTTCGGATTCGACTTTTTCGATGTGCCAGGCGCGACGCCGAAGAAACCGGCTTCCGGATTGATCGCGTAGAGGCGTCCGTCTTCGCCGAATTTCATCCAGGCGATGTCGTCGCCGACCGTCTCGACCTTCCAACCGGGCAGGGTCGGTATCAGCATGGCGAGGTTCGTCTTACCGCAGGCGGACGGGAACGCACCACACACATGGTAGACGTCACCTTCCGGACTCTCGAGCCTCAGGATCAGCATATGCTCAGCCAGCCAGCCTTCGTCTCTCGCCTGTACGGAGGCGATGCGGAGCGCAAAACACTTTTTGCCGAGCAGCGCGTTGCCGCCGTACCCGGAACCGTAGGACCAGATCTCACGCGTCTCCGGGAAATGGGAAATATATTTTTGATCCATCGGGGCGCACGGCCAGGCTACATCTTCATCGCCCGGTTCGAGCGGCGCACCGACCGAGTGGAGGCATGGCACGAATTCACCGTCGTCACCGAGAACCTCGAGTACGTCCTTGCCCATCCTGGTCATAATCCGCATGTTGGCGACGACGTACGGGCTGTCCGTGATCTCGACACCGATCTTCGCGATCGGGGATCCGAGCGGTCCCATCGAGAACGGAATGACATACATCGTGCGTCCTCTCATCGAGCCACGGTAAAGATCGGTCATCGTCTCTTTCAATTCGACCGGATCGATCCAGTTGTTGGTCGGGCCGGCATCGTCTTCGGAGACGGATGCGATATAGGTGCGATCTTCGACTCTGGCGACGTCCGACGGGTCGCTTCTGAAGAGATAACAATTTGGCTTCTTCGACTGATTCAGCTTGACCGCATTACCTTTGGCGACAGCCTCTTCAAGCAGCTTTTCACTCTCTTCTTTAGTGCCGTCGCACCAGTGCACACGGTCCGGTTGACAGAGCGCTTCAACCTCGGCGACAAAGTGGAGCAGGCGTTCGTTATTCGTCATAAATCCTCCGCGATATCCGTGACGGCTTCGACTGACCGCCCGGTCTTCTTTTTACCTTTTTCATTCTATCACGGGAGAGTGAACGGCTCGAAGTAAAAAACGCGGTTTCATTCGCTGAATCAGCGGTAAATCGTCTGTTTGGGATGACCGCAAGCGTGCTCGACAAGACAGGCGTCTTGATTTACATTAAACGACGTATGCGATTGAACCGGAAGAAAAAAACGGCAGCCAGCCTCATTGTGCTTTTGTTGATGCTGTTTGCAGTGTCCTGCGGCGTCGCCGAACCGTGGCAACAGACCGATCAGGTGTTGCAGTTTACGACGTCGACGGAAGCGGTGCCGCTTACTTCCGAAACGCCACACACCGAGGCATCGATACAAGTGACACATTCGCCTGTTCCTGCAGACAGTACTGAAGAATTGACGTATCAGTCCATTACGATAAGCCAGACGACAGCACCTGAAGCGAACGCCACGGAGCGTCATGTTGATGTCGCCGCTGTCGATCTGTCCCTAAAGCCGTCCGAAGGCGGCAAGATTATGGTCTTGATGTATCACAATATCGGGCCGGAGGAAGCAGAATGGACACGTACGCCGGAGAATTTCCGCGCTGATCTCGAATTGCTCTACGAGAAAGGATATCGCCCGATTCGTCTCTCCGACTATGTGCGCGGCCATATCGATACACCGGCCGGTCTGACGCCGTATGTGATCACGTTTGACGATGCCAGAGAAAATAACTTCCGTTATCTGGAAGACGGTTCGATCGATCCCGATTCGGCGGTCGGCGTCCTGTTGGCGTTTGCCGCGGAGCATGACGATTTCTCGCCGCATGCGACCTTTTTTGTAAACGGCCGTGTGCCGTTTCGTGTCGAAGGTGAAGAAGAGAAAAAAGTCTCCTTCCTGATCGAAAACGGTATGGACATCGGCAACCACAGCGATGGGCATGAAAACTACACCTCGATCGATGCAGCCGGGCTGCAAAAGTCGATCGGCCGACAGGCCAACTATCTGGAATCCTTGACACCACACGATTACAAGGTCAACACCTTCGCCCTTCCGTTTGGTATCCGACCGCGGGATAAAGCGTTGCACCGTTATCTCGAGAAAGGCGAATACGATGGAAAGACGTACGAAAACATCGCCGTCTTAAATGTCGGCTGGGATCCCTGGTATTCGCCGTTTCATAAAAACTTCGATCCTCTGACAATCCATCGCATCAGGGCGAGTGAGATGAATGTCGACGATGTCGGCATCCGTGACTGGATCCGCTACTTCGATGAAAAACCGGAGGCGCGTTTTATCTCGGACGGATTTGCCGATATCATTTCAGCTCCGGCTTCCTTTGCTGAGGTGATGGTCGAGCGGGAAGGAAAGATCCTCAATCTCTACGAGTCGGAGGATTGAGTCAAAGGTACGCGAAGCGACACGAGCGCGCCGCCTTTTTTCGTCGTCTCATAGAATGTCTTGAAATCGATCCGATCCGATTTATCGCCGTCGAAGATGGTGACGTTCACCGTTTTGAAATCGGCGTCGTAATCGAGCGCGACGATCGACACCCAGTGCCACGCTTCGAGATTCTTCGCTTTGCCGTTGTGCAGATTTAAGAAGGCGACGGGGCAATCGTGTGACAGTCCGTCGGCGATGAACTGGACGGCGTCCTTGAGTTCAGGCCGTTCCTCGTCGAACCGGGGGAAGACGAAACGCTCACACTCGATCTTGAATCCCTGATCGCTCGCAAAACGCAGGATGCCTTCGCAGAAGAGGTCGCTCGTGTTCACGCCCTGTCTTGTCGGCGTGATATAAGACCAGATGTCGTCCATTACGAGTTTGCAATCGGTTTGGTCGTAACCGCTGACCGCAAAATCGATCTGACCGCTTCGTTGCAAGTAGAGCAGTAAGGTGGTCGCAACGCTCGGCCCGCAGCCGGATAAGCGCTGCCAAAACGTCTCATACCACTGCTGGTTGCAACCGAAATATTCAAGTCCGGTCGAGTCGACGACGTTTATATGACTGATCGTTTTAATGCTTTTCGTTTCCATAGTCATATCAACATATATTGTGCTGACATTTCGCTCCCCAATGCAGTAACTAACATGTCTCTTGTTGTCGATTGAGAAAAGCGAAGAGTATCGCATCCTTTCGTTTTTGACCATACTTATTAATTATCACTTTATATCTGATCTGACCGATAGGCGTAGCGTTGCCCCGCCTATCGTTGCATGTTAAGATGATCGCCGGTGGCCAAACCACCGTTATTTATGTGAAAAGGAGAGTTTAAGGTGACCAAGAAACACACGGACAGCGATGTGTCAGCCGGTGACCCGTGGCCAGGTCGATTAACGATCGGCGCGATTCTCCTGACACTTCTTCCTGGTTAGTATCGATTCGCGTCTCATCTGGCCATCGGATTTTGCCGACTTTCGGGATGCCCTTGAAAGGAGGATTAAACGATGATCAATACAGAAATAGCGACCTTGACCGATCTGCTCGAAGCCGGGCAGTACGGTGCGCTGCAGCGTTTGATGAACGATTCATTCGTCAACGATGTGGCGGAGTTCATAGAAGATTTGGAGCCTGAGCAGGCGGCCGTCTGCTTTAAGCTTTTACATAAGGATATGGCGGCCGACGTTTTCGCCAAGATGGAAGGTGACGTTCGAACTCACCTGATCGAGGCTCTGACCGATCGCGAGGTACAAAACCTCATCGAGGAATTGTTCCTGGACGATGCGGTCGACCTGGTCGAAGAGCTACCGGCCAATGTCATACCACGTGTCCTGCGTGCCGCGAAACCGGATACGCGCGCCAGACTGAATCATTTTTTGAATTACAAAGAAGACAGCGCCGGCAGCGTGATGACGCCGGAGTTCATGCGACTGAAGAAGCAGTGGACGGTCGGTTTTGCGATCGACCGTATCCGGCTCGCGGTCGAAGATGTGGCCTCTATTCTGACCTCTTTTGTCACGGATGAGAGCCGCATATTGGAAGGTATCGTCACGATTCAGGATCTGCTCGCCGCCAAGGATGAACAACTGGTAGGGGAGATCATGGAGACGCATTATAACAGCGTCGAAGTGCATGAGGATCAGGAGCGGGTCGTTCAGTTGTTCCGCGATCATGACCTCGTGAACCTGCCGGTCGTCGATCATGAGGGGCGGCTTGTCGGCCTGATTACGTTCGACGACGTGATGGATGTGTCGGAAGCGGAGGTCACGGAGGACTTCGAGCGCATGGCGCTGGTGACCACGACGACCGACAAACCGTATCTGAAGACGTCGGTCTGGGAACACGCCAGAAGCCGTGGTGCCTGGCTGATGATCCTGATGATCTCCGGGATGATCAACGGGCTGATCCTCGGACGCTTCGAAAATGCTTTCCTCGCCGTACCGATGCTCGTCACCTTCATCCCGATGCTGACCGACACCGGCGGCAACGCCGGGTCTCAGAGCTCGACCATGATCATCCGCGGGATGGCGGTCGGTGAGATCGGCTTTCGCGATTTCTGGTCGGTGATCTGGAAAGAGCTCCGCATCAGCTGGCTCGTCGGCTTCGCGATGGCGCTCGTCAATTTCGCCAGAATTTATTTCTTTTCGGATCACAACTGGCTCGGCGGTTTGGCGGTCTCCTTCGCCCTGATCGCGATCGTCACCTTATCGAAGATCGTCGGCGGTGCCTTGCCGCTTTTGGCCAAGAAAATCGGTATGGATCCGGCGATCATGGCGGCCCCGATGATTACGACGATCGTCGACGCACTCGGCCTGATTATCTACTTCACGGTAGCCTCGGCGTTGCTCGGAATTTAATGATTGGTACGGACATCGTCTGAGGGTTTGGTATAGTTTGCGGCGGGAGTAACCATGATCCGTCGATTTATAGCGTATTACAAACCATATGTAGGGATACTGTTGTTCGATCTGTTCTGTGCCGCCGTGATCGGTGCCACAGGGCTTTTGTTTCCGATTTTATTGAGGAATCTGACGAACGACGTCTTCACCCTGACCGATCACAGCCTGATGATGCAAGGCCTTATCTGGACGTGTGTCTGGCTTTTTCTCTTATATGTCGTGCAGGCTCTGGCGCAGTATTTTGTCTCCTATTACGGGCACGTGATGGGTGCCCGCATGGAGGCCGACATGCGGACAAAGCTCTTCACGCATATGGAGCGGCTGTCTTTTTCCTACTATGATAAGTCGAACACCGGCTCCCTGATGTCGCGCCTGATCGCCGACCTCTTTGACATCACTGAGCTGGCACACCACGGCCCGGAAGATATCTTCATTTCCTTCATCAAGATCATCGGCGCTTTCGTCATCTTGCTCTCGATCCACGTCTACACGACGCTGATTCTGGTCGCCGTCACGATCGTCATGATGGTCGTCACCTGGTATTACAACCGGCGCATGCGTCAGACGTTTATGGATAACCGGAGAAAGATCGCCGAGATCAATGCGATCGTGCAGGACAGTCTGGCCGGTATCCGCACCGTACAGTCGTTTGCCAATGAACATATCGAACTCGAAAAGTTCGAATACGGAAACCTCCGCTTCCTCGATTCGAAGAAAAAGAACTATTTCGTGATGGGCCGCTTTATGTCGGTCAACACCTTCCTACAGGGACTGCTCTATGTCGCGGTCGTTTTAGCCGGCGGTTATTTTGTCGTGCAAGGTGAGGTAGCGGCTGCCGACATCATCATCTATGTGCTCTACATCAACATGTTTTTGGATCCGATCAAGCGGCTCATTAACTTCACCGAGCAGTTCCAGAAAGGCATGACCGGATTCATCCGGATGACCGAGATCATGGACACAAAGCCCGACGTCAAGGATAAAAAAGGCGCCGAGCATGCCGGTGTGCTGTCGGGTGACATTGAATTTCGCGGTGTATCGTTCCATTACGAAGAAAATGAACCGGTGCTGGAAGGCATCAATGTCCATATTCCGGCGAAGCGCACCGTCGCATTGGTCGGTCCTTCCGGTGCCGGTAAGTCAACATTCTGTTCCCTGATTCCACGCTTCTATGATGTCGTGGACGGACAGGTCTTGGTCGACGGCAAGGATGTCAGAGATCTGACCTTGCAATCGCTGAGAGACAACATCGGTGTCGTGCAGCAGGAAGTGTATCTGTTCAACAGCACGGTCCGAGACAATATCGCGTACGGTGACCCGGAGGCCAGTGATGAAGCGATTGAACTGGCCGCGAAGCGGGCGAACATCCATGACTTCATCATGACGTTACCGGACGGGTACGATACGGTGGTCGGTGAGCGCGGCGTGCGTTTTTCCGGCGGGCAAAAGCAGCGTATCTCGATCGCCCGCGTGTTTTTGAAAAATCCGCCGATCCTGATCCTGGACGAGGCGACGAGTTCACTCGACAATGAGAGTGAGCGGTTCATCCAGCAGTCGTTGAACGAACTGTCGCGCGACCGCACGACGATTGTCATCGCACACCGTCTCAGCACAATCAGAAATTCCGATGAGATTCTCGTCTTGACGGAAGACGGTGTCGCCGAGCGCGGTGCCCACGTCGAGCTGATCAACATGGGCGGCTTGTATGCGAGGCTGTACGAATTGCAGTTTTCAGAACAGACATAATAGTCAAGAGTCAATGACGAATCATTGATGAACCAAAAATTACGCTTTCATTTCATAGCAAGTAATATGGCGCCAGAGCAGTATGAGTGACGTCAGAATGGTCAGTAAAAACCATTCCATCACGTAGCGAGCATAAAATGCCCGTTGCGAAGATACATTGAAGAAGTCGAACATCGTATAGGTTGAGCCTGTTTTGCCGAGATAGCTCCGAACCGCATTTAGAATCGTGACGATGATGAGAAGTAGTGGTGGTGCTGCCGCGGACCGTGTGCGAACACTTATCAACGCAAATACTGTCGTTAACTGAAGAGAAAGCGCCGTCAGATTTAATGCTTCGTTACTCAGGACCTCACGAAAACTATAGATGATCCGGTCATGTAAAATAACATGCTGCAAAGATCCAAACCCATTGATAAGTGTCGACAATCCGCCGAAAACGATGAGAATCAACAAAACGCAATACGCCCACAGCAACCCCATAGAGGCAATCAACTGTACACATAAGCGTCTTCTTGATGAAGAAAGCAAAAGAATCCTCACGACATCCGTTTCGAACAGCCTTGCGATCCATATAGCTGGAATAATCGACGTAAACGCAATAAAAACGATGTTTAACGGTGAAAGGAGAAGCGTAGTGAGTGTTTTCGAACCAGTCCAGCTCGTTGGCCCCATCGGCGTCTGTTGTTGCGAGTCAGCAGCTTGCTCGTTGAACTCGAGAATGCGTTCATAATAAGAAAGCCTTGCTTTCATGTCATCACGTGATTCGCGCAGGAACACATAGTAAAGAGGCTCCATGTCACTTTGATATCGATCTGTTTCAGCAGTACGCTCAACAATAAAGCGAAGGCGTTCTAACTTTGCATCAAAACGAAGCGCGGTGTTGGAAACATGATCCAATATATTTTGGTTGAGTGTATATAGCTCCTCTGCCTCACGACGCATAGCGACAGTCGTTTCCATTTCCGCTTTTATGCGATCCAGATCAACTTGCAAGACTGGATTGGAAGTCCCCTGCGATAATAGTGACTCCAGTCTGGACTTCTCCTGATTTAAAGTGGAGGCGCGTTCGAAATATATCGATTGGTCGGCTTCGATTCGCTCATTCTCAAGTGATAAGAAGTGTGTTTCCTTATTCATTTCAATCTGATTGGATATAATGACAGACAACATCAGTACCACAAAAAGCAGGACTGCGGTCAGCGTACTTCTTTGTAGTAATCTTTGCCTTACAATCAAGTTCAACATACTAAAAGGAATAATCTATATGGTCTACGATTCGCCCGTCTTCAATGTAGATCGGTCGATCCATGACTCGCGACAATTCTGCCAGTTGGTGGGATGAAACGATAACGGCCTTGTTTTTCTTTCGCAAATCATCGAGATGATTCATTAATGTACGCATGCCGCGCTGATCAAGACCAGAGAACGGTTCGTCGAGAATAAATAGGGGCTGCTGAACGACCCCGAAATGACTGATAACAGGGCATTACAGGTGTGTTTGTGGTATAATAGTGCAAGCAAAATGACGAAAAAGGGTCAAAACCCTTGCACGTCGAAGACGGAGTTTTGA
>DUQI01000083.1 GCA_012837885.1 Fastidiosipila sp.
CAAGGCGACACTTTCACCCTGATCGATACGTAAACTTACGCCATCGACCGCTCTGATAGGTGCATCGCCGGGACCGAACGTTTTTACAAGATGTTTACAGTCAACTAGCATCTCTACTCAAATCGACAACGGATATTCATGCCTAATTCCATCTATTTCTCACAAATTAGAAGTGATACTGGCAGTATAACATAATACTTGAAAGCACTTTCTTTGAAGTTGGCTTGACGGGCGCGACGATCTAAACTGCGGCACAGCGGCGATCGATGCCGATGAAAACGCCATAACGCGATCCTCTTATGTGATCACGCTATGGCGTTAACTAAATGGTTAGACGAAATGCGTCAGCCCATTGGCGACAATCAGCGCCGCGTCAACCCTTCCCTCTCAAGCATCTCATCGATGCGCTCATAGACCGGTGAGAGCTCGGCATCGCTCAGCGTTTTTTGCTTATCCCGGAAGGTCAAATGAAAGGCCAGCGACCTTTTATCCTGACCGAGTTTTTCGTCGCTGAAGACATCGAATAAGGAGACGGACTCAAGAAGCGGGCCGGCCGCTTCCTTCAACCAGCTTTCAATCGAGGCGACCTCGATTGAACGGTCAGCGAGAAGCGCGATGTCTCTGATCACGGCCGGGAAACGCGGCAACGGCTCTGCCGTCACGTCTTCCGAGGCAAGCTCGAGCACGAAGTCGACGTTCAGGTCAAAATAAGCGGCCGTACCGGACAGGTCAAAGCCTGACCCTGTTTCCGGATGGACGATGCCGATTATGCCGAGGCATGTGTCTTGTCGCATGACAGCCGCCTGCATGCCGGGATGCAGATACGGTACGTCCGCAGTTGAAATGAATTGCAATGTGTCGACGCCGACATTGGCGAGTAGACTTTCCAGGACGCCTTTGAGCGAGAAAAAGAGCGTTTCGGCCGGCTCCTCGCCGGAGAACCGAAGGGCTGCCAGATGCTCTGTCTCAAAGGGCAGCCCCGCTTGATCTTTATGATATGTGCGTCCGCGCTCAAACAGGCGACCGCTCATATTGCCTCTCGCCTGGTTGTATTGAGCGATCTGGAAAAGTGACGCGGCGAGCGTCGTGCGCATCTCTTTGTAGTCTTCGGTCAACGGATTTTGCAAATACATCACGTCATCATCTGAAAGCCCGAGTCGCTCCCGCAGCCGCTCATTGATAAAGGGAAACGTCACCGTCTCAAAAAAGCCGGCTCCGAGCATGCGATCGACCAAGCGACGGTCTAGGCGCTGGCGCTTCGAAAGCCCACCGACTGTTAAGTTCTTGCCGCTCGATAAAGTGGGGCGGATATTGTTGTAACCGTAAAATCTTGCCACTTCCTCCGCCAGATCGACCGTCACCGTGATATCCGGCCGGTACCACGGCACGATAAGGACGTTCGGATCGGGTGTCTCTTCGAAACCGAGTTTTTCAAGAATTTCCCGCATGAATGGTTCTGGTATCGCCTCACCTAAAACGGCCTCGATCGCCGCGGCGGAAAAGTCGATGGTGCGGGGCGTTTCCTGTTCCGGATAGACGTCGATCAGGTCGGGAGAGATTGAGCCGCATTCGAGCGTTTCGATCAGTTCACACGCTAAATTGATCGCTCGCGCGCAGTTTTCCGGGGACAATCCTTTTTCAAAACGCGCCGACGCTTCGGTCCGCAGACCTAGTGCCGTACTCGTACGGCGGATCGACGGCGCGTCAAAGTTCGCCGCTTCGAGCACGATCGTCTTCGTGTCGTCCTTGATCTCGGAATCAAAGCCGCCCATCACACCGGCGACACCGATCGCGCCTTCAGCGTCGGCGATGACCAGCATATCGTTTGTCAAGCGGCGCTCGATCTCATCGAGTGTTCTGATCGTCTCGCCTTCTTTGGCCCGCCTGGCCACAACCTCGTCACCTCTCAGATCGCGCAGATCGTAGGCATGAAGCGGTTGTCCGAGCTCCAGCATGACGTAGTTTGTGATATCGACCAGATTATTGATCGGACGCACACCGGCAGTGCGGAGACGCTGTCTCAACCAGAGAGGCGACGGCTCGATCTTGACATCCGTCACGACACGGGACACGAAGCGTCTGCAGAGGTCTGGATCTTCGATACCGATCTTTACCGTATCCTCTGCTTTCGTCTCCGACTGGCCTGAGACGACAGGCTGACGCGGTATAAATGCCTGGTCAAGCGTCACGGCCGCTTCTCTGGCCAAACCTTCGACCGACAGACAGTCGGGGCGATTCGGGGTGATCTCAAAGTCGATAATCACTTCACGGATCCCCATCACTTCACCGATATCGAGGCCGAGCGCTGTGTCGGCCGGAAAAATATAGACACCGTCTTCCGGTGCGTCCGGGAAATCGCCGTGTGTCAGATCGAGCTCTTCGATCGAGACGAGCATACCGGCTGAATCGATGCCTCTCAGTGAGGCGGCTTCGATCGTGGTGCCGTCAGGCAGGACGCTTCCGACCTTCGCTACCGGTACGACCTGTCCCGTTTCCAGATTCGGCGCACCGCTGACGATCTGCAGGACGTCGTCTCCAATATCGACTTTCAGGACGAGCAGCTTATCTGCCTGCGGATGCTTCTCTAATTCGACGATCCGTCCCGTGACGATATCGCGCATCAAGACGTTTTCTACGATCAACTCTTCGACCTTCGAACCGCTCAAAGTCATCTTGTCGGCAAAGGACTGGGGAGACTCGTCTATCTTTACAAAATCGTTCAACCAATTCATCGATGCTTTCATCGTCGTCCCCCCTATCTGAACTGGCGCAAAAAGCGCAGGTCATTATCGGTAAAGTGGCGTATGTCCTTGATGCCGTAGCGTCCCATCGCCGTACGTTCAACACCGATACCGAAAGCGAAGCCGCTATAGATGTCGGGATCAATGCCGCAGCCGGATAACACTTCCGGATGCACCATGCCTCCGCCCAGTACTTCGACCCAGCCCTCACCGCGACAGGTGCGACACTCGAAATCGCCGCTGCCGCCGCAGTTGGTACACGTGATATCAACTTCGCAGGACGGCTCCGTAAACGGGAAATGATGCGGTCTCAGCCGGATCTCCGTCTCTTCTCCGAAGAAAGCCTTCGCATAGAGCGTCAGACAACCGACGAGGTCGCGCATCGTGATCCCTTCGTCGACCGCCAGCCCCTCCACTTGGTGAAAGAACGGTGAGTGCGTCGCATCCTGTGCATCCGGTCGGTAGACGCGCCCCGGTACGACGACGCGAAGCGGCGGCTTCATCTTCTCCATCGTGCGGATCTGAACCGGTGACGTGTGCGTACGAAGCAGATACTGTTGATCGAAGTAGAACGTGTCCTGCGTATCTCGCGCCGGATGGTCCTTCGGTAAGCGGAGCCGCGTAAAGTTATACTCATCGAGCTCCATCTCCGGACCGTCGGCGACGGAAAATCCGAGACCGATGAAAACACGGCAGATATCGTCCATGACCTGAGTCAGCGGGTGCCGATTGCCGTAAGGCGCATCGCTTCCCGGCATCGTCACATCGACTTTCTCAGAGGCGAGTTTGGCCACGAGATCGCGTCTGGATAGCGCTTCTTTCTTGTCCGAAAGTGTAGCTTCCAGATGTTCTCTGATAACGTTCGCCTCCTGCCCGACACGCGGCCTCTCTTCGGCCGAAAGCTGACCCATCCCACGTAAAATAGCCGTTAGGCGGCCTTTCTTACCGAGAAAAGTCAGACGAATTTTTTCCAGATCTTCCACCGATTCGACGACGCCGACGGCCTCGTCAAAATCGTTCTTCAACGCTTGTAGAGCGTCCAGAATGTGCATGAATACACGCTCCTCACCATGGTTTGGCGCTTTTTACTAACGAGCGCCTATAAGAAGGGATTATACTTCAATTCGCGTTCCGGTGTCGTAAGAGGTCCGTGCCCCGGAAGTATGGGCAGGTCGGTAGGCAACTCAGTGAGGAGCACACGGAGCTTTGCTAAAGAGTGTTCCATCTCGAGCGGGCTGCCGCTCGGCAGATCGGTACGCCCCATGCTGGAACGAAACAAGGTGTCCCCCGTGATAAGGGCAAGCGACGTCTGGCCTTTTGTCTCACGCAGAAGAAAGCAACAACAGCCTTTGGTGTGTCCCGGTGTATGGATCGTCAATAGCTCGAGGCTATCGCCCACACTGATCAGGTCGAGGTCGGAAATGATATGAGACGCCGGCTTCGGCGTAAAATCCTGACCGAAAAAGACGGTGCCGTTGGTCATGGGATCGATGAGCTGTGCTTCGTCGCCGCTATGCACATAAAGCGGCAGATCGACGTCTTCTCTAAAACGATCGACCGCCCAGAAATGATCAGCATGCGCATGGGTCAGCAAGAGCTTCGTCGGTTCCTTGCCTTCCGGTAAGCGGGACGGTTCGATCGATGGATCGACCAACACTGTCTCGGTATCGCCCGTAATCAAATAGACGCTGGCGTGTTCACCGCCACCGTCTGCATGAAAATACAAGATGTCCGGAATAACCGGACGAAACTGCGATCTCATCGGATCAGCTCTCTCCAGTCGAGATCTCCCCGATCAATAGCCAAAACGAGAATTTCGGCCGTCGCAATATTCGTCGCAAAAGGAATCGAGTTCGTGTCGCAGGCGCGCAACAACTGGTTCGGCGAGTCATAGGTCAAAAGACCGGGATCGCGCAGATAGATCACGGCATCGATCTCGTTGTAACTCGCTCTCGCGGCCAGCTGACCGATCGTTCCCGAAATCTCCGTCGGAAACGAGATCAAAGAAAGGCCGGTCGCCTGTTCAATAATGCGGGACGTATTAAAGATTGAAAACAGCGAATGCTTATTGAGAATCTGCCGGTACGCGATGCAAAAATTGACCAATAATTCATTCTTACGACTGTCTGCCATTAATACGATATTCATACTTAAACCTCATTCTCACGAACTATTCGCTATTATAGCCGACCGCTCACGATCCCACAACAACAAATAGGCGACAATCGACAATATTTGCTTTGCTTTTCTATGTAATATGTCGAATAACTCGAAAAATATCCGTCGCCGATTTCCATATTACACCTATACGGTGCACTTTTCACGGTATCGACGCCATTATTTTTTATGCGTCAACGACCGAGAACATCCATTGTCGGCTTCTGTCGTCAACTGGCTACAAAAGATTCGATTGTTTTTACAATAGTCATCCATACTTGACGTCGACATGCCATATCTCGATGTGTTGTTCGCGTTCCTCTTTTTCCTTTGCTCGATAGCTATGTCGTATACCGACATTAAAGAGAGACGGCTACCAAACGCGTGGACAGCCGCCTTTTTTGGCCTCGCCTTTTGTCGTCTTTTACTTCGGTCGCAAGCGATGGCCAGGATCGTACAGACACTATTTCTCACACTCTGTGTGACGCTGCTACTCACTTTTTTTTCCATTTACGGAGAGAAGAGAAACAAAAAACTACTCGGCATGGGCGATGTAAAGCTGACGGCGTCGCTCACCATGTGGTTTCCCGGCCAGATTATTGAGCTGTTTATCTTTGCCTGCCTCAGCGCTTTTCTTTTTATGTTGTTTCCTCGCTTGAAAAAGCAAAAAGCGCACCGCGTCGTTCCGTTCGCACCGTTTTTGCTCGCCAGCGGATTACTTCTCGAAGTGAAACGCCTCTTTAAGTGATCCGCTTTGATATAATCGATGCCATGGCTGCGCCAACGAGAACAAAATTCAGGCTTTATGCGCCGGGCCGAAGGCTCCATCAGCACGATCTGGCGGAACGACGTCAGATGACGGGCAGTACCGGTATTGCAGCTGCTACGGCGGCGAGTCTTCTGATCTTGTTTTATTTTGCGCTACGTTTTTGGCCGGCGATATTGCCCTTTGACACGGATCAGCTCTGGACGCGCGCGCTCTATCAGCTCGTCACCCTCTGCCTGATTCCGTTCATCGCGTCCGCCGTGATGCAGCTCGTCAAAGCACCGTCGGCTCGTTTCGTTCTCGGTTCCGGTACGAAAGCGGGCCATGTGCTATTGGCCGCAAGTTTGGGACTTGCGAGCCACCTGATTCTCTGGGGCGCAAGTCTGCTCATCTCACGTATGACGCAGTCGGTTGTCTTTGCTTCCGTACCGCCTTTGATCAATCAGACGATTGTCACCTTCCAGTCGAGTGTCATCGCCCATATGCTCATCGTCTTACTCGGCGTCATCCTGACTGCCGTTCTCACTACACTTTTGACCTGCGGCTATATCGCCACCTGCCTAGATATCGGCTGGCATCGCGTGCGTGCCGTACTCGGCACCGCCTTGTTCTTCGCGCTTCTCTTTCGCCAGCCGTCCTTGTTACCGGCCATGTTTTTGCTCGGTATTCTGCTCGCAGTCATCCGTCTCAACACCGATTCACTCGTTGCCGCGATCGCCTGTTTCGCCGTCTATCTTTTGAGCGGCATGTTTCAGACACCGCTGCATGACGGACTGGCCAGATTTTTCTTCGGCCAGACGAGACTCGATGCAGGCCACGCATACTCACTGGCCTTGATCATATTACTCTCGGGAGCTGCGTTATTCGTGCCGAGCTTCGTCTTTCTGTCGGGCATGTGGCGCGATCAGCACACCGAGCGTTTAAGAGAGGCACTGGCTTTGTCGGGAGACAAGCCGTTGCCCGAAGAACCGGATCGACCGGTTGACATTCCGTTTATTTTGGCTGTCGCTCTGTTGCTGGCCACAACAATTATTTAACCGCGAGGTGTACCATGATATCTGTTAGACAACGCAAGGAGCGGGATCTTGCAACGATCGCCGCTATAGTTAAGTATGTCTTGATCTTTGTCGTTATTGCGGCATTGGTCTACGGCGGCTTGAGAGTCTTCTTTTTCCTGATGCCGATCTTTATCGGCCTCGTCATCGCCAGAGCTGCTATGGCACTGGCCGACTTCGTCTTACGGCGCAAGGCGGCCTTCACGAGCAATGGGAAAGCAAAAGCGGCTGCCGCGACGCCGCTCGTCGGCGGCAAGGCGCGAAGGCGGCTTTCATTGACCTTTTATCTGCTGCTCTTTTTGGTCCTGATCTTTTTGATCTACCTGATGATCTCGGTCATCGTCGGATTCTTAACCAATCTCGCGACCGAGCTGCCGAACATGTTGAAAGATACGGATCTCGTCGAGACGGCCATGGGTGTGATTCGTCGCATGTCGGGTAGCGTCGGCGGTATTCTCGGCCCATCCGCACTCGAATCGATTGAGACGTCTTTGCAAAACATGCAGGCGAACATGATGGAACGTCTGCCCGATCTGCTATCGGGGCTACTCGCGTTCATCGCCGGACTGTTCTCACGTCTGCCGGTGATCTTACTCGTCATCCTGGTAACGATCATGTCGGGATACTACTTTATAAAGCAGACCGACAAGATCTATCTGTATTTCCTGAAGCTGATTCCGGACAAGACATTCGTTCGAAAATCGTTCGAAGTCACGTCGCGGATCACGACCTCAGTGTTTAGGATCGGCGGCGGCTATATCGCCTTAATGATCGCCGAGTTTATCCAGGCGTACATCGGGTTTCTCATTCTCGGTTTGCCGAATGCGATCACCTGGGCGGTGATCGTAGCGATCGTCGACCTGATGCCGATTTTAGGTAGTGCGGCCGTCATGATACCGCTCGGTGCCTACTATCTGATCAACGGTCAGCCGCTGATTTTCACCGGCATGATGATCTTACTCGTCGTGATGAATATCGTCCGCCGTGTGATTGAGCCGCCGATTTTAGGCACCGCCATGCAACTGCATCCGGTCATCATGGTGCTCGCCATGATCGCCGGTATCGCGATCATGGGAGTCGGAGGCCTGCTCGTCGCACCGATCATCCTCGTCATCTTGAGAGAGATTTATCTCACCTTCGATCTCGAATCGAAGCTGCGCAATACGATCGGACAGATGATGGGCACAGATCCCGACGTGCAACTGCCCGATGAGGTCAATGAGATCGTCATCGAATCAGCAGCACCTCCGGCAGGCGGAGCGACGCCTTAGCCGCCTTGCTGCTGCTGGAAATACATGTCGGTCTTGCGTTGATGTTCTTCGATCGTCTTCGAGAAATCGTTCGTCCCGTCACCGACCGCGACGAAATAGAGATATGATCCGGCGCCTGGCCAGGTCGCTTCGGTGGCCGGCCAGAGCACGCCTTCGATCGCGGTCGTGCCGGGCGAATTGATCGGACCCGGCGGCAGACTGGAACCGTCACGATACGTGTTATACGGATTAGAAGAAAAACGCTGCAGATCGGCATTGCGGACCCAGAGCACCGGATCCTCGCCGCGTTCAAGCCTCAGATAGTTGATCGTGGCACAAGACTGCAGCATCATGCCGCGCTCGATGCGGTTCAAAAACACGCGACCGATCTCGTCCATCTCGACGACCGGTCCTTCCATCTGCACGATCGACGCGAGCGTGATCGCCTGATCGAGCGTCAGACCTTGTTTTTCCGCACGTGCTTTATAGTCGTTGGCGGTCAATACCTGATCCGTACGTCGCAGGAAGGTACGCAAAATCTGCTCTTCCGTGGCATTCACGTCAAACTCATACGTATCGGGCCAGAGATAGCCCTGGAGCGGCCATTCGCGCTCCGGCGTCACATTGATCTCTGATATGAAGGAAAAGTCTGAGAAATATCCGGGACGCTTGACCATCGCGTCGAGTATCGTCTCGTCGAAGCGCATGCCGTTTTCTTTCAGACGCTCTTTCATCTGCAGGTACGTCATCCCTTCAGGGAATGTGATCCGCACCGGTTTCGGGCTATACGTCAAAATGAGCATCATCTCGTCGTAGCTCATGTTCGGCAGGAGAAAATGCGTGCCGCTTCTGTACTGGCCTTCATAGCCGTTGAATTTGGAGAGCATCAGGAAGGCGAATTCGCTGCCGATCAGGCCGCGCTCGCGCAGGATACTCGCGATCATTTTGGTGTCCGCTTCACGCGGGATATGGACCTCGATCGCGCCTTCCGTATCTTCGTTGATCGGCGACTGGTCTTCTCTGGCGATCATGGTCAAAAGATTACCGAGCCTGATCTCCTGGTTTTCGACAAAGTTGTAACCACTGAAGTAACCGAATACAGTCACGCCGATCAGCAAAATTATGACGATTAATATAGCAAATGTTCTGCCGACTCTCGATTTCATCTACTGTCCCTGAACCCTTCTCCGCGCTTCGTCCCTCTGCCGGTCTCCCGTATTGAGTATACGCTTTCTTAAACGGAACGTCACAGGCGTGATCTCGATCAGCTCATCGTCGCTGATGAATTCCATCGCCTGTTCGAGCGAAAGCGTGACGGGCGGTGACAGGCGTAGTGCTTCGTCTGCGCCGGCTGCGCGGATATTCGTCACGTGCTTTTTACGGCACACGTTGATCGCGACATCGAGCTTGGCCGACGTCTGTCCGACGATCATGCCCTCGTACACCGGCGTGCCGGGTGTGACGAACAGCTCGCCGCGGTCTTCCGCCTGATACAGTCCGTAGCGGGTCGCCTCCCCCGTTTCGGTCGCCACAAGCACGCCGTGACCGCGCGTTTCGATCGAACCTTTATGCGGCACAAAACCGGCGTGTGTTGTGTTCAACGTACCGGTGCCTTTCGTGTCGGATAAAAACTGAAAGCGGTAGCCGATAAGCCCGCGCGACGGCACCGAAAACTCGAGTCTGACCAGACCGCGGTCGGGCGGGAACATATTCGCCAGCTCGCCTCGTCTCTGACCGAGTTTTTCGATCACGCTACCGACATGTTCAGCGGGCAGATCGATCGTCACGAGCTCGACCGGTTCGAGCAGCATACCGTTTTCTTCCTTCGTGACAACGCGCGGCTTCGAGACCATGAACGCGTAGCCTTCGCGCCGCATATTCTCGATCAGGATCGAAAGATGCAGTTCACCTCTCCCTTTGACCACGAACGCGTCCTTATCGACCGTATCCTCGACGACCATCGAGACATTCGTTAGCACCTCTCTTTGCAGACGCTCACGCAAATGTCGACTCGTCAGATACGTGCTCTCATCCGAGGCGTAGATCGAGTCATTCACGCGGAAGGTCATTTCGAGCGTCGGTTCGTCGATTCTGGTGAAAGGGAGCGCCGACGGCTCGTCGAGATCCGAGATCGTGTCGCCGATCTTGGCATCCGGCAAACCGGCGACGGCCGCGATATCACCGGCTCCGACACTGTCTACCGGTTGTCGTTCGAGACCGGCAAAACGAAACAGCGCCGTGATCTTGCCGTTATGAAAGGAGGTATCCGACTGTCCGACCGCGACCGCCTGATTTTTTCTAAGCGTGCCACGCTTGATGCGCCCGATCGCAAGCCGGCCGACATACGCATCGTATTCGAGGTTTGAGATCAGCATCTGGAGCGGTCCTTCTTCCACCGAAGGCGACGGCACGGCATCTCTTATCGCGTCAAGTAGCGGCCGCACCGAGCCTTCCCTGAGCGTCTGGTCGCTGACCGGAAGCATCGGTAGATCCTTAAACATCGCCTGACGCTTGGCCACGCCGTAGAGCACCGGATACTCGATCTGTCGATCGTCGGCTCCGAGTTTTATGAAAAGATCCAACACGAGGTCTTCGACGACCAGTGGTCTGGCATCGGCGCGATCGATCTTATTGATCAGGACGATCGCCGGCAGACGATGTTCGAGCGCCTTCTTCAGGACAAAGGTCGTCTGAGGCATCGGCCCCTCGGCTGCATCGACGACGAGCAAAATGCCGTCGACCATATTCAAAACGCGCTCCACCTCTCCGCCGAAATCATGATGTCCCGGGGTGTCGACGATATTGATCACCATATCGCCGTCGACGATCGAGGTGTTCTTCGCCATGATCGTGATGCCGCGTTCTCTTTCCAGCTGGTCGCTGTCCATCACCTGATCGACCGGTTTTTGATTGTCGCGGTAAAGACCGGCCGAACGTAAAAGCGCGTCGACAACCGTCGTCTTGCCGTGATCGACATGCGCGATAATTGCGATATTCCTGATTGATTTAGCCATCAGCGTTCTTTCTTTTTAGTGCCGAGATCGCGTCTCAATGAATCGTCTTGTTCCCCGCGGCCGCGATAGATGAATCGAAGCGGCGTGCCTTCGAAGCCGAAGCTGTCGCGCAGGCGGTTTTCGAGATAACGCGTATACGAAAAGTGGGTCAAAAGCGGATCGTTGACGAAGAGGACGAACGTCGGCGGCTGTGAGGCGACCTGCGTCGCGTAGTAGATCTTCAGATGACGTCCCTTATCCTGCGGCGTCGGGTGCATCGCCACGGCGTCGGAGAGCCATGTATTCAAGACCGAGGTGCCGATCTGTTTCAAAGACGATTCTTTACAGGCAAAAGCGAGCGGCAACAGACGATTCACATTGGCGCCCGTTTTGGCCGAGAGAAACAAAAGCGGTGCGTAGCTGACAAACTGGAAGCGACGACGCACGATCTCTTGCATCTGGCTGTGACTCGTCTCTTCTTTATCGACCGCATCCCATTTGTTGACGACGAGTATCGTCGCCTTCCCCGCCTGATGCGATAGCCCGGCGATCTTCGTATCCTGAGCCGTCACCCCTTCGACGCCGTCGATCATGACGACGCAGACGTCGGCTCTCTCGATCGCTGAGAGCGCACGGATCATCGCATATTTTTCAATACCGCGTTCGATCTGACCGCGCTTTCTGAGCCCGGCCGTATCGATTAAGACGACTGACTTCCCTTCATATTCCATCGTCTCATCGATCGCATCTCTCGTCGTACCGGCGACCGACGAAACGATCGTGCGGTTCTGTCCGAGCAGTCGGTTAACGAGCGACGATTTGCCGGCATTCGGTTTACCGATTACGGCGATCTTCAGCGTATCGGAATCCGGTTCGGCGTCGACTTCCGGCAATTCGGCCAACACGGCATCCATCACTTCCGATAGTCCGAGTTTGTGTGCCGCCGACATCGCATGGACGTCACCCAAACCGAGGGCGTAAAACTCATAGATACCGGGCGGATCTTCTCCGACATGATCGCTCTTGTTGACCACGACGACGACGCGCTTATGCGCCGCCCTCAGCATCTGGGCGATCTCCTCGTCGACCGGATGCAGACCTTCTTTCAGATCGGTCATCAAGATGACGACATCCGCCATGTCGATCGCGATCTCGGCCTGCAGGCGCATATGCTCCTTGATCACGTCACCCTCGGCATCTTCAATACCGCCCGTATCGATCAGCCAGAAATGGCGGCCGATCCACTCGACCTGCTGCATCACGCGATCGCGCGTTACCCCGGGCGTCGGATCGACGATCGAGATACGCTCACCGGCGATGACGTTAAAGAATGAAGACTTGCCGACATTCGGTCTTCCGACCACGGCGACAATTGGCATACTCATCAGAAACCCTCCAGGACGCGATCAATGCCCGAGAACAATCCGTTTGCCGTCTCTGAGACAACTTCGACCGGGAGCGAAAACGACGTCCTTAAATCGCTCACTTCGACATCGTCTAAAAACAGTTCGCTGCCAGCTCTGACCATATTGTCGGGCAGCAAAAGCGCACGCGTTTCGGGCGTGAGATGCGGCTTTACCTGAGAGAGAAGATCTTGTCCCGTCAAAAGCCCCGACACCGTGATCGCCTTACCGAAAAAATGATTATCGATGCCGGCGACCCGGATCGGTAAACCGAAATGATCGGTCAGGCGCTCGCTCCAGGCTGAAAGAACCGGTTCCGCCAAACGACCGGTCGCCACTAAAATGTCACCGTCTGCCTTTTCCCGGCGGCCCGGTGTTTCGAGTAGTGCCTGCAGATCGTCGTTGAAGCGGGCGACCATGCCGACGCCGTTTTCAATCTGATAGAAATCTTCGTACGCCTCGACAGCCGGTATCTCGACGCCCGCTTTCAGATAGAATTCATCGGCCAGATAAAACACTCTTTCGGCGCGGCGTGAAAGCATCTCCTGCTGTCTCTTATAAACCGTCTCGATCACGGCGAGGCATTCTTTTTTCGTGTGCGGACGAAGCGAAAACAAGCCGTTTTCATCGCGGTAGCGGGTCAAACCGACCGGTACACAGGCGACCGAGCGAAGATGCTCGTTCAGTGTCGCCAGATCGTCAAACGTTCTTTCCAAATGCGCTTTGTCATTCAGGTCGGGACAGAGTACGATCTGCACGTTGACATCGAGGCCGGCCTCGGTGATCTTTTTTAATCTCTCGAGCACATTTCCGGCGAAGCGGTTTCGCATCATCTTTTGGCGAAGTTCCGGGTCGGTCGTATGCACCGACACATTGATCGGGGAAAAGCGAAGCGCGATCAGACGGTCGAGCTCCGCTTCTTTTAGATTAGTCAACGTGATGTAATTGCCGTGCAGAAACGACAATCTCATATCGTCGTCTTTGAAATAGAGACTGCCTCGCATCCCTTCCGGCAACTGATCGATAAAGCAAAAGACGCAGCCGTTATGGCAATGCGTAAATACCTCGTCGGTCACGATCTCAAGTGAAAGTCCGAGCGGTTCATCTTCATCTTTTTCGAGTTCGATCTCGAACAGACCTTCTCTTTCTTCCCAAAAAAGCAAGGTCAGTTCCGGTTCCGACTCGATCAGGCGAAACGTAAACAGATCGGGCAACGGCCTGCCGTTGACCATCACGAGGCGGCTGTTTTCCGGCAGGTCAAAACCGGCGGCGATCCCGTCCGGATCGACACCGGTCACTTTTAATCCCTGATGCTGATAATCGAGATATTCCATAGTTGCGAAGCGGCAAAGAAAAAGCAACGTGTGGCGACACCGTTGCTCCTCTCAACGAAAAAGGCGCCAGTTACGCGTCTTGCGCAGAGACCACTTCACGTCCTTTGTAGTAACCACACTGTTTGCACACATGGTGCGGCAGTTTTTGCGCTTTACACTGCGGGCAGGTCGCCAGAGCCGGTGCTTTCACCTTGTACTGGGCGCGGGCACGGCGTGATCTCGCCTTCGACCATCTACTTTTGGGTACAGCCATGTCGGTTTCCTCCTTGTCACGAACGGTTTCATCAAAACGGCCGCCCAGGCGGCCAGTCAGAGACGCCAAAGCATTATGTTACAATTTGATGCGCTTGTCAAATAGCGGTCACCGTTCTTTCTATCTCTGCGAGCGGTGACCATGGCGCACGATTTTACCCTCATGTTGATCGTTTCAGGAGGTCTCATAATGAGCGATATAGACGAGATCAAAAAAGAAACAAAGACGATACTCGATGCGTTCTTGGCGCGTGTCCCTTTTTCGCCGAAAGATGTCTTCGTCCTCGGCATCAGCACTTCGGAAATCGGCGGCGGTCAGATCGGCAAGGACTCCAATCCTGCACTCGGCAAAGCCGTGATCGAAGTGATCGCCGATACGCTTCGCGCGAGGGATATCTTCCTCGCCGTGCAGGGCTGCGAGCACATCAACCGCGCGCTCGTGATCGAGCGTGAAGCGGCAGAGCGTTACGGTTTTGAAGTCGTGTCGGTCGTCCCGGCGATCGATGCAGGCGGCGGAGGCGCCGTCGCCTGGTATGAGTTGGCGAAAGACCCGGTCGTCGTCGAATTTATAAAAGCGAGAGGCGGCATTGATATCGGTGATACGTCGATCGGCATGCATGTCAGGCACGTACAGGTACCGGTCAGGCTGCCGCAAACGACGATCGGACGGGCGCATGTCACCTGTCTCGGTTCTCGCCCGAAACTGATCGGCGGCGCGCGTGCCCGCTACGGTTCACTTGAAGAGAAACGTTAAGCAACGTCAACAACATTAACCAAGGTAGTAGTATTAGTAGGACTTATTTACTGGAGGGCGCGAAACGGTCGATCGGCCGTCTCGACGACGAGCTTCAGATTCGTCGAGATCACCGCATCCTTCGAAAAATCGAGGGAGTAAGAGAGCGATACATTGCCACCGGCCTCGTCCAGGTGGCCGCTCGCCTCATTCGTCGTCAATTGGAAGCTGAGCGTGCCATAAGGCATCGCGATTTCGCTCCGGTGGTGATGACCGGTGCGGAAAACCATGTCCATTTCGACGCTGCCGCTTCTTTTCAGGCGCACAAAACCGGAAGGTGACCAGGAGATCTTCGTTCTCGTACCGGCCATGCCGGTCGCTTCGCTCTCATCGTAACCCACTTCCCAGATGCCGTTTTCTTCCGACATCGATCCTTCCGTCGTCAAATGAATCGAGGGCAGCATCTGGCCGTTCGACCATTGCTCACTCGTCATATGAATGATGACCGGTTTTTCTACGCGTTTCGCCATTTTCAACAAGGCACATCTTTCCAATCAAGTTGTCGGATATTTTCGACCGGTTGTCCGAGAAAACTCTCCGCCAGTTCGACAAATGATTCTATCGTGTCCGTGCAGTAAAACTGACATTCACCTATATGCTCACTTTCGTTTAAGCGCTCCTGTCTGTCAAGCGCGTCGGCTACGACCAGACTGACCGCAGGCCCGCTCTCCATCACTTCGGCTTCCGGCAGGAAGGACTCGATCAGGGGCTTCAACAGGGGAAAATGCGTACAGGCGAGCAACACGGCATCCGGCGCATCGGCTTTCCACGCGGCTAAATAATGGTCGACCGCCGCTTTGGCAAACGGTCCGTCCCAGATGCCTTCTTCGACCAGTTCGACAAAGATCGGGCAGGCGATCTGTTCGACCGACACGTCGTCTTTGACGATTGTCGACATCGCCTTGGGGTACTGTCCACTGCGCACCGTTCGCCTCGTCGCCAATACACCGACACGGTTCGAGTCTGCCTGCTTGACAAAGTGCGCCGCCTGCATGACGAGCGGTGAGATCACTTCGAACACCGGCACCGGCCAGGCCTTCTCTTTGACCGTTTCGATCGCCGCGGCACTGACCGTATTACAGGCGACGACGATCGCCTTCACATCCTGGCTGGCCAGAAACGAGGTGATCTGACCGGCATACTGGCGCACGGCTTCGGCCGATTTGTTGCCGTAGGGCGTACGCGCCGTATCGCCGAGATAGATGTAGTCTTCATGGGGCAGATACTGGAGCAGCGACTTTAAGACCGTCAGACCACCGATACCGGAATCGAAGACGCCGATCGGACGCTTGTCACTCAATACGCTTTACCCCAGATCGCCAGATGTTTGGCCGGATCGTCGCAGACGACGCATGTCTTATCGCTCAGATCTTCACTTTCGATGATGCAGCGCGAGGTAGCGGTCGTCTCGTCTTTGACCTTTTCCTCACACGCGACGTCACCGCACCAGTAGGCGTGTACAAACCCCGGCTTATTCGCGATCAGGTCACAGAATTCCGCCCAGTTCGCGGCCTCGTATTGACGTGACTCAAGACGCTCTCTGGCTTCTTGCAGCATATGCTCGTGGATCTCGTCGAGTAATTCAGCCACGCGCTCGGCGATACCTTCGAGCGGCAGTTCCTGTTTTTCGCCGGTATCGCGGCGCACGGCCAGACAGACGCCCTTGGCGATATCGCGCGGTCCGATTTCAAGACGAAGCGGTATACCCTTCATCTCATGTTCAGCAAATTTCCAGCCCGGCATCTTGTCGCTGTCGTCGATCTTTACACGGAACTGACTGAGCTTATCTTTCAGTGCGGCCGCTTCATCCAGGACACCTTCCTTGTGCATCGCGACCGGTACGATAACGATCTGAACCGGGGCGAGCCGCGGCGGCAGGCGCAGTCCGTCGTCATCACCGTGCACCATGATCAGGCCGCCGATCGAGCGTGACGAAAGGCCCCAGGATGTCTGGTGCACGTGCTGCAAGACGTTGTCTTTATCCGTATAGGTGATGTCGAACGCTTTGGCGAAGCCGTCGCCGAAGTAATGGCTGGTCGCTGCCTGCAACGCTTTGCCATCGTGCATCATCGCTTCGACCGTGTAGGTCTCCAGCGCACCGGCAAACTTTTCTTTTTCCGATTTTCGGCCCTTGATCACCGGGACGGCCATCACTTCTTCGTAGAGCTTTGCGTACAGATCGAGAATGCGCATCGTCTCTTCTCTGGCGTCCGCCTCATCGGCATGAGCCGTGTGGCCTTCCTGCCAGAAAAACTCGGTCGTACGTAAGAACGGACGCGTCGTCTTCTCCCAGCGCACCACCGAACACCACTGGTTATACAGTTTCGGCAGATCGCGCCACGATTCGATCGTCTCGGCGTAGTGCGCACAAAAGAGCGTCTCCGAAGTCGGCCGGATGACCAAGCGTTCGGCCAGCACCTCATCGCCGCCCTGCGTCACCCAGGCCACTTCCGGCGCAAAGCCTTCGACGTGGTCTTTTTCTTTCTGAAGAAGTGACTCGGGGATGAAAAGCGGCATCGCCACGTTCTCGTGACCGGTCTCTTTCAACATCTGATCAAAGGCCGCCGTGATCCGCTCCCAGATCGCGTAGCCGTAAGGACGCAGGATCATGCAGCCGCGCACCGGCGAGTAAGAACAAAGCTCCGCCTTTAGCACGATGTCCGTATACCACTGGGAAAAGTTTTCGTCGCGCGCGGTGATCGCTTCGACCCGTTTTTCTTTATTGCTCATAATAGTTCCTTTAAACGTTCCTCTATTTGGAAAGGCGCCTGCGAGGCGCCTGATCCGTCATTTACATCAGATAACACTATACCTGAAGATGTGAGGTTTCGTCTTACTCGTCCTTGAATCCGAGCAGACTCACCGTCTGTTGGGCGATCGACAGCTCCTCATTCGTCGGAACGACGACGACTTTGACTTTCGACTTCTTAGTCGAGATGATCTTTTCTTCGCCACGCAACCCGCAGTTGTGATATTCGTCGAGCTCGATACCGAGGTAGCCGAGTTCATCACAGAGTTGTCTCCGCAAATCATCGTCGTTTTCACCGATACCGGCCGTGAAGACAAGGATGTCGACGCCACCGAGCACGGCTGCGTAGGCACCGATGTATTTTTTCAAGCTGTAACGGAAAACGTCGAGCGCGAGTTTCGCGCGGGCGTGCCCCTTCTCGGCCGCGGCCGCGAGATCTCTAAAGTCGGACGAGATACCGGAGATACCGAGCACACCGGAGCGCTTGTTCATCATATTGTCGATCTCCTGCAAGGAACAGTCTTCGACGCCGGCGATAAACGCCGGGATCGCCGGATCGACATCGCCACAGCGCGTGCCCATCGGCAGACCGGCGAGCGGTGTCAGGCCCATCGTCGTGTCGACGCTCTTGCCGTTCTTCACAGCGCAGAGGCTCGAGCCGTTGCCGAGATGACAGACGATGATTCTTGACTGTTCGAGCGGAATGCCGCAGATATCGGCGGCACGCTCCGAGACATATTTATGGCTCGTGCCATGGAAACCGTAACGGCGGATGCCGTGTTCTTCGTATAGGTTATAGGGCAGTGCGTAGAGGTAGGCTTCTCTCGGCATCGTCTGATGGAACGCCGTATCGAACACGGCGACCTGCGGGATGCCGGCCATCAGGCGTTCACACACCTCGATACCGAGGAGGTTTGCCGGGTTATGTAAAGGTCCCCAGAGGAACGCTTCACGGATACTCGCTTTGACCTCTTCACTGACGATCACCGGCTCGGCGAATTGCTCACCGCCGTGCACGACACGGTGACCGATCGCCTTGATCTCGTTTAGATCCTCGATCACGCCGTACTGCGGCGAGGTCAACACCTCGACCATCGCTTTCACTGCATCTTCGTGATCGACGAAGTCACGGTTGTGACGGATTCTTTCTTCATCGAAACGTTGGAACTGGATACGTGAGTTGTCGATACCGATGCGTTCGCATAGGCCTTGCATCATGACGACGTTCGCTGCGAAATCGAGCAGCTGAAACTTGAGCGACGAGCTCCCGGAATTGATGATCAGTACTTTCATAGACTCTCCTCTTGCGCCTGCACCACGGTGATCGCGGCTACGCCGACGATATCGTCAGCCGAGCAACCGCGCGACAAATCGTTCACCGGTTTGGCAATGCCCTGTAGAATCGGGCCGTAGGCGTCGGCTTTGGCCAGACGCTCCACCAGTTTATATGCAATATTTCCCGCATCGAGATCCGGGAAGATTAGACAATTGGCATCGCCTTGAATGCGACTCTGCGGCGACTTCTTGGCGGTGACGGAAGGAACGAGTGCGGCGTCGGCCTGCAGTTCGCCTTCGATAATCACGTCCGGTGCCAGCGCTTTCGCCTTGGCTGTAGCTTCCGCCACTTTTTCCGTCAGCGGCGACGAGGCGGAACCGGTCGTCGAATACGATAGCAGTGCGACCTTTGACTTGGCGCCGGTCAACGCGGTGAAAGACTCGGCCGAACTGACCGCGATCTGTGCCAGCTGGTCGGCGTCCGGATCTTCGTTCAGACCGCAGTCGGCAAACAACAGTGCGCCATCCGCGCCGAAATTTCGATCCGGCACGACCATCAAAAAGAAGGCCGAAACGAGTTTGGTCCCCGGCTTCGTCTTCAGAATCTGCAGGGCCGGCCGCAACGTATCGGCCGTACTACCGATCGAGCCGGCGACCAGTCCGTCGGCCATCCCTTTTTTGACGAGCATCGTACCGAAAGTCGTCGGTTTTAATAGCTCTTCACGTGCTTTTTCCGGCGTCATGCCTTTGTGTTTGCGAAGCTCGACGAGCGTCTCGACGAAGTCGTCAAAACGGTCAAACGATTCAGGATTGATGAAAGTCGCCCCGGCGAGCGGCCAGTCCGGTGTAATCGCCTGCAAAGCATCTTCATCACCGATCAGGATCACGTCGGCGATCTGTCGGTCAATCAGCTTCGAAGCGGCTTCTAAGACGCGCGGGTCGGTACTTTCCGGTAGAACGATACGCTTTTTATCGTTTCTGGCTCGCGCCACTATTTGATCGATGAATGTCATGGTTAATCATCCCTTCCTTAATCGATTGCGGTCTTCCGGCACTCAGTATAAAGATCTGACTATAGATCGGCAAGCGCAGCCCGGGAAAGACGGTGAATGTATGTCATCCGGTCTTAAGAAACCGCCTTCGAAAGAAAAACAGTCCGCCAAACAAGACGAATGGTAAAAACAGGAATACCCAAACGTTTCTAAGCCAGTGGGATCCGTGCAAGAAAACAGTGAGGCCGACGTAGTCGAAAATCGACATGCCGAGATAACGCAAGCCAAGCGGCATCGTCAGGCAAACGACAGCGACAAGCATGGAAAACAGTTTGTCTTTACCAAAGGTGGCCAACCACATAATGACGACGGCGGCGGCCGCACTGGCGACAACCCACAATATAAACTGGATAACCAACACCAACCAAAACGGTATATCCACATGCTGCGCCGCCAATGGAAGTGAATTGCCAGACCGGGCAGCGAGCGATGCAAATCCGTAGTGCCGCCAAATGAAGAAAAACCAGCCGGCGATGACGATGATATTCACAAGTAGCAGATATGCGGTCGACACCAACAGCTTACTGCTTACGGTATCGTCTCTGCCTCGTTTTTCAGCGAATAAAAGCGTGGTCATGCCGGTGACACGCTCATCTGAGATGAAAGGTGCCAGTGTTAGGCACAGCGCCAAGGTGATTAACACGCCGTTTAACATCGATTCATGCGCTCCAAAATAACCCTGACCTAAAAACTCGAGATATCCTGTCTCATAAATGAATACGGCCTCCTGCCTAGATGCCTGCCTTGACTCCAGGTGGTTTAGCACGTCTTTGACGCGCATGAACGCCGTTTCGCTCTCCAACTGTTTTGCATATCGTTGTACGAGAATGCTGTACGCTTGTTCGTCGAGTTCACCTGCATTGTAACGAGCCAGCGCCGTATCGAGTTGCGCATGCAGGTCGTCGATGCGCATCTGCTCAGCTTCTATATAGGGGCTGCTGAACGACCCCGAAATGACTGATAACAGGGCATTACAGGTGTGTTTGTGGTATAATAGTGCAAGCAAAATGACGAAAAAGGGTCAAAACCCTTGCACGTCGAAGACGGAGTTTTGA
>DUQI01000084.1 GCA_012837885.1 Fastidiosipila sp.
CATGACCAAAAAACTGGCCGGCCTAATCGATGCCTTGAATCACAACGCGTCGCTTTCGACGCTACTCGCCCCTTCTAAGAAAATTGAAGCGCGCATTGAACTGCACAACAAAGCAAAAGCAAACAGGAGTTGAGTTGAATATGGATGCAATAGAACTTGCGACTTCGGTCGTCGATGAAGCAAATAAAAATTATTATAAATACGATCAATACGGTCAAAACCCCATGGCTCCTGTCGGCCCGGTCGGGCTGGTGGCGATGAAAGGCACCGAGACGTTCTCTGAAAGCGTCAACCACTTCCTCGTACAAAGACGAAAAGAGTATCTCGAGGCGGAACCGGAGCAGGAAGAAGAGCCGGGTTTCATGCGCGATGACTACCACATCAAGGCAAACCTCTTCCGGTTCTCATCCGGCGAAGGTAAAGCCGTCATCGAACACACGGTGCGCGGTCACGATCTCTTCTTGTTAACCGACGTGACTAACCACAGCGTCACGTATAAATTGCGCGGTGCCGAAAACCGTATGAGCCCCGACGATCATTATCAGGATTTAAAGCGTGTCATCCTGGCCTCTTCCGGTAAAGCACGACGGGTCAACATCATCATGCCGTTTCTTTATGAAGGTAGACAACACCGTCGTAATGCCAGAGAATCGCTCGACTGCGCCTACATGTTAGAAGAGCTGGAAAACCTCGGCATGGTCAATTTCATCACGTTCGACGCCCACGACGAACGCGTGGCCAATGCGATCCCGCTCGGCAGCTTCGAGAGCATCCCGTCGACCTATCAGGTGTTGAAAGCGATGGTCAGACGAGAAAAGAACCTGGCCTTCTCGCACGATAACTTCATGATCGTCTCACCGGACGAAGGCGCGATCCAACGCGCGATGTACTACGCCTCGATTCTCGGTGTGCCGCTCGGCACGTTCTACAAACGTCGTGATTATACGGTGATCCGTAACGGACGAAATCCGATCATCGCACATGAATTCCTGGGTGACACAGTCGACGGCTGCGACATCATGATCGTCGACGACATGATCTCGTCCGGTGAATCGATGCTGGAACTTGCCAAACAGTTGAAAGAGAAAAAGGCCGGCAGAATATTCTGTGTCGCGACGTTCGGCTTGTTTACGGACGGACTCGAACTGTTCAACAAGGCGCATGAAGACGGTCTACTGGAGCGCGTCTACTGCACGAACCTCGTCTACCGCTCGCCTGAGCTCTTAGCTGCGCCGTGGTATGAGGACGTCGACATGACGAAGTTTGTCGCCTTGATCATCGACGCGATCAATCACAACGCGTCCTTGTCATCCCTGATTGATCCGACGCAGAAGATCAAAAAATTACTGGAGAGTAACCAGTTGTAAAAGTAATCAGTTGTCAAAAAAAGATATAGAGTTTTTTTGATTTATTTTTAAAGCGCGGTCTAACGGGATCGCGCTTTTCTTGTTTTTGTCGTACTCTCCCCTTTATCGCGAAGCGTCATGTAAAGCAGCCACGCGAAGATCATCGAGATGGTAAACAAGATACCGGTCAGCAATAAAAAGCGCGAGATGTTTTTACCTGAGATCCAGGCGAACAGAGAAAGTAAGGCGGCATAGACAAAGACGACGATCAGCACACGTCCGGGTTTCGTGCGGCGGAAGCGCTGCCAAGCGGAAGGACCGCTCTTCTTCGGCTTTGCCACCGTTCGTTTTGTCGTTTTCGCTTTTGCCATGAGACGTATTGTATCATGATCGGGTACATGAAGGAGGTCAGCCATGCCTTTGGACGGCGTAGTGGCCATGTATCTGGCCAAAGAACTGGAAACAACACTGCAAGGCGGCAGGGTTGACCGCATCGGTCATCCGAACCGTCAGGCGATCATGCTGTCTATCCGTGCCGATCGACAGACGAGGCGCCTGTTTATCGATGCCAATCCGCAACAGCCGCGTATCGGCCTGATCGAAAGCACGCTGCAAAATCCCGACAAGGCACCACACTTTCTGATGATTCTTCGAAAGTACCTGCAAGGCGCGATCCTGCAATCGATCACATGTGAAGATTTTGAGCGTGTTTTTACGCTGACCTTTTCAAAACGAGATGAAATGGGCGACCTGACGACGATCCACCTGATCGCCGAACTGATGGGACGCCACAGCAACATCGTCCTTGTAAACAAGGATTTCCGCATCATCGATGCGATTCGTCATATCGACAGCCGGGTCAACCGGGTCAGAGAGACGCTGCCGGCACACCCATATGTCTGGCCACCGAAGCAAGATAAACTGCCACCGGCCGAGATGCTGAGACAGATCGAGGCCGGCATGGATCCGTTTTCGCTCCAATCGGCCAAGGACACGGTCGACTGCCGCATCGTGCAGACGACTTCGGGCTTCTCCCCTTTTCTAGCTAAAGAAGTGTCGTATCTGGCCGATGTCCAGGGTAAACGCCTCGTCGATCTGAGCGACGCGGAACGACGCCTGGCCAAGGCGATGTTTGAAACGCTTCTGACACGAGTATTGGTTGGCGACGTGTCACCCACCGTCTACCTCTCAAGCGAGAGCACTGAACGCACGCCAAAAGATTTTCATGCCTTTAATCTGACGTATCTAAAAAGTAAGGAAGAAGCCGACTCAATCTCCGAAGCGATCGAAGCGGTCTTCGAACAGGCGGCAAGAAAGGCGGAATTTGAAGCGTATCGTACCAGCTTGCAAAAACGGGTCAGAAACCAGATGCAAAAACTCGAACGTCGGATCGCGATCCATGCGGCCGAACGAGAACAAGGTGAGATGGCGGATGAGTTAAAAGAAATGGGTGACCTGATCTACACACATCTGCATCAGATCACGGATCATACAGAAAGCCTGACCGCTGAATCTTTTATCGATCAACGAACAATCGAGATCTCTCTCGACACGTCATTGACGCCGAGCAAGAACGCTGAGCGCTATTACAAGCGCTATCGGAAAGCGAAGACAAAGAAGGAAAAGTCGGAGGCTCTTCTCAAAACAGATCTCGTACAAAAGTCATATTTGGAGTCGCTCGTCTCGGCACTCGATCTCGCTTCGGAAAACGACGATTTAATCGCGATCGAAGAAGAACTCGATCAGCTGGCTGAAAGAAGACGCATATCGTCCTCAGTTTTAGATGAACCGAGCGGGCTTCCCGGTAGACCGGCAAGTAAGCGGCGGCGTCGCATGAGTATGGCCAAATCGCAAAAACAACGTGCCAAAAAGGATGACAAACAAGGTGCGAATTACCGTTTCTATAAGGCATCGACCGGTGAGACGATTCTGGTCGGCAGAAACAACCTGCAAAACGATCAACTGACGCTGCGAGATGCCGCGAAAACCGATCTCTGGCTGCATGTCAACAATGCACCCGGTTCTCATGTAATCGTCAAAGCGCCATTAGAGTCGATTTCCGATGAGGCGCTACTCGAAGCCGCCGGTCTCGCCGCCTGGTTCTCCTCCTTAAACAAGGGCGGGATGTCGGCCGTCAATGTCGATTATTGCCCGGCCGGACACGTCAGAAAGGGCGCCGGTCAGCGCCCTGGACAGGTGATTTATGATAGACATTTTCAGGTTAGGGTCGATCCGCTTGATCCAAAGACGCTTCAGCCTGATGACGCGCCTTGATCTCATCCTTAAAGCGTGACTGTTCTATCGAAGGCAAACAGCCGCAATAGCGCTGCCTATATAGTCCGAGCGTCTTCGCCGCTTCTTGTCCCTTACGGTAGCCGGAACGCCAATCGTCAGGTAAGAAAGTGAGCGTATTCGTCTCAAGCGCCCGTCCGCGTTCGATGATCGCCTCTCGATTCTGGTAAGGACTGACGAGAAGCGTCGTCGAAAATGCTTCGAAACCATCGGCTAGTGCACGCTCAAATACTTTTTCCAGGCGGAATCCATAGCAGAAAAGGCAACGGTCTTCGTCTTTTGCCCGTCTCACATACTCGTCTTCCATATAAATGTCATCGACCAGAAGCGGCAGCTTATAGTGATCGGCGACGATTTTTACGTTATCGAGGCGTCTTTGCCATTCCGATTTCGGTTGGATGTTCGGATTCAAGTAGAGCATCGTGACCTCATGGCCGGCTTCGAGTACGGCTTCCAGAGGATAGAGTGCGCATGGACCGCAACATGTGTGCAACAGCAATCTCACAGGATATCCTCCAGTTTCATCTGTCTCTCGATGTCTTCTTTGACTTTCAATGCGCCGTTAGAAAGCGGTTCAGGTAATCCCAGATGGTCAAAGGCAAGACTCGTCAAAATTCGCCCGCGCGGTGTCTTTTGGATAAACCCAATCTGCATCAGGTACGGCTCATAGACATCTTCGATCGTGCCGGGGTCTTCGCCGGTCGATGCGGCCAAGGTGTCAAGACCGACCGGTCCACCGTTGTAGAACGTCGCCATTACTTCCATCAAGCGCCGATCGATCGCATCGAGGCCTCGCTCATCGATATCCAATGCATCGAGCGCGACATCACAGATCTTCGAGGTGATCTCGCCGTCTCCTCTCACCTCGGCATAGTCTCTGACTCTTCTTAACAGACGGATCGCGACGCGCGGCGTGCCGCGGCAGCGAGAGGCAATCTTGGCGATACCTTCCGGATCGTAACCGATACCCATGACCGTCGCATTTCGCACGAGGATCTGTGCGATCTCTTGTTCATTGTAAAGATCGAGCCGGTGAATAATGCCGAAGCGATCGCGGAGCGGCGACGTTAAAAGACCGGCTCTCGTCGTGGCACCGATCAAGGTGAACGGTTTCAAGTCGAGCCGGATCGATTGCGCCGACGGGCCTCTGCCGATCATGATATCGAGCGCGTAGTCTTCCATAGCAGGGTAAAGGATTTCTTCGATCGCGTGGTTTAAGCGGTGGATCTCATCGATAAACAAGACGTCATGGTCACCGAGATTCGTCAGGATCGCGGCCAGATCACCCTGTCGCTCGATCGCCGGTCCGCTCGTCATGCGAAGCTCGACACCGAGTTCATTGGCGATGATACCGGCGAGCGTCGTCTTACCGAGACCGGGAGGACCATACAAAAGCGTATGGTCGAGTGCTTCATTTCGGCCGAGCGCCGCCTCGATCGAGATCTGTAGATTGGCGCGGACTTTTTCCTGCCCGAAAAACTCCTGCCACCTTGTCGGTCTGGTCGAACCTTCTTCTTTATCCCCTGTGATCAGGCTGCGGCTTAAGACCCTTTCGTCTTCATCCGTGCCGAATTCCCAATTGTCGAGATAGTCGCTCATCGTCTCTCTCTTTTCTTAGCAAGTACCTGCAGGGCGGCTCGAATCACGGCTTCGACACTCGTATCGCCGGCCGTATCGATCTGTGCGATCGCATGCTCGGCTTCGTCCTGGCGATAGCCGAGAACCAGAAGCGCTTCCAACGCCTCGGACACACCGGAAGGTATGACAGACGGCAGGGACGTGCCGACCGGCGACGGTGTCATCGTCTTTTTAACTTTATCTTTCATCTCAACGATTAAGCGCTCGGCGCCTTTTTTGCCGATGCCCTTGATCGTCGTCAACGTCTTGATATCCGATCCCAGGATCGCTAGAGCGAACGCACCGGGATCGATGCTGCCGACAATCGTCAGTGCGACTTTCGGACCGATGCCGCTGACCGTAATCAACTGCAGGAACAAGGCTTTCTCATCAATACCGGGAAAGGCGTAGAGTTGCATCACGTCTTCTCTGACGTGCAAATGGCAATACACTTTTGTTTTTTCACCGATCGCCGGGAAGCGACTCGCAAAACCGGGATGGATCAACAGATCGAAGCCGATACCGCCCGTCTCGACGACGATCCGTTCCGGCTCCTTGTCAACGATCTCACCGCTGATATAGTCCATGATGCTCACTGATAACCTCCGACAGCCAAAAACTGCTTGTGATTGCCGGTGTGCGCATGACAGATCGCGACCGCCAGAGCATCGGCCGCATCATCCGGTTTAGGCACGGCGTCGAGACGCAACAGCCGCTTGACCATCTCTTGTACCTGTCGTTTCTGCGCTTTGCCGTAGCCGGCGACGGCCGATTTTACCTGTACCGGTGTGTACTCAAACACAGGCAGGCCGGCAGACGCGCCGGCTAAAACGGCGACGCCCCTCGCCTGTGCCGTACCGATCGCGGTCGTCGTGTTTCTCGCAAAAAAGAGTTCCTCGACCGCAACGCAGTGCGGTTTATATGTAGCGATCAGGTGATTTAAACCTTCGGAAATGGCGAGCAGACGCTCCGGAAACGGCAGATCGGAAGGGGTACGAAGCACACCGCAGACGAGCGGCTTCAGTCGTCGGTCGACATATTCAATCACGCCATAGCCGGTAATGGCATAGCCTGGATCGATCCCCAGAATGATCATCGGCACCCTTCCTTTCGGCAATCAAACAATTGTTCTTATAGTAACACAGGATGCCGAAAACGTGCGCCTATTCCGCCATGAAGCGGTGTAAGGCGGCGACGTTTTTCCCAAAGTCGGTGCGCCACATCTCCTGACCGTTGACGTAGATCACTTCAGCCGACCCTTCGATCGGAAGCATCAGCTGATCGATCTTATAGTTAGCGTAGCCCGTCACTCCGAGTAGATGCCCCATCAAGTCGGTTTGTGGCACGTTGGTGCGCATCAAAGGTAAAATCGCCTGAGCCAGATCGACCATTCGCTGCGGATTGCCGGTCAGTCCCTGACTCAGGACGCTCTCGATCACGTTACGTTGACGACCGGTACGCGCAAAGTCGCTGTCGAGTTTGCGAATACGAGCGTAGGATAATGCCTGTTTTCCGCTCAGATTTTGCATACCGCCAGACAGATTGCCACCAACCTCTGCATTGATATAACTTGCTTCAGCACCGGAAATCTCAATCTTAACGCCGCCCATGCGGTCGATTGCCGTCTCAAAACCGCCGAAATTGATCTGGAAATAGCCATCCAATTTAACTCTGAAGTTTCTTTCAACGGTACGAG
>DUQI01000085.1 GCA_012837885.1 Fastidiosipila sp.
CGGCGGATCCTGTTCGCGACATATTCATCGACTGAGTACGTCGCGACGAGCCCTGTCTGCGGGCGGCCGTCCATCACTTGGCGGTATACGTAGAAGTAAGGGCGTTCATCCTTGTTCAGAACGCCGTCCGCAATCATCCGACGGAAATTGTCACGGCCGTGCTCATAGACGGCGTCATCGTAATCGCCGACCGTTTCCGGCAGTTCCAGCTCGGAACGGACGACGCGCAGAAAACTGTAAGGGTTGCCTTCCGCCATAGCCTTCGCCTCCTGACGATTCATGACGTCATACGGCAGACATGCAACCTTATCAGCAAGGGCGGGATCGGGTCGTATAGCTCTAAAAGGTCTCACAATTGCCATTACAGTCTCTCCTTTATGATTTCGACGATGTTATCGCCAATTCGCGCTTGTGCCTCTGCTGTCGCCGCGCCGATATGCGGCGTCATGGAGATCTTGTCGCAATTCCTGAGACGCTCATTTTCGAGCGGCTCTACTTCAAAAACATCGATGGCGGCGCCACGCACCTTGCCGGCCTCGATCGCATCGACTAACGCGTCTTCATCGACGACTCCGCCGCGCGCCAAGTTGATGATGAACACACCGTCTTTCATGATATCGAACTCTTCTTTCCCAATGAACGGTTTTCCGCCTGAAAACGGAACATGAAGAGAGATGTAATCCGATTCGCGCAACACGTCTTCGAAACTCTTCTGCTCGCAGTCATCGCAGTCTTCGCATGCGAGTTGACGTCGCGTGTGGAAGATCACGTTCATACCGAGCGCTTTACACTTTTCGGCGAGCGACCGTGCGATTCGTCCGAAACCGATCAGTCCGAGCGTCTTGCCTGCGATCTCCGTTCCGGAGTACTGCTTTTTCAACCATTTGCCTTGGCGCATGGTGACGTTCGAGGCGCCGATATGGCGTGCACAGCAGAGCATATGGCCGAGCGCCAGTTCCGCAACGGCGCTGCTCGATGCAGCGGGTGTATTACGCACTTCAAGGCCTTTCTCCTCGGCATAATCAACGTTGATGTTGTCGACACCGACACCGCCGCGGATGATCAGCTTGAGGTTGCCCGCTGCTCCTGCATCAATCTCGGGATTGCGGATTTTTGTCGCACTGCGAACGATGACGGCGTCTACTTCCGCGAGTCTCGCCAGAAGCGCCTCACCTTCATATTTCGCCGTATCGACGACGTGACCGAGTTCGACTAGGGCCTTTTCCGCCGATTTATCGATACCGTCATTTGCAAGAATTAACGCCATGCTTACGCCTCCAATCCGAGAATTTCATTCATCGCCGCGATCACTTCATCAAGAGTCTCATCCTGGAGCTCACCCATCGTCGCAATGCGGAAAGTCGAGCTCTTGAAGTCACCGTAACCACCGCCGAGCCTGTATCCGCGCTCGAGCATCGGTTTGCTCAGATCGCTGAAAACGAATCCGGGCGGCGTGCTGATGCATGTCACCGTATTAGAGCGGTAGCCTTCAGCAGCGAAAAGTGCGAAATTCTTTAACGCCCAGGCGCGCACTTTGTCTGCCAGCCTCTTGTGGCGGGCAAAACGGTTGTCGAGCCCCTCCTCTAAGATACGGTCGAGTTGGTAGTCGAGTGCGAACATGTGGGACAGCGAAGGCGTGGACGGATATTGGAAATCCTTCGCGACGCGCTTGTAGAGTCGCACGATGTCAAGATAATATCCTCTGTTCTCCACCTGCTCTGCCGCCTTGAGCGCACGATCGGAGATGGAGCACAGGCTGAGTCCCGGCGGGAGCGCGAGGCATTTCTGCGTCGATGTAATACAGCAGTCAATTCCCCACGCGTCGACTTCTACTTTGTCGCCGCCAAGTGAAGAGACGGCGTCGACAAGATAGAGAACGTCATCGTACTTGCGGATCACGTCACCGATCTCTTTACACGGATTGACAACGCCTGAACTCGTCTCGTTGTGCGTGACCGTGACGACGTCATACTTACCCGTCTTCAACGCTTCATCTACCATTTCAGGTGTCGTCGGCTGTCCAGGCTCTGATTTGAAAATGTCGGCCGGAACGTTGTTCGCCGTCGCGAGCTGGTACCAACGATCTCCGAATGCGCCGACAGAAAAAACGGCCGCTCTCTTACGCGTGCAGCTGCGAATTGAGCCTTCCATTAAACCTGTCCCCGAAGAGGTCGACAGGAGAATGGTATCTTCCGTATACATTAATTTCTGCAGTTTTTCCGAAATGCTTTTTTGCAGTTCCGTTGCTTCTTTTGTTCTATGCCCGATCATGGGCGTCGCCATTTTTTCTAGCACACTGGGATCCACGTCAGTTGGACCCGGGATAAAAAGTTTTTTGTACATGGTACCTCCTGAAAGAAATTGATGGTGATTAGAACGATCAAATATGACCGCCTATTATTATACCATATCCTATTTATAATATTACTATTTTATGCACATATGATTATGCGATTTCACAATGTAAAAGCCGGTCAGAAATGCTTTTCACGCGTCAAAGCATAACCCACTCGACGGAGCTCCCCTCTGTCTCGACGATCGACACAGACAGCTGCTGAGTGATCGCCTGTTTCAATAGAGCCACGTGAGAGATGATGCCGATCAGGCGAGTATCAACAGTGAGATTCTCCAAAACGCGGATCGCGTCCTGAAGTGAATCGTCGTCAAGTCCTCCGAAACCTTCATCGATGAACAAGGCGTCAATTTGCACGCCGCCGGCGTGCTCCGATATGACATCCGACAAGCCGAGCGCCAAAGCGAGCGCGGCCTGAAATTTTTCTCCTCCGGAGAGTGTTGAAACGGGGCGCTCATTTGCCGACCAGAGATCCTCGACGGAAAGATCAAGCCCCGTCCTCGAACGCTGATCGCCACTTGTTTCCGAGCGCCGGAGTTTATAACGCCCGTTTGTCATGATTTCGTACCGCTGATTGGCACGACGAATAACCTGTGAAAAATACCATGTCTGCACAAACATCTCAAAAGTAATTTTGTCGGCATCACTGTGTCTGCCTGAAGCGAGTCTGGATAGATCATCC
>DUQI01000086.1 GCA_012837885.1 Fastidiosipila sp.
GATCTTTTATCACTAGATCATTTCTGATCAGAGTGTGAGGACGACTCGTACGTCGTAGCCGTCAAGTTTTTTCATGCCCTTCAAAAAATCGAGTTCGATGAAAAACAATAGACCGGAGACGACTCCGCCCAGTGCTTCCACGAGTTCACAGTTGGCTTTGGCCGTGCCGCCGGTCGCTAGAAGATCGTCGACGATCAAAGCCTTCATGCCCGGCTTGATGCTGTCGGTGTGGATCTCCAGGGTGTTCTTCCCGTATTCGAGCTCGTAATCGGCGCTGACGGTCTCGGCCGGCAGTTTGCCTTTTTTTCTGACCGGTATGAATCCTTTGCCGAGCGCGTAGGCGAGCGGTGCGCCCATGATAAAACCTCTCGATTCGGCGCCGACGATGACGTCAAACTCCAGATCTTCGACCGCCTTGGCCAGTTCGGAAATAGCCGCATGGAAAAGAATCGGGTCTTTCAACACGGTCGTAATATCGATAAAGGTGACGCCTTCTTCCGGAAATCCCGGGATATAGCGTAGATGCTCTTTAAGGTTCATAGAAGTTCCTCCTGCCGCAAGTTATTATAGCCGTTCGCCGTTCGTTTGTACGCACTCACTTTTCAGGCATGTAGGCGTCTTTCAGCTCCTTCATAAAAAAAGATACGGAGCTTTCTTGGAAAACACCGAAGTTCCCTAGCTGCAGGCGCTGCATCAATCGTATACGCACCGGTTAATCTATGCCTCTGCACACATTATGTGGCCTGTATACACCTTTTTCTATGGTAGAATTACGATACACGTTTTATTTATAAAACCGGAAAGGTGAGTGATTTATTTGAAGAAAACGCCACTGTATCAGCATCATGTCGATTTAGGCGCGCGTATGGTTGAGTATGCCGGCTGGAACATGCCGGTTCAGTACGCCGGCATCGGCGACGAAACCGCCGCGGTCAGAAATGAGAGCGGCATTTTTGATGTCTCGCACATGGGCGAGGTCATGGTTAAGGGCGAGGACGCTGCAGCATTTTTAGACTGGCTTTTGAGCCGCCCCGTATCCAGCATGCAGCCGGATCAGGTGACGTACGCGATTTTGGCCAATGAAGCTGGCGGCACCGTCGATGACCTTCTGGTTTATGAGACAGGAAAGAACATGTACCTGCTCGTCGTGAATGCGGCGAACAAGGACAAGGACGTCGGTCATATCAATGACAGCTTGGGCCGTTTCAAAGCGAAAAAAGGCGAAGTCGATGTCACCGTGGAAGATGTGTCCGATCAGTACGGACAGATCGCCTGGCAGGGACCGAAGGTCAGGGAAACCGCACCGACCGTGTTGAAGGCGCTCGGTTTCAAAGAAGACGATATCGAGAAGATCTTGCAGCTGAAGCGTTTCAGAAGCCTGCAGATCGCCGATCCGGACGGTGGTATCGAGTGGATCGTGTCGCGTACCGGTTATACGGGTGAAGATGGCTTTGAGATCTATCTGCCGATCGCCAAAACAGCCGATGTCTGGCAGGGCCTGATCGATCAGGGAATCGCGCCGGCCGGTCTCGGTGCAAGAGACGTGTTGCGTCTCGAAGCCGGCATGCCGCTTTACGGCCATGAACTCGGTGAAGATATCTCGGCGCTCGACGCCGGTCTGAACCGCTTCGTGGCGAAGGAAGGCGAATTCCAGGGCAGCAAGATGCGTGACACCGTGTCCCGCAAATTGATCCATATTGCCGCCGAAGGCAAAGCGATTCCGCGTGAAGGCTATCGCCTGATCGTCGATGGCGAAGCCGTCGGAACGGTCTCGTCCGGAACGTTCTCGCCGACCCTCGGTAAGGGAATCGCGAATGTCTTTGTCGATCCCGATTTCGATCCGGAAGGCAAGGAACTGTTCTTGGAGATCCGTAATAAGCAATTGCCGTTCACCCTGGTGGACAGCCCGTTTGTAAAGCTCGGTTGATTTTTCACAGCCGCTTTAAATAATATTAAGGAAGTATTTGAATCGCGCACGGCGCGAAAAAAAGGAGGAAATATGTCCGAATTAAGAGATGATGTCAAGTATGCGAAGTCGCATGAGTGGATCAAGATTGAAGGTGACGTCGCCACGTTTGGCCTGACCGACTACGCTCAGGATCAGATGGGTGATTTGGTGTTCGCGGAAGTCGTGCCGGTCGGCACGGTGGTCGAAGTGGACGGCACGATCGGCTCGGTCGAGTCGGTGAAGATGGCGTCCGACGTCTACAGCCCGCTTTCCGGTGAAGTCATTGAAGCCAATGATTCGCTGGAAGACGCGCCTGAACAGATCAATGAAGCGCCGTATGACACCTGGTTTGTCAAGATCCGTTTGTCCGATCCTTCAGAAGTGGAGTCGCTGCTCGATAAAGATGCGTACGCGGCACTGATCGAGGAGGAATAATGAACGGTTATCTGCCCCAGGATAGAGAATCGCGTCGCGCGATGCTCGAGTCCGTCGGCATCGACCTGGATAAACTGTTTGATATGGTTCCGGAGCAGTTGCAGTACGATGGTACGTGCGACTGCTTGAACGAGGAAGGTCTCTCCGAGCTCGAAGTGATTCGGGCGCTCGAAGCGCTGGCCAGCAAGAACGTCGACAGCAGACGCTACGACAGTTATCTGGGCGGCGGTATCTATGACCATTACCAGCCGTCGGCGATTCGTCACCTGACTCAGCGTCAGGAGTTTCTCACGGCTTATACACCGTATCAGGCGGAGATTTCACAGGGCACGATGCAGGCGATCTTCGAGTGGCAGAGCTATATCTGCCGCTTGACGGGACTCGACGTCTCGAATGCCTCGATGTACGATGGCCCGTCATCAGCTGCGGAAGCGATGCTGATGGCCTGTCGCGCGAAGCGCAGAAACCGCGTCTTCGTATCGGAAGGCGTCAATCCGGAGACGAGACAGACGATCCGCACGTATTTGCATGCGGTCGGCTTTGATATCGTCGTCGGTGCACTCGATGAGAACGGCCAGACCCAGCAGTTCCTGCCGGAGGAAGGCGACGAATACGCCGCCTGGCTGATCCAGAGTCCGAACTACTACGGTGTTGTCGAAGATCTCGAATCGTTTGCCGAGAAGGCGCATGCGGCCGGCGCATTGGCCGTCGCCTCGTGTGACCTCGTGTCACTGGCGCTCCTGAAGAGCCCCGGTGAGTGCGGTATCGATATCGCGGTCGGTGACGGTCAAAGCCTCGGTCTGCCGCAAAACTTCGGTGGCCCGACGGTCGGCTATATGGCGACGACGGATGCTTTGCTCCGCCGTATGCCGGGTCGTATCTGCGGCCAGACGGTCGATCGTGACGGTAAGACGTGTTACGTCCTGACGATTCAGGCCAGAGAACAGCATATCCGCCGTGAAAAGGCGACCTCGAACATCTGCTCGAACCAGGCATTGCTCGCCACGACGGCGACCATCTACCTGGCGATGATGGGTGAAGCGGGGCTGACCGAAGTCGCGCTGCAATCGCAGACGAAGGCGATGTACTTGAGAGACAAACTGATCGATACCGGCCTGTTTGAGCCGGTGTTCAAAGGTGCCTTCTTCCGCGAATTCGCGTTGCGTCCGGTCGACGGTGTCGATCTGAAGGCGCTAAACGAAGCGTTGCTCGACGAGCACATTCTGGGCGGCTATGTCCTGCCCGGCAACATGTGGTTGATCGCGGTAACCGAGAAGAAGACGGTTGAACAGCTCGACCGTTTCGTCGACGCCGTGAGGCGTCTCGCCAAGAAGGAGGTGGCCAAATGATGTACAAAGATACTCCGGTCATCTTGACCCAGACTGGCGAAGTGACCGGTCAGCGCATGATCCCGCAGGCTGAGCTCGAACATGTCGATGCCAAGTCGTACTACGGCAAAGCTTTCAGAGCGGAAAAACTGCCGCTACCGAACCTTTCGGAGATCGGCGTCATCCGTCACTACACGAATCTGTCGCTGAAAAACTACGGTGTGGAAAACGGCACGTATCCTCTCGGCTCTTGTACGATGAAGTACAACCCGAAGATCAATGAGGATTCGGCGGGGCTTCCGGGCTTTGCCAATTCGCATCCGCTCCAGCCGGACAGCACGATTCAAGGGAATCTGGAACTGCTCTGGGACCTCGAAAAGAAACTGAGTTTCATCTGCGGCATGGATCGTTTCTCGTTCCAGCCGGCAGCCGGTGCGCACGGTGAGCTTCTAGGTCTTCTTTTGATCAAGGCTTACCACGAAAAGCGCGGCGATACGAAGCGTAACGTGATGATCATTCCGGACTCCGCCCACGGCACAAACCCGGCGTCGGCCATGATGGTCGGCTACGACGTGCGTGAAGTGAAGAGCAATGAGAAGGGCATGGTCGACATCGGTGCGCTGAAAAAAGCGATCGGTGACGGCGAAGAGATCGCCGGATTGATGCTCACGAATCCGAGTACGCTCGGTATCTTCGACGAGAGCATTCTGGAGATCACGAAGCTGATCCACGATGCCGGTGGTCTGAACTACTACGACGGTGCCAACCTGAACGCGATTACGATGCGTGTCCGTCCGGGCGACATGGGCTTTGACGTCGTTCACCTGAACGTCCATAAGAGCTTCTCGACGCCGCACGGCGGCGGTGGCCCCGGTGCCGGTCCTGTCGGATTGAAAAAGATCTTGGAACCTTACATGCCTGTACCTTTCGTGCAGCCAGACGGTGACAAGTTCAAGCTGGTGCATGAGAGCGAAGATTCGATCGGTAAGATCCGCGGCTTCATCGGCTCGCACGGCATCTTTGTCCGCACCTACGCCTACATTCTGGCGAACGGCAGACAAGGTCTGCGCGAAGTGTCGGAAGGCGCCGTTGCGAACTCGCGTTACATCTACGAGCGAGTCAAGGATTACTATCGTGTCGGTACGACGTCGAAGACGATGCATGAATTCGTCATTTCGGCCGACAACCTGAAATCGAAATACGGTGTGACCGCGATGGATGTCGCGAAGCGCCTGATCGACTACGGGTTCCATCCGCCGACTGTCTACTTCCCGCTGATCGTGCCGGAAGCCTTGATGGTCGAGCCGACGGAGACCGAGACGAAACGCGATCTCGACGGATTGGCTGATGCCCTGATTCAGATCGCGAAGGAAGCCGAGACCGATCCCGATGTGATCAAGGCGGCTCCGCACAATACGCCGATCGCGCGTCCGAACGAGACGCAGGCGGCGAGAAACCCGATCCTGAAAGTGTAAACGCTAATTCCTAAGCGCAAAGCTTCTCAACGCTTGCACGAATGTGAATCACAGTGACCTCGACCGATGTCGAGGTCACTGTCGTTTGCGCTCGCAAAGCAATGCTTTTCGCGTAGCGATATTTTGTAAAATATTTGCTAGATCACCCAGTTTCCGTTGACCAGTATTTTGACTTTACTGCCGTCTTTTTTTACACCGGTCACATTCAGTTCAGGTCCGCCGACCATGAAGTCTACGTGGGTGATAGAATCGTTCATGCCGTTTCGTTTCTTCTCCTCTTTGTCCATCAGGGCGCCGCGCACATGGTTTTCCGCGTAGGCGTTACCCAGAGCGAAATGGCAGGAGGCATTTTCGTCAAAGAGCGTGTTCTTGAATAACAGTCCGGTCTGACTGATCGGCGAATCGTGAGCGACAAGCGCGACTTCACCGAGCCGGCGAGCGCCTTCGTCGGTGTCGAGAATATCTTGCAAGATGTCCTCGCCTTCACTCGCCGCATAATCGATGACGGCGCCGTCTTTGAACACGAACGTCATGCCTTCGATGATACGTCCGCGTGTGGCGAGCGGCATCGTCGCCTTAAGTCTGCCGTTCACTTTATAAGCGTGCGGCATGGTGAACACTTCTTCGGTCGGAATGTTTGGCATGAAGCGCTCGCCGGACGGGCTGACCGAACAGCCGCCGAGCCAGATGTGGCCTTCAGGCAGGTATACTTCCAGATCCGTACCTGGTCCCTGATAGATCAGTTTTTCAAAGGCCAACTCATTCAACCGGTTCTCATGATTCTTTAAGTTCTCCTCGTGCTCGCGCCAAGCGGCGACCGGGTCTGCCTGATCGACGCGCACGACGTGAAAGATATTTTCCCAGAGTTTTTCCATCGCGTCAGACAGCGGCAGGTCAGGGAAGACGCTCGCAGCCCAGGCTGGAGTCGGTAAGGCCGCCATCGTCCATTTGACGCGGTTTTCCATGACGTATGGCATCAATTTTTCCGAAGCGAGCGCCATCACTTTTTGCCAGGCGCCGATCCGGGCTGGTGATACGGTTTTCAGAAGTTCCGGGTTCGGCGCGGCGAGGTTTACCAGATGAAAGCCGTGCAAGTACGCCTGCTCGGAAAAATCGACGAAGAACTCGGGATAGCTCTCAAACGCCTCATCCGGCGCATGCGTAAATCGAGCCAAGGTCATCGCATCGTCGGTGAAGACCGAGTGAATATGGTGCACGCCGGCGCCATAGGCTTGCCGCGCAATCTCGCGGGCAAGAGGTAGACCGTCTTCCGTCACACGCAAAAGGATGTTGTCGCCCGGTTTCACGTTTAGGCCGACACGCAGTATAAGGTCGGCGTATTTTTTCAGGTTCTCGCTTAAATCCATGGTGTTCTCCTGTGTTCCATATTGAGTTGACTATAGACTCCATCATACAAAACTACTTGTCCGGATACGAGCCGTGTTTAAGGCAGAACGGTATTGTTATTGTAGTTAAAATTTGCAGCGGAGGTCTTGGGCTGGAGGTCTGATGTTAACCACATTAGAAAAACATTTCACAAAACCGCTAACGTTTACTGACGATTCCTGCTGAATGTGTACAAAGTTTCTCGAAACGGGCGATAAGCGTTGCTGGTTACTTTTTTCTACCGTATCTATCGTTTATAATGGCTGATGGAAAAGAACGGAGCCGGACTGGCTTCATAGAGAAAGGATTGACATATATGGCAGTAAAAGTAGGGATTAACGGATTTGGCAGAATTGGCCGCCTCGTGTTCCGTGCAATGGTTGATGAAGGCCTACTTGGGAAAGACATTGACGTCGTTGCCGTCGCCGATGTGGCGACCGATGCCGATTATTTTGCTTATCAGTTGAAGTGGGATTCGACACAGGGAAAATTCGACGCTGAGTTGACGACGGAAAAATCGTCTCCCGATTTGGAAGAAGAAGATACGATCATCGTGAACGGCAAGCACAAAGTGAAGTGCATTCCGGCGGCGAGAGAGCCGAAGGATCTGCCGTGGAAAGAGCTTGGCGTCGAGTACGTCATCGAGAGCACCGGGCTGTTCACCGATCTGGCATCGGCCAGCGGTCACTTGGAAGCCGGCGCGAAGAAAGTCATCATCTCGGCTCCGGCCAAAGGTGATGTCAAGTTCCTCGTCATGGGCGTCAACCATGAAGAGTATGATCCGGCAAAAGACGACGTCGTTTCGAACGCGTCTTGTACGACGAACTGTCTCGCCCCGATCGTGCATGTGCTTTTGAAAGAAGGCATCGGCATTGAAAAAGGCCTGATGACAACGATTCACGCCTATACGGCGACGCAGAAAGTCGTCGACGGTCCTTCCAAGAAGGATTGGAGAGGCGGTCGTGCTGCAGCGATCAATATCATTCCGTCCTCGACCGGCGCCGCGAAAGCCGTCGGTAAAGTGTTGCCGGCAGTCGACGGCAAAATGACGGGCATGAGCTTCCGCGTACCGACGCCGACCGGCTCGGTGGTCGACCTGACCTTCACGGCGGAAAAAGACACCTCGATCGAAGAGATCGACTCGCTCATGAAGAAAGCGTCCGAGACGTACCTCAAAGGCATTCTCGGCTACGAAAAGGATCCGATCGTGTCGACCGACATCATCCATGATCCGCGTTCCTCGATCTATGACTCCGAAGCGACGCTGAACAATAACTTGAAAGGCGAAAAACGCTTCTTCAAGGTCGTCACCTGGTACGACAATGAGTGGGGCTACTCGGTGCGCACCGTCGATCTCCTGCAGCATATGATCAAGGTGGCGAAATAAGTCTACGCGACTTGATTTAGCCCGATAGACAAAACGTTAAACGGCGACAGGAAACTGTCGCCGTTTTCATATCTTTATAGATCCTGCTACCCTTGCTCTGTTCAGCCGATGCCCGACATATTATAATGCCGCTCAGGATGAATGAAGAAAAGAAAAAATACAAAGTGATCGGCATGTTGGGCGGGATGGGGCCTTTGGCCACGATCGATCTGTTTGATAAGATCGTGCGTCTGACGAAAGCCGATGCCGATCAGGAGCATCTGCCGATCGTGATTGTCAATTGGCCGCAGGTGCCGGATCGCACCGAAGCGATTCTAAAAGGCGGCGAGGATCCGACCGACACGTTGCTTATGGTAGCCGCAAAACTGAAAGCGGCCGGCGCCGATTTCATGATCGTGCCGTGCAACAACTCGCACGTGTTTTTAAAAAGAGTAAATGACCGTTTGCCGCTGCCGCTTCTATCGATGATCGATATCACGGCTGATCGGCTTAAGGAAGACGGTGTGAAAGTCGCCGGCATATTGGCGACGAGCGGCACCCTGGCGGCCGGGCTATATAAAGACGCGCTCATTGCGCGCGGTATTGAACCGCTTGAGCCACATGAAAAAGAGCAGGCCGCCGTCATGCATGTGATCTATGACGTGATCAAGGCCGGTCGTTTCAACTACGATCCGACGCCAATCAAAGAGGTCATAAGCGCGCTTCAGGAAAGAGGTGCGACCCGCTTGATTCTCGGCTGTACGGAGCTGCCGCTCGCCGTTCGAAAGTTCGATCTGTCGGGAGCGTTCATCGATCCCACCTTGGAGCTTGCCAAAGCAGCGGTACGCGAGGCGGGCGGTGTACTGGCTGACGATATGCTACGTATCGAGTAAAGACCGACGATCAAATCCTGAAATAGTTTTTATCTTCCAATGTGATGTCTCTGTTTCGAAAAGAGATGAGACCGTCTTTTCGCATCTTGTCGAGTTCTCGGCTTAAAGACGTACGCTGAATACCGAAGCGTTCGGCGAGCTGCTTTTTCGAAAGCGGCAGCGTCAATGTCAGACGCTTTTGTATCGAGTATTCGAGTCTTAAATAATCGCTGATCTTCTCCCTGATCGTCTTTAACGATATGGCATCGATCCGTTCGGTCAGCATCAAGGTGCGATCGGAGATGGTGCGAAGTAGCGCACGCAGAAAATCGCTGTTTTCCTGACTCAGTTTTTCAATCTCTTTCTTCGCGAGCCGAAACAAGACGGTGTCGGTCTTGGCGACGATCGAGAGCGGATACGTGTTTCGGCTCGAAAAAAGAAGCGATGCACCGATGCTGTCACCTGCCGTTAAATCTTCCACCGTCAACACATGACCGGTCACATCGAGTTTTTGCACGAATACCTGTCCCGCTAGGATAATATCGAGATGCCGGCACGTCTCATGCTGCAGGTGGATAACCTGGCCGGCATTAAACCTGAGCACACGGTAATGGCTCTCACTCAAACGGGCGGCGAGCGCTTCCTTGCTGAATCCATGGAAAAGCTCAAGGTTACTTAATAAGTCAAAATAGTCGGCCATAAACGTACCACCCATAAAAGTTACTGCGGTAACTTAATTTATCGTCGTCCATCATTATACTAGCCGCAAAAACATGGTGGTGACTTTATGGTTGAAAAGGTTAATACGTTTAGTCGAGGCGACGAGCGTGTCGTTGAGAATGTGGTGAACACCGACGCGGCGCAGATCATGCACATGATCTTTCCGAAAGACGCCGGACTTCCGGAACATGCTTCGAACACGAACGTCTATATGATCGTTGTCCGCGGCAAGGTCTCTATTCGTCTGAACAATCAGGAAGAAAAGAAGTACCAAGCAGGATCCTTGCTCGAGGTTCCATATAACACGCTGATGAACGTCAACAACAAAGATGAAGAGGTCCTCGAGTTGTTCGTCGTCAAAGCACCGCATCCGAATAAGTATGAAGAAAAATAAGGCATTGAAGATGGTCATGCGGCGATTGCCGCAGGTGTTGTTCTTAGCATTATTCATCGTCCTGATCTTGACCGGCAAGGTACAGCTCTGGATCGCGTTATTCGGTCTCAGCATCATCGCGGCTTTTTTTGCCGGACGCATCTATTGCGGTTGGATCTGCCCGATCAATACGGTGATGAAGGGAGTCAGTTGGCTGAAAAAGAAACTCGGCGTCAGATCATTTGCGACGCCGGCTTGGCTGAAGCGAGATGCGGTGAGGTACACGGCACTCGGCGTTTTTCTCGCGTTGTTCGTCTTTACCATGATCAGCGGCAAGCGCCTACCGGTCTTGCCGGCACTTTTGGTGCTCGGTGTATTCCTGACGATTTTCTTCGAAGAAGCGTTGTGGCACCGCTACTTGTGTCCATACGGCACAATTCTTAAATGGCCGGCAACTCTGAGCAGGCGCGCGGTCATCATAGATCCGAAGACGTGCAAAAACCATGGAGACTGTTATCGCGTCTGTCCGGCGGCGGCTGTCTCAAAAGAACAAACCGTCCATGTTATCGATAAAAGCGAATGCCTCGTCTGCATGACATGTGTGATGCATTGTTCAGAACGTGCGATCGCCTATCGAAAGGTGGAAAACTAGAGGTCTCAGAGATTTGCGTATTTGCCTACTTAAGTGTGGGTTGACGAAAACAAACGGACATCCGGTCGGATGCCCGTTTGTAATCAGTTAAATCGTAAATTGATCAGCGGGTGAACATCGAGATGAAGGCGATGATCGTACCGGTGATACCTTCACCGCCTAGAAGTCCGGCTGCGATGATCTGGCCGTTTTGGCGGAGCTGATCGCGGTTTTTCGAAAGGCGCGGGATGATGACCGAGAGAAGTCCGCCGATAAAGATCGCGACCGACATGCCCTGCGGTAAGATCATGCCGATGCCGATGATCATGGCCGGGACGCCTTTGAGGAACAGAAGTGTGCCGAGTACGAGAGCGGTCGTGAAGACGATCGGATCGCCAATGCCGGAGACCATCGCTGCGACGCTGTGCGCCTGGGCGGCTGTGAGGCCGGTATCGCCGCCGACGCCGCCGAACTGGTAGATCACGGCGAAGAGGGCGAGCACGGCGACGACGGCGCCGATCAGGCCACCGACGAGTTCCGAGACGAGCTGCGCTTTCGGATTCGTCTTGACGATCTGTCCCGCTTTGTAGTCGTTCATCATGTCGCCGGTGTAGCCGCAGACGACGGCGACCGCCGCGGCGATCAGGAAGGCGTGTTCATGCGACACGTCGACGACTAGGCGGATCGCGAGCAACACGATGATGCCGAATACTTCCATCGGGTTGATTCCGGTCTGTCCTGTAATCACGGCACTCATCGAGGTGGCAAAGGCGACACCGAGCATCAGGAGGATCGAGACGACAGGTGAGAGTCCGACCAAGATCGAGATAAAGAAGGTGACGGCAGCGAGGATCAAGGCGATGAGGCCCGTACGCATCGTCAGGCGGCCTTTCTCATCGGCCGGCTCCACTTCGCCATCCGTGGTGGTCGATACAGCTCTCTTTTGCTTAATGCGGTCTCTGACCGACGCGATCAGGATCGCGATACCGCTACCGACCATCAAGCCGATTGCGGCCGTCAGAGCGAACTGACCTGATTCGGCTGCTGAGCCGAATGTGCCTGCTTCGACGCCCCAGACATCGAACCCGATTCTCGAGATTAAATTCCCGAGCATCCAGTAGGCAGACGGACCAAAGCCGATGATATAGCCGATCGCGATCGCCATCGGCGAGGTGTAAAGCGAGATCGGCACAAGGCCGATGTGGCCGGATATGAGTTCCGGGATCGTCTTAAAGTAGTCTCTCAGTGCCGTGAAGATCGCGGATACACCAAGCGAGCCAAAGAGCAAGGCGGCTTTCTTTCCGCCTGTATCGCCTGCCTGTAAGGTCTCCGCGGCCGCCTGCCCGATCGGATACGGAAGATCGGCTCTCTCCAAGTAACGGCGGCGCAGATAGTAGCAGAGGAAGGTACCGGCGATGACACCGAACAAGGCGATACCGAGGACCGGCCAGAACTTCGGCATCAGCCAGGACTGGAACGTGTCGGTTGCGGGATCGAACGGCGCGTAGATGCCGGCGATAA
>DUQI01000087.1 GCA_012837885.1 Fastidiosipila sp.
AGATCATTTCAATTGTAATCCCATAAAAGCTGTTTGAAGCAGAATCTATGCCGACGCCAAGTAAATGAGATAAATGTTACTTCTCGTATCCTTGTTACCGTAGAAAGAATTTCTTAATAGTACCTTAATGATAACCGAGCTTTCAGATAACAAGTGATCTGCTTTTTATTTGAAATCTGGTTTGAGCTAAGTAAAATAAATCCTTTTGGAGGAATATTATGAGCAAAGATAAACTGAATGTTGCGATCGTCTATTACAGCATGACGGGCAATAACAGCCAGATGGCACGCTGGTCGGAAGAAGCGGCGAAAGAAGAAGGCGTCGAAGTGCGCCTCCGCAAAGTGGCCGAAGAAGGTACACCAAACAACCCGGCATGGGAAGCCGAAGCCGAACGTTCGAAAGACGTGATTGAAGCGACGAGTGACGATCTCGATTGGGCGGACCTGATCGTCTTTCACTTCCCGACGCGTTTCGGGGCGCCGGCCGGCAAGATGAAAGCGTTCATCGACGGTCAGGGTGCTCTCTGGGCCGAAGGTAAATTGACTGACAAGGTCGTCACCGCGACGACATCTGCAGAAAACATGCACGGCGGCCAGGAAATGGCGCTCATGATGTTTTACACCTCGATGGCGCACTGGGGTGCGATTCCTGTCTTCCCCGGCTATACCGACGAAGTACTCTTTGCAGCCGGCGGAAATCCTTATGGAACATCGGTCACCGTCTCGCATGATGAACCGTTGTCGGATGCGATTGAAGCGGCCGTCAAACATCAGGTGAAGCGCGCGATCGGGATCGCGAAAAAGCTCAGTGACTAAAGACGACTTAAAAGAAAAGATCAGTGAAGCGCTCCTCTTGACGGAGCGCTTCATTCTGGGCATCGACGGTATGGCCGGTTCAGGTAAGAGCCGGCTCGCCGTCGATCTTGCCGAACGCTACCACGGAAAAGTGATCCGGCTCGATCATTTCTATTTACCGGTCGATAAAAGAGATCGAAAAGACGGTGCCGAGGCGGCATCCCATATGGACTTTGCGCGCTTTCGAAGCGAAGTCTTAGAGCCGCTTCGTCAAGGACAGCCTGCGACGCATCGAGTCTTTTCTTGCCAGTCCCAGTCTTTTGTCGGTGAGCGTGAGGCCGGTTCATCCGGATTGATCGTGATCGAAGGGTCGTATGCGCTACACCCGGCGATCGCCTCCCTCTACGATGCGACGGTTTTTCTGACGGTCGATCGAGCGGTGCAAGAAGCGCGGCTCAAAGCGCGCGAAGGTGACTATTACCCGGTCTTTGAAGCCGAATGGCTGCCGCGCGAAAAAGCGTATCACGCTCGTTTTCAACCGGAGCAAAAAGCCGACTATGTAATCGATACGAGCCAGGACGAAGAGACGGTACTCTATCTCGTCAGACACGGCGTCACCTCCGGCAACATCGATCGCATTATTCAGGGGCAATTTGATGTGCCGCTCGCGGCCGAAGGCATGGCACAGGCCGAAAAGCTCGGCACACGCCTGCTCGATTACCGCATCGATCACGCCTACACAAGTGATCTCCAGCGGGCCAATGAAACGGCGAGGCTCATCCTCGAAGCGCATGACGAAACAAAAATCGTCGCCACGAAACTTTTGCGTGAGATCGATATGGGTGAGATGCAAGGCCAAAAATACGACTATTGCCGGGAACGCTACGCCGACGTTTTCGAACAATTAAAAGACGATCCGATGGGCGTCCGTTCACCGGGTGGCGAGACGGGCGATGAAGTACTGGCCCGTGGCAAAACGTTTCTAAAGAAGATTTTGAGCGAACACAAAAACGAGGTGTTGCTGGCCGTCAGTCACGGATACATCCTCAATCTCATCTTGCAGTCCTTGTCTTCTGACTTCGGATTTGACACGCCGCCGACCGTCTTTGCCAACACGGCGTTGACAAAGCTCATCTTCTCCCACGATCGCTTAGTCGAGATCCCTCTGATCAACGACACATCCCATCTCGATTAGACGTTAAGACTAAAGCATCAAACGGTTCAGATCCGAGAGGCGTTCATCCGGATCGAAATTGACGAGTCCCAAGAGCATGAAGCGTCCCGTGATCTCTTCTCTGATCAATTCGGGATAGATCGAAAACTGTTTGATCTCGCCAGTCGACTTGACATGCATGCGCGGACCGGTGCAGTAGTGTTTATGATCGCCGATCATGACATGGGCGTTGTCGAGATAGGAGACCGGCTTGTCATTTTTGATCATCGCTTTGACACAACCTTCCAGTTCCGCCAGATCGACATCCGGTTTTTCCGGGAAGACAAGGAGAAAACCGTGCCGCACGTCGGCATGCTCAAAGCGGAAGATATTGCGTTCCTCGAGACAAAACTCGACCAGATCTTCGGCCGTATGCGCCATCCGCCTGAAGGTGATCGACTTGAAGACGATGTCGCGGATCTCGTCCGGCTCCGGGCCGAAGACGCTGGGCCGCGTCACGATGATCTCTTCGCCGAGCCCGACAAGCAGATGGGCATTTCTCTTCAAAAACGGATAGATCAGCTCGAAGTGTTCGACGATCACGCGCTTACCGCGCAAGATCGCCTCCTCGATCGCATCAGCCAATTCATGCATCTGCAAAAACGCCGATTCAAAGCGAATGTCGACATGGTACGTATGCGGAGAGAAAAAGCCGGTATCGTCCAGATCGAGTATCGGCAAGGGGCGCACATTGACGCCCTCATCGTCGTTCGTCAGTTCAAGTCCCGGAAACATCCCCTTGATCAATACCGATTTACCGGCACCGGAGTCCCCGACGACCCCGATCAGGAGGTCGAACGGACTCATGTACTGCTGGGCGATCTGTGCCCCCTGATCGTAAAGA